>CANQDS010000186.1 GCA_947593655.1 uncultured Lachnospiraceae bacterium | reverse complement strand
GCGAGGAGGTGCAGAGCATGTGCAACTTGAGTGTGGGCGTTTTAAATAAAGGAGAGATGAAAAAGGCCAAAGAAATGGCGTATAGACTTTGGGAAAAAGGAATGTCCTGCGAGGAAATTGCGGATGTGGCTGAAGTAGACATAGATACAGTCCGCGAGTGGCTTGCAGAGCGTGAGGAGATGCTTGTAAAGTAACAGGCGGCAGCTCGCGCAGGAACAGAATAAAACGGCTTTATAAAAAGGTGCGCAGGGAGTTGTGCGCCTTTTTAGCATAGTAGATAAATGCAGATATGGGAGTGTAGTTTACGTTTTGGTATGTGCGCTGAAGCGCAAAAGGGGATAAGCATATGATTTATGTGGTAGATAACCTGTTCAATTATCTAATCTATTTATTTATAATTCATTTTGGATTTAGGATTTACCCTAGAAAAAACAGACTTCTTGTGGGCGCTTCTGTAGTAACTGTACTGCTTGCAGGCGCTTTCAACGCATATTACGATGTCAATTCTCCGATGGTTTACATTCTTTGGAGCGTGCTTTCTATTCTCCTGTTTTTTGAGGAGCGTTTCGGTTATTTAATTATTTTAAGCGCTTCCATCATGTATTTTACCGGAATTATAGATACGTTCAGCGTTATGCTGATACAGGTTGTAATGATTGGCAGAGGGATGACCGGCACCAATATTGCATGGTGGATGGAACCGGCTTATCTTCTCTCATTTTTAATCTATTTTTTTGTATACCGGCAGATTTTAAAGAAGCAGGAAGTCTATTTGCGTGACATAGGATTCAAATACAAGCTTGCCCTTCTGGTTCAGGGAAGCATATTTCAAATGTTTTACAATTTGGTCTTTGTTTCCTTTAACGAGAATCATACCGCGTATGGCTGGGACGCATATGCCGTGTTTTTTATCAGCATTACGGGAGCGATCTATTCCGTTTTTCTTACGCTGAGCCTGGCCGTGAAAAATGTATTGTCAGGCAGACAAAACAGGGAACTCCAATCTTTCATGTATATGCAAAAACAGCAATACGATTATCAGCTCCAGCAATCTGTGGCGGTGCGGCGTTTGAAACACGATCTGGTCAATCATATTGGCGTTCTGCGGGAACTGTTAAATGAGAAAAAGACAGAAGAAGCCAAAGAATACATCGATACGATCTGGAATATGCAGAACGAGTTTGATTTAAAGATTCATACAGGGGACAGTTTTCTGGATATCATTGTAAATTATTATTCGTATTTGGCGGCGAAGGAGAAAGTAGAATTTACGGTGTCAGGCAGACTGACCAAAAAAATCCGTCTTGAGATGTTTGATCTCACCACATTGGTCGGAAATATATTGCAAAATGCTTTGGAGGCGGCATTAAAAGCGGATGTTCCCAAAATACACATGGAACTCATAGAGCATACCAAGGAACTATTTATCGTCGTCCTCAACAGTACAGAGGAGGCGGTAACCGTGGTAAAGGGAAAGCCGTTTTTGGCCACTTCCAAAAGGGATAAACGAAACCACGGATTTGGTATGAAGAATATCGCTGCGGCCGTTCAAAAGTATCACGGCGAATGCTATATGGAGTCTGTGGAGGAAAACGGCGAAAGACTGTTTAAAATCAGCGTTGCCATACCCAGGGAGGAAAAGGTATGAAAGTAGGGATTGTGGAGGACGAAGCGGTATGGCGGGATAAGATACAGGCTGTGATCGAAACGTATTGCAGGGATAAAAATATTCCGGTTCAGATCCATGCTTATGGCAGTGGGAAGGATTTTATGAAAGATTCGGATGCAGACCTGCTGTTTCTGGATATTGAGCTGGCGGAGGGAGAAGATGGTTTTCAAATCGCAGAACAGCTGATGCACGAGGGAAAGAAATGCAAGGTATGTTTTTTGACTTCCCATGCGGAGCTTGCGAGATCGGGATATAGGGTGAATGCTTTCCGGTACCTGGACAAAAGGCATTTGGAGGAAGTGAGCGAGGCGCTGGATTCTTTCCTGAAAACGAAGATTCAGGATCGGATCCTTTCCTGTACGGATACTGCGGGGATGCGCATTGGGATCAATCTGAAGGAGCTTCTTCTTGTGGAAACATACGGAAGAAAATTAAGATATCTGATGCTGGATGGAAGGGAGCATATTTGTGAGGGGAAGATATCGGAGGCCGCGCAAAGCCTATCCCCATTTGGATTTTCCCGGATACATCGGTCGTATCTTGTCAATTTAAAATACATTGAAAAGGCACAAAGCCATGAGGTTACACTGTGTAATGGATTCAAGGTAATGATCGGGAGAGCCCATAAGGATGCGTTCAAGAAGGAATTTTTTAAGTGGAGAATGTGGTTTGACAACTGATTGGATCCTCCGTTTTTTTGTGTCGTTTGCGCAAAAAGGATGTCGTTTGCGCAGACCCTGTTTTCCTATTTTTTTCGTTGTGGTACAATTCTTAAGGAAAGTATCAGATTCAGGGCAGAAAGAAAAAAGAGCAGCTTATACAAAAGAGAAACTGCCCT
>CANQDS010000185.1 GCA_947593655.1 uncultured Lachnospiraceae bacterium | reverse complement strand
CAATAAATTATACAGATAGAGCATCAGAAAATTGACTGCCAGCAGACCGATGCTGACAATGGAAAGCCCAATGTCCGTACAAGTGCCGGTATAGATCAAAAGCGCAATCACTATAATATTGCAAACAGGCATTAAAAGCAGCGGCACATTCTGTACGGATCCGGTATCTTTATGAATGGTAATCATTTTTTCGATTACCAGCACGCATATAAAAATCAAAAAGAGCGATATTACCGCATAAATCTGATTATAAGCCTCTCCATCCCGATAATGGACGAATAAAGAGGTTGCCGCCACATCGCAGCCGCAGTTAACCAGGTAAATCGTCCCGGTCACAAACAGATTCGATCGGACGGATTTTGTATAGAGCCATACGATAACGCCAATTCCGATTAAATTGCATACCATGTTGATCCATACCGTATGATACTCCCAGAACAACATGGTATTTATGACATAAAAGCAAGCGCATACAATGTGTTTTTTCCTTTTGTCTGCAACCGCCCCAAAAAAGACGGATACGCATCGGTCAATCAGATATATACGAAAAAGATTGGTAAGCGCACAGAGCATAAAATCGAGCATGTCTAATCTTCCCTCAGCAGTTTGTCCCTCACAAGCTTACGTTTTGCCGGACTGATCGTCAGTATCGTGCCATCCATGAGCTCCACCATCTCATATGTATATCGAAAAACATACTCTTTATTGACGATATAGGACTGATGTATCATAATAAAATCTTCCGAAAGACATTTCGCAGTCTCTTTTAATTTACCATAAAATTCAAACGCCGTTTTCACAGTTACAACTTTTATCTTTCTTTTCTCGCTTACCATATAAACGATGTCCCCCATAGGGACATAATAGTACTCTTTTCCCTGTCGGAATTCAAACCGCTCGTTTCTCTTTTTGATAATCCTGAGCGCCAGATCCATAACTTCGTTGATCTGTTCCTGCAGGATCGGTTTCACCATGAAATCCAACGGCTGCGTCTTAAACAACTGCTGTGCATACGATGCTTTCCCGGATATATAAACAATCTGCAGCCGCATGTTATCCAGCTGGTTCCTGATGTAACTGCCAACCTCTATGCCGGTCATTTGAAACAGTTCTATATCCAGAAAAAGCATATCCAGATGGCCGCCTGATACCAGATAATCCCTCAGGCTTTCACCGCTATACCATATATTCGTATCGACCAGTATATTCTTCTCTTTTGCATATTGCAGGAGCATATTTTCAATAGATGTGCAGACATTCTCCCCATCATCACAAATACCAATCTTATACATACTGCACCTCACAACAGCCTCATAATATTCGGATAACACGATATAGATGGCTATCGAATTATTATACCACCCAAATAGGAAGAAATCTACTGTCGGTTAAGATGATTTATCAAATGTCCAAAAGGAATATCCCCCCTGCAGGGCTCACTGGACAAATTCCTCCGAATAATACGGGATCACGATATGCTGCCCGGCACGGAGCAGATCCCCCTCCTCCAAATGATTGATGTGCTGAACCTCTTTCATATAGTCGCTTCTGCTTTCATAGTGTTCCTCATCCATATGATCTCCGGCGATATCCCAAAGGCTCTCCCCGCTCTGTACCGTGATGTTCGTGTAATACTTAAAGTCCATCCCGTCCTCATCGGTGTGCGCGCTGGTGGTGATGGCATGATAGGACACCGCACAGACAAGGATCAGGCACAGCGTAGCCGCAAGGGACAGTGCCCTGCGCTTCCGCTCCCTCTGTCTGCGGCAGTTCCTCCGGTATGCGCGCAGCTCTCTGTCCGTCATATAATAAACGCCCTTCTGACCTTTCCGGCTTGCCGCTCTCTCTTCTCTCTCTCTCATAATCAATCTCTCCTGCCTTTCGCAACCCCGAACCTTCCTTCAGAAAAAATCGGAAGGCCGATTCGGAAGATTGGGAAGGTACCCTCTTCGGAAGCATCTTCGGAAAGTTTCCTCTTCAGAATTCTTTGGAAGGCACCATCAAAATGTATGTTCGGAACATCTGTTCTGTTTTATTATATCGAACGTACATTCTGCTGTCAAGAGAAAAATCGAACATATTTTTGGAATATATGTTTGCTTTTTGCGAGAAAAGGTGTTATACTGAATATAAATTGAGGGATATTCTATACGAATACGGAGGGATATAGAATGGGTTACGGCAAGATATCCGGTAAACAACAGGAGATTTTGGATTACATCAAGGATGAGATATTGCAGAAGGGCTATCCGCCCACTGTGCGGGAGATCTGCGAGCGCGTCCACCTGAAATCCACCTCCTCTGTCCACTCGCATCTGGAGACGTTGGAAAAGAACGGTTATATCCGCAGGGATCCCACCAAGCCCCGGGCCATCGAGATCTGTGACGACAGCTTTCAGATGGTGCGCACCGAGATGGTGAGCCTTCCCGTGATCGGGAATGTAGCCGCCGGACAGCCCATCCTGGCGGAGGAAAATATCGAGGATTACTTCCCGGTACCGGCCGATCTGGTTCCCAAGGGCGAATCCTTTATCTTAAATGTGCG
>CANQDS010000184.1 GCA_947593655.1 uncultured Lachnospiraceae bacterium | reverse complement strand
GTATGTCATTTCCATACCTGAAAAGCATCTTTGCAGACTGGTACTGCCCTGCATAATTAACAGTGAATTCTGCACGGAAGCAGACGATCACCTGAAGTACTCTCTGATTTCCCTCATTCGCGCTTCCTGATCTGCATGGAACGGACAGCGGTCACTGCAGTGGCCGCATCCGACACAGTCCTTTGCAGTTTTCGCAAGCGTCCGGTAATGCTCCGCGGCAAGAGGATCCCCCGCCAGCGCAAGGTCATAGTACTTGTTGATCAGACCGACATTCAGCCCCTCGGGGCATGGCGCGCAGTGGTTGCAGTACACGCAGCGGCCTTTCGATTCTTCCGGCGTCAGGCTCGCAATCACAGAATAATCCCTCTCTTCTTCCGACGCTTCCAGATAAGAGAGGTTCAGCTTCAGCTGCTCCACATTCCCCGCGCCGGGCAGTACCGTGAGAACCCCCGGCTTGTCAAGCGCATACTGGATGCACTGCGCGGTCGTCAGCGCTTTCTTAAACGGCGACTGCTTTCCATCCAGAAGCTGTCCGGCGTTGTACGGCTTCATGACGGAAATGCCGACGCCTTCCTTCACACAGCGGCGGTAAAGAAGCTGCCGTTCCCCATCCGAGCCAAACGCATAATCTCCCTGCCCGTAATCATACATCGGATTGACGGAGAACATCAGCATATCAATAAGCTTCCGGTCCAGAATGTGATGAACCGTCGCCGGATTGTGAGAAGACAACCCGATATGATGTACAACGCCCTGCGCTTTCATATCCAGCACATACTGCAGCGCTCCGCTCTTTTCATACTCCTCCACATCCGCCATCTCATCGAGGCAGTGGATAAATCCAAAATCTATATAATCCGTCTTCAGGTTTTTAAGCTGCCAGTCGATCGAGCGTTTGATCTCCTCCAGATCCGTCGTCCAGCCGTATTCCCCGGTCGTGTAGTTCGCGCCGAAATGAACCTGCAGATAAACCTTCTCACGGCAGCCAAAAAGCGCCTTCCCATAAGCCGGAAAGCAGCTCGCGTGTCCTGCCGCCAGATCAAAATAATTGACGCCGTGTTCCACTGCATAGCAGACAGTCTCAATAATGTCCTTTTCCGTCTGCTCGCCGACGACCGACGAACCCATGCCGATAATGCCGATCTGTTCCCCGCCGTGGGGCAATGTACGATACTTCATAAGAATCCCTCCCCGTGTCATCTGCTTCTATTGGTTTCGATATGTTTCCAGGTATGTCTTCGCAGTTTTTATGATTGTCTGGCGTAATCAAACCATCTTTTGCCGCCCGGTTTGCATTTTCCGTATACATCCTGTCCTTCAGGATATCATAGCTTTCAATCAGGATGAAATTTTTTCCGTACCGGAACCTTCCAGCCTGGAAAAACACAGTGGATAAACCACCATAAGGAGAAACAGTTCCAAAAATGTCATCAGGCAGTTCACCCAGGAGGAGGAGAACGCGCCTGTCACGGCAGGCGTCAGGCATTTCTCAATGAAAATAAGCAAAAGCACTCCCACGCCGGCTCTGGTTACCTTCTGGAGCGCCGGTACGTCCATGGAAAATCTCACGAAATGTCTCTCCAGAAACCACCCCAGGGTCACTCCCAGAAGCCGCCCCGCATCTTTAAATCCGTCCACCTTCATCTTCTCAGGATCCACCAGAAGCTCCCCGTCCACGTAATTCATGGGATAGGACTTGACGGAAATATAGATCAGGAACAAAATGGTCAGCGCCACGCCGGCACAGGGAATAACCCAGTCCTTCTCCGGGTGCTCATCGATCCATTCCCAGACCTTTGCGCCTCCCACAACTACCACAGCGCCAAGCAAAGTCCCCACGATCACATCCTGAGGCGTATGAACACCGATATAGTTTCTGGAAAAAATGGTAAGAAGAATCATGAACCCCAGGAAAATACAGAGGGGCTTATGCTCCCGGTTCCGTTCTATCATGGTCCCGTAATTGGACGTGGCTGTGATGCTGTGCCCGCTGGGGAAGGAATAGCCGGACGCAGTTTCCACCGGCACGATCTGGTCGCAGCGAATCCATGGCCGGTACACGCAGAAGGTCAGCTTCAGAAGCTGCATGAAAAACCTGGCGAAGCCAATGTTCAAAAACAGGAACCATCCGCTCTTTTTATTAACAGACCAGAACAGGACGCAGGCCAGCATCCAGATAAAAATTCCGTAGGACAGGTCGCTGATCTGCAGAAAGAAACTGTCCAGCACTCCGCCCGCAGCTTCTCTTATATTCTGCAAGAGCAATAAGTATTGAATATCCATATGCTTTTCTCCTTTTTTTATTGACTTATGCCCATATCAGGACGCATATATCTAAATATTATATCCACTGCATCATTTATTTCAATATATTTTTGCTGATCACTTGTTTTTGTTGTTATATCACTCGCTTTTTACTGTATAAGTCCAGTCTCCGTGCAGAGCCAGGCGGCAAGCTTGCTTGCCAGACTGACTATGCCATAAGAGACGCTGACATGTATGAGCAAAACAGCAATCACGAACGGATGTGAGTGATGCGATTTGCGAATACATGGC
>CANQDS010000183.1 GCA_947593655.1 uncultured Lachnospiraceae bacterium | reverse complement strand
AATACAGATAATCGGATTCATTATGGACCGGTTTTGGAAAATATGGTCTATACCTATGCCAGAGCTCAGGATTATTCCGTCAGCGTTGGAAGAATCGGAAAATTAGAATGTGATTTTATTCTCAGAGATAATGAAATGCAATATTCTTATGTACAAGTAGCATATACGATCGCTTTGTCGCAGGAAACAGAAGATAGGGAATACCGTGCCTTGGAAGCAATCAAAGACAATTACCCGAAATACGTTGCGACAACCGATTCGTTGTTACAGCAAAGAAATGGCATTAAAAACGTAAACCTAATTGATTTTATGAAAAATGGGCAAAAATTTTAACTTTTTTGGTGCGCAATAGATATATCCCCCTGCATAGTGAAATTTTCCTTTTGGCTGTTATAGATATATTTGGCTTAAATTATGGTTTTTTTGAAATTCACATAAAACAGATGCCATGATAGCATAAATGATATTCTCTGGGTGTAGGCATCCTGCCCGGAAGATAAAAATTTACAAGTGCCGTGCGCAGGTGATATAATGACCTTATTCGAAGCAGAAGGCGGCCGGATGTGAGGCGGGATAAGTTATGAGTTCTTTACTGAAATCCACAAGAAATACCCGTGCATTACCTGTAGGTACAATGCGTTACATAAGAAGCGACGCCCCGTTAAATTTGACAGAGGAAGAAATCCAATGGCTATTGGATCATCATATAACTACGCTTGTGGATTTGAGATCGCAGGAGGAGGTTGATAAACATCCCTGCGAGCTTGCGGTTAAAGAAGGGTTTCAGTATTATCATTTGCCGGTTACGGGCGGCGGGGATATTCCTGAATCACGTGAACATTTGCATACGGTATATGCACAAATGATCGACGCACAAATGGAAAAAATTATTGACACGATTCTGGGTGCAGACTCGAATGTACTGTATTTTTGCACGGCAGGAAAAGACAGGACCGGTGTCGTATCGGCGGTGCTTTTACGGAAATTGGGGTATTCTGACGAAATTATCATTGAGGATTATATGAAATCAAAAGATAATCTGATGGATATGCTTACGGCGTATGTAAACGAACACCCGGAGGTCGATCGGGAAATCATTACGCCTCATGTTGACAATATGCGCAGATTATTAAAAGGGAGCACCCTTGCGGCTTTGGAACTGTAAAGAGGAATTTGGCAGAGAGATTGTTATATGGAATTTCTGGATATTTATGATGATTTAGGGCAAAGAAGCGGAAAAAGTGAAACGAGAGATGAAGTCCACAGAAAAGCGCTTGTCCACCGGAGTGTTTGTGTGTGGATTATGAATTCCAAGCGAGAAATATTGCTGCAGACAAGGAGTCGTCATGTCGTGTTTCCAGAGATGTTGGATATTTCTTTTTCCGGGCATGTTCAGGCGGGCGAATCTCCTTTAGAAGCTGTCAGAAGGGAGGGGCGTGAAGAACTTGGTATAGAGATAGATGTGTCTAAGCTTCGGTATCTGTTTTCTTGTCGTGAGTATGACGGGATTAACGGATATTTTGAGAATGAAATAGAGGATGTGTTTCTTTATAGAGCGGATATTCCCATAGACGAGTATTCGTTCTGCAATCAGGAAGTAAAGGAAGTAAGATACCTTTCGCTGAATGAATTCAAAAGGATGGTGGAGTCGAATTCATCTGAGCTCGTACCGTATGAAACACACTATCACTTTTTGTTAATTGCTTTGAGCAGCCGCTTACTGTAGTAGAGGTTTACCGGTTTCACCGGCTTGCCGTCGTTTTCGCGGTCATTTGAGGATATAGACAAAAAGGAGGATTGGAAGTGGAAGAGAACAGAAAAAGCAGGACAGAAGAGGCCGTTTCGGACCGCCAGGTAGACGAACAGGATGTGGAGGCGCTGATCCGGCTGTTGGATCAATACAATCAGGATGGCGGAAGCCGCATGAAGATTCAGGTAGTGGACGGCGACGGTCAGGTGAAAGACAGGCAGTACCATCACGGCCGCTGTGATGTGGGAAGTCCCTGGGCCAAGGGCCAGGCATTTGATGTTTTGGAATAAAAAAGAGCATATAAAAATTAAGAATCTGTCTAATGACGAAACCGGAAAGATGTGTTATCCTATAAGACACAAGCGATAGAATATAACGTGTTGGAAGGCTGATGGGTCGGTGAGGAAAAGATGAGCAGACGGGATATAGAGGAGATGGAGCAGATCGAAAAGGGGCTTCAGAGCTTTCTGCAGCAGGAGCTCCGGGAGATGGAAGGCTCCGGGCAGAAGGCGGCAGAGCCTCAGCTTTTTGACGTGCGGTCGTTCCGAGAGGAGCCTCCGGATCCGGAGGATGATTTGGAAAGCGATCTGGAGGAAGTTTCAGAGGAGGACGAGGAAAGCGAAGAGAGGGAGATACAGGTGATAGGTGCGTCCGGAGGACACAGGAGAAGAGGTTCCGGCAGCCGAAGGGGCTTGCAGGAGGATTACCTGGAGGACTGGGACAGCCCGCGTCCCCGGAGCGGAAGCAGCCGAGGCGGCAGCCAGGGGACGGGCAGCCGGAGCGGAAGCAGCCGAGGCGGCAGTCAGGGAACGAACAGCCGGAGCGGAAGCA
>CANQDS010000182.1 GCA_947593655.1 uncultured Lachnospiraceae bacterium | reverse complement strand
TTTAGAGTCCCGGTATAAGATCCTCCATAACGGCTTGATGCTTCCCAGCCTGAAACATCGCTTGCTATATTTTTCAAAGTATCTGGCACCACAAATTCTGTTTTGTTTTCCACCATTGTGATCAAAGATACAAGGTCATGCGTTTTATACCCTTTGTATCCTTCCGATATACCGGCTTCTGTTTGCAGTACATGCTTTAGTGTTTTTCAATTGCCTGCTGTGCATGAAAAGCAGCCAAATCAATTATATTTTCATCATTGGTTGGATTCCCTTGTGGTGATATTAACAATTCTGCAACTCTGATGTCCGCATCAGCTTTACTCAGAAGCATAAACAACCACCCCTTTATTGTCGATTTCGTTTTTGAGATTCCCCTTCAAACGATAATAATTCAAAATATCACAATTGAAGTCACAGCTTTTGCAGAGGTCGGCATGGAAATTGAATAAATCAAGTCCTTGCGTTTTATTACCGACATCCATACAGACATCAATATCACTCTCTTTTGTGCAGCGATCTGTCACACTGCTTCCAAAGATAATCAGACGTTTCACAAATGGGTATTTCCGTGCAGCTCTGATCATTGTATTTACGGAATCAAGTTTAATCTTGTTAATTCTGGAAGTATCTATTTTTTCCATAAGTGCCTCCTTAATCATTACTTGCTTTATTATAGCATGTCTCCAGGAGAACGAAAAGAGTATTAATTAACTAGTAGAAATGAGCAAAGCCCTAGCTCGGGCTTTGCTCATTTCTACAGTATTCCTAACCATGATTTTCATCGTTCGCATATGGCTCTGAAGTATAATATTGCTGAATTGCTTTCTGTGCTTCTGTGCAGAGGGTTTCCTCCCCTATTTCTCCCAGTATGTATTCCTGAAACAGCGTACCCAAAACAGAAATCGCCGCCATGGAGTCCACGCACATCGGTCTCGCGCAGAGTCTGGTCTTCCTGAGATATTGCCTGACTTCATTGATTCCTTCTATATCCAGCTTTTCATCCTCAACTACATCCAGACGGGCCGGCATACTTTTCATGATCTTTGCGTAATTAAGACTGCCCTGCGGACTTGCCGCATATTTCAGGAATTTTAAAGCAGCTTCTTTATTAGGGGATGCATTGTTCAGAACATACTGCCATGTCGCTATATTGGTAGTCTGCTCCCCAAAAGAAGGAATGTCAGCAATGTGGATCCTGTCTTCTCCGTAAACGCCTGCTTCAGAAAAAATACTGATTGCACCGCTGTACATAAACAGGCTTGCGTATCTGCCCTCAATAAATTTTTCTTCCATCTGTTCATGATAGTCCACCATCTGTTCTGTTGAAGTGACTCCCTGTTCCACCAGTTGTTTCAGAAAAGAGACTGCTTCCCTCGTATGCTCGTCTGACCAGTTTTTGTAATCGCCGCCCCAAAAACCGATAAATTCAGAAACAGCATTATAAATATATGTTTTCTCCCAGGCATCCCCGTACGCATATTTTCCCTCGGGAAGATTGCGCGAGAGCTTTAACAGATCATTGTAATCAGTGATCTCATCCAGACCTGCCTGTCTGAGCAGTTCCTGGTTGACCCAGAACAACAGGATATCCATCAGATAAGGAACGGAATAGATACTGCCGTTTGCCATGCAGATATTTTCAAGATACTCTTTTGGATACGCTTCTTGTACACTCTCCGTCATAACTTCCTTTTCCAAAGGCACAAGACAGTCTTTGTATTTAAATTCACTAATCATTTCATCATTGACTGTGATAATATCAACCGAATCATCCCCGGAAGACAAAATTGTAGAAATCATAGCCTGCCGGTTATCCGCATTATCCGGACATTCCACGACATGAATATGGATTTCCAGCATCTCCTCTGCCTGTGCGACAAACTCTGCAAACCCCTGTTTTCCGGCATCAACATGCAGGATTGTTACTTCGTCGAAATTTTTCCCTTTTTCAAAAGCATCTGTCAGGATCGTTTCCGACCGGAATCTGACAGATCCTATCAGAATCATCAGCACCAGAAATCCCGCTACACATTTTTTCAAAGGTACCTCCTTATCTCGGCCATCTGTCCTCTTTGCACATAAGTTCCCCAAATTTCTGATGCGGTTCAGACTGATACCAATACGCGACACTGGCGACATCGTCCTGACGCTCAAAAAGTCCCCGGTATCCGACCCCAATCTGCTGGATCGTCACGCGGATGTCCTTGTCAAAACAGATCGGATCCTGAATATGCCAACGGTAAAATCCCCTCATCGGAGGACAGTCATCATTGTGGTAAGGGTTATGGATCAGCTCGTCATGCGCTGAGTAATAGGGATAGCCGAGATACGGCGTACAATAATTCTGCTCCACCGTTTTCCCGTCTTCCTGATGCGCAAAACTCCAGGAACCGCCAAAATAGTCCTCTGTCCCGGTACCGCAGATGGTCGGATACTCCTCATCCCCGTCCAGATAGAATTTTACTTCTCCTTCTCCCCACCAGTAGCGTTCCAGGGTGGTGAGCGCCAGATAAGTCCCGACGTAGTGGCCTTTCCCCTTCACGCCGTCGAGGATTACGTAATCCCGCTGCTTCTGCGTTAACCGTTCCCGCCTCCACTGCGCATGGAAATACGCGATATCCGCGGGCAGCTCATCATAAAGGCAGTAATCCAC
>CANQDS010000181.1 GCA_947593655.1 uncultured Lachnospiraceae bacterium | reverse complement strand
TATAATCAAATCCCATCGGATCTTTCCATTCCGAATACATAAAATGCTCCGCCGAAGAAAACAGGATTCCGTCCTCCGCATAGAAATAACCAAAATTCAGGATTCCCTCCAGTTCGGCATCCGACGGATCCTTAGAAGCTTCCCCCTGCTGCCGGCTGCCGGAGCAGCCGCAGAACAGGCACAGGGCAAGCGAAACGACTGCCAGATTCATGATATGGCGTGTTCTTTTTCTACGCATCCTTCCACTCCTTCCATTGTTTATCGTCATTTTATTTTTCATATTTCTTCCTTTTTATATTACATATATACATATATAACATATTTTATCCTATTGGTCAATCTTTATTTTCATTTGTCATACATTTTATTGTTCTTGCTATATATTATCAATGTTTCTCCCGAAAAAGTTTCCGATATAAATGCTTTTGTCCAGCAGATCCGCAAGCTCCTCTTTCCGGCACCAGTAAACATCCAGATTCGAGCGGATGGAAAGCAGATGATCCCCGGCTGCGCGCATAAAAGAAACATATTCATCGTAATGATATGTCCGGAGTTCCTTTCCCGCCGGATCAAACAGCGTATACTCAGAAAACTCCGCGCCCTCATCCAGCGAATAAGCGGTTTCTACCAGAAGCTGCCCGTCCAGAACATAAGCGACCGCATCCTCCGCATCCTCCGTTTCCAGCGAAACCACTTCCTTCTCCTCTGAGGAACCGATCTCCATCGCATAGACGGCGGCAGTTCCCTCTTTGGTATAATATACGGTATTCCCGATCGCTCCTACAAACCGCAGGTTGCCGGACTCAAATGAGAGGATTTTGCTGCTGGCGCCGTCTGCGCTGTTGATCCGATACCATTCGCCGTCCCCGTTAAACGATAACAGAACATAAACATAACCGTCATAGGCTTCGATAACCAACGGAGATGTGACCAGCGAGTCGGTTTTCCCTTTCGGCACTTCAAATTCCGTCGTTTCCACGGAATAATCCGCCAGATCAACGCAGTAAAACGCCTTATCATAACGGGCTGTCGTATCCGATACCGTTCCGTCCTTTTCATTGACCGAATATTGACTGACCGATTCCCGATCTCCCGCGAAATACAATTTTCCATTGATCAGAACCGCGGCGCGGGACAGCATGGGCTGTATGCTCCCCGGAAACGACAGCATTTCTTTCCGGTTCGATCCGTCTTTGTCGGCTTCATACACCATCGTTTCCTAGGTATCCGACGCCGTTACGGTCGTGATATCTCCGCTGGTTTCCGTTTCCGGAGTAGTCTCGCAGACAGACTGAACCAGAATCAGCTTATCCTGATAGTAAAATCCAAATCCCCGACTGTCGCCGTCCGAGCTGGAAAAATTCTTCGCCGTGCAGCCGGACTGCTGATGGTCGCAGGTCAGATCCCGGCAGATATAATCAAATCCCATCGGATCTTTCCATTCCGAATACATAAAATGCTCCGCCGAAGAAAACAGGATTCCGTCCTCCTCATAGAAATAGCCAAAATTCAGGACTCCCTCCAGTTCGGCATCCGACGGATCCTTAGAGACTTCCTCCTGCTGCCGGCTGCCGGAGCAGCCGCAGAACAGGCACAGGGCAAGCGAAACGGCCGCCAGCTTCATGATATGGCGCGCTCTTTTTCTGTCCTTTTGTCTGTTCTGCTTTCCATGCATCTTTTCATTCATCTTTTCATCCCCCCAATTTCTTTTGCAGAGCCTCATGAAGCGCCCCGTCAGAGCGGTTTCGGCGTTTCATATGTGCCAATTATTAATTTTCTTAATATCTTTCTTAAGAATTTATTAACTTTTTGCCATATCTACGCATATAATAGCTTATATATATATGTATAACAAAATATAGTGCAAAAATCAAGTGTTTTTCATTTTCTTTTTTGATCTTTTGCGGATTTTTTGCTGACGATACGACAACATGACAACATGACAAAAGGCACTGATCTTTTGACCAATGCCTTTCAACTGTGAATCATTTAATAACTTCTGTCTACTTTCAAAACATTCATTAATGCATCTTGTAAAACTCTTGATATATTAATTCCTGCGTGTTCCGCTTCGTAATTAAGCCAGCTGGGAATCGTTACGTTTTTCCTAACGGATCTGGTATCAATCTTTCTCCTGTATTCTCCAGAATCAATATCAACATATGACAAAATCGTTTCTCCGTCTTCCGAAAAAGTTCCTTTCGTATGATCGAATATTTCAGAAGGGATTGGGATTTCCTGCTGATGATCTTCCATTGTGACGCATTTCAATTCGATCGCATCTCTCGCCATTTCTATTGCATTCTTCATATCGCTGCCTTCTGTCAAAATTTCCAGATCCGGCACTTCAACTAAAATACACTCTTTCGTTTTGGTAAATAAAACCGGATATACTGCCTGCATATCATATTTCTCCTTTTTTTCTCATTATGCGCATATGTCAATAGGAGCTATTTACTTTATCGAACTGGATGGCCGTTCCCAGTTCCCGGTACGTCCGGCCGATCAGTACGGCCGCGATCGCGAATGTCAGAAGATCGGATACCGGCATGGAATACAAAACGCCGTCCAGCCCCCAGAACAGCGGGAGAAGCAGCGCAAAACCGACGCCGAATACGATTTCCCGCACCATCGAAAGCAAGGTCGAAGCAGCGGCTTTTCCCATAGCCTGCAGGAAAATAAAGCAGGCTTTATTAACACAGGCAAAAACGATCATGCACAGATAGATCCGGAACGCCCTCTGCGCAAAATCCGTATAATATACGCTCTCATTCGCCCCACCGAACACCCGGATCAGCGCATCCGGAAACAGT
>CANQDS010000180.1 GCA_947593655.1 uncultured Lachnospiraceae bacterium | reverse complement strand
CAGTATCTTACAGGAACGCAGTTTGTGAATGAACTCGGGCAGACGCCGGCGGATTACGATTACCGAACCGGATATGCGGATTTATTTGGCGGGGCAAATGGATATATCTGCGGTAAAGAGGATGTGTTAAGGGAAATAAAGGAGTTTATAAAAGAAAAGGAGAATAGGAATGCAGATTAGAAAAAAGCTGGCGATTATTATTAGTACCTTAATTGTTATTATTTTGATGGTCTTGATAGGCCCTATGGATGTGTTTACTCATGGTTTTTATGATAATGAATTGAATTATGAAGAGATTGTTGATGATTTGCAGGAACCGATTGATTTAAAAAATGGCGATTATGAAATGATTTTTGAACCGGTTTTTGATCATTTTATCGGTTTTGGAATAATTTTATCGAATCAGCCTGTAGAAAATACAGGAAATCTGGTATTGACAATAACAGATAAAGAGCAGAAAATAATTGATGAAGTGACTGTGGATTTAAGAGAAGTAACGGACTGTTTATGGTATAAAGTAAGGCTTCATGAATTCTTAGAGAAGGGGCAGAATTATATCTTAAAAATTTCTGCCCAGGGGTGTGATACAGTTCCTTATTTGCAGACAATTGATTCAAACTATCAAGCGGAGGAAACGGTTAGCGGCAATTTGCTTATTGCCTATGCGTATGCGTACCCAACATTTACTACTCACAATAAAATATTAATTTTTCTTTTTCTGATTGCAATTTGGGGATATGTGTTAATGTTATGCACAAATTGCAGGAAACTTAAAATAACATGTAAATATGCATCAAGCATTATTTTGATAACAGCGTTGCTCGCATGGAATTATATGTATAATTCTATGGATAATCAGAATACATCGTTCACAGATTTTCAGGCTACTTCGGAAGGCCTTGTATCAGCAGTTATCAATGCAGAGAGTGATGGTGTATGGTTTCAGGATGGCAGTAATTGGGGACTGGGGAGTTATGATAATGGAATATTGACACCTTATAAAAGCCAATATGGTTTGCAAGGGAAAATATTCAGACATTTAGCTAGATATATTGGTTATGAAAGTTTGCAATTATTATGTTGTCTGGCAACGGCATTTGTTTTTGCAATTATTGTATTATTGATTTACTTTAAATATAATAACATTTTGGCAGGAGTATTTTTATATACGTTCTGGTTGTCGCCATGGATCGTTAATTTTGCAAGAAATTTATATTGGGTAGAGTTTACTTGGTTTCTTCCAATGGTAGTTGGATTGTTTTGCACACTGCGGATTACTGAACGAAAAAGCAGAATTATAAGTTATCTGGCAGTGTTTGTAACGATATTGGTAAAATGTTTATGCGGGTATGAATATATATCTGTAATTATGATGGGTATGATTTCATTTCTTTTAGTTGATTGGATAAAATCAATTGTGGCACATGACAAAGAAAAAATATTGTTGCTGTTTAAAACTCTTTTTTTTATTGGTATTGCTGCCATATTGGGATTTATGATTGCCATATGTATTCACGCAAATATGCGGGGGAATGGAGATTTTATAGAAGGAGTTAGAAGTATATATGAAATGGATGTTTTGCGGAGAACAAATGGGTCAAATTTAAATGATTTTACTCAGGTGTATTATATTTGTGATTCATTGAATGCATCTGTATGGGAAACATGTAATAAATATTATCACTTTGGGACAGAAGTTGTTACCGGCATTCCGGGTAATTTGTTTCCATTGCTTTGCATAATACCATTGGGTATCTTTGGATATGAGTTTATAAAGAAAAAATTGAATATCGAATTATTTACAATGTATGTCGTGTTTTTTCTGACTTCGATTTCATGGTTTTGTCTGGCAAAGGGACATTCATACATTCACACGCATATGAATTATGTTTTGTGGTATTTTGGCTTTGTTCAGATTTGTATATATACGATTGTCCATAAAGTGGTATGCTTTTTCAGGGAGAAAATAAAATGATGAAACTTTCCATTTCCAACATCGCATGGGATGCTCGATTCGACGATGAAATGTATGAAAAAATGAAAATATACGGTTTTTCAGGTCTGGAAATCGCGCCGACAAGAATTTTTCCGCAGCAGCCGTATGAGCGGCTGGAAGAAGCCAAAAAGTGGAGTGCCAATTTACAAAAACAGTATGGATTGTGCATTCCATCCATGCAGTCCATCTGGTATGGCAGACAGGAGAAGCTTTTCGGAACAAAGGAAGAGCGGGATTTCCTGCTCCGGTACACCAAAAAAGCAATTGATTTTGCAGAAGCCGTCGGATGTAAAAATCTTGTATTCGGCTGTCCGAAGAACCGCAGCATCCCGGATGGAGGCGATGCACAGGATGCCGTCGCTTTTTTCCGGGAATTGGGCGATTATGCCGCGGCGCATAAAACCGTGATCGGCATGGAAGCCAATCCGCCTGTATATCAGACGAATTATATCAATGATACCAGATCGGCGTTGGATCTGGTCGATGAGGTAGGTTCCGAAGGATTCCGGCTGAATCTGGATGTGGGAACGATGATCTGCAATGAAGAAACGGTAAGCGTATTGGAAGGCAGGATCGCATGGATCAATCACGTTCATATCAGCGAGCCGGGACTTGAACCGATCCGAAAGAGAACATTGCATCAAAAACTGCTGGAATTATTAAAGCGGGAAGCATATCATGGGTTTGTTTCTATTGAAATGGGAAATCCGAAAGAACGGTCTGTTGTAGAAGAAAGTATGCGCTATTTATCGGAAATCTGCAGGGGATGAGCATTCTGCATGATATGTTCCAATACGGAAAGGGATTTTGAAAGCAGCAG
>CANQDS010000179.1 GCA_947593655.1 uncultured Lachnospiraceae bacterium | reverse complement strand
CCGCAGATCCGATCACGGGATACGATAATATCATGTATACGCTGCATTTTTACGCGGCGACTCATACCGACGCGCTCAGAAATACGATGGTTTCCGCAATTAACGCGGGGCTCCCGATCTTTGTGTCGGAGTATGGGATCTGTGATGCGAGCGGAAACGGCGGCATCAATGAAGGACAGGCCAACCAATGGGTAAGCGTCATGGATCAGTACGGGGTGAGCTACGTCGCATGGAGCCTTTGCAATAAAAACGAAACTTCCGCGATCATCAGCAGTTCCTGTTCCCGGACTTCCGGCCTGACAGAAGCGGATTTGAGCGCTTCCGGAAAGTGGGTGTACCATATGCTGACCAACGGAAACGGCGGAATGCCGGCCGGCGGACCGGCAGGCGGCTCCGAAGGCAGTAATTCCGGCGGTAATAATTCCAGTAGCAGCAATTCTGGCGGAGGAAACTCCGGAAGCAATAATTCCGGCAGCAGTAATTCTGGCGGAGGGAATTCCGGAAGCAATAATTCCGGCAGCGGTAATTCGAGTGGAGGGAATTCCGGCAATAATAACTCCGGGAGCGGTAATTCAAGTGGAGGGAACTCCGGAAATAATCATTCCGGAGGAAATTCCGGAACGTCTGCGGCCGGTACGGTCGTTCTGACGAACGGCGATCTGGAAATGACCGCGTCAGTGGTCAACAGCTGGGAATCCAACGGACAGCATTTTTACCAGTATGCGTTAGCATTAAAGAACCGTTCCTCTAAAACCGGAACCGGATGGGCTATCGATGTGCAGTTTAATGAAAATTTTAATCTGTCGGATCATTGGAACGGCAATTATACGGGAAACGGTTCTGTGCTCCATATTACGTCTATGGATTACAACGGCAGCTTAGCGCCGGGCGCTGGCACGGATAATATCGGCTTTATCATCAGCGGAAGCGCCAATCTGGCAATCCGTTAGGCATAACCGCATATGCTTATTTTCTCTCTGGCGGAGGGCTCTTTTGGAGTCCTCCGCTAAAAATTAGGAAGAGGCTCCGGTTTCATGAAGATCGAGCAGTTTTTTGGCGTTTTTGGAGAAAACCAGTTCCAGTTCTTCCGGCGTAAGCCCGGTGTTTCGGAGCCGTTCGATGTAATCTTTCTGATCCTGCCACGGGGAGTCCGTCGCAAAAAGGATTTTGTCCATGCCGTGCTTTCGGGCGATGCGGACAAAATCTGCATTGGAAAGATTTTCTTCCAGATAGGGTTTTTCCTCCTGGTCCGGATTCGGGGTGATTGCCCCGATCGAAAATGCCGTGTCGAACCAGACCGGCGCTCCCGCAAGATCGCGTTCCACTTCTTCCCAGCATCCCCAGTTTCCCATATGGGCGAGCACCAGTTTCGGCGGCTGCACCTGATCGATCGCTTTTAAAATGTGGCGGACCGAGCAGTAATTACGGTCATAGATGCCGATGTCGATCCCGGCGTGCGTCAGTACGATCAGATCAAGCTCCGAAGCGTAGGAGAGGATCCGCAGCATCCGGATATCGTCAAAATCGATGTTCTGGTAAGCGGGATGGAGCTTGATGCCGGAAATGCCGCCCTGCTTTAAATGCCGCAGCTCTTCTTTGTAATTTTCATAATCCGGATGCATCCCTCCGAAGGTGACGATTCCCTGTGCCAGAAGGCTTTCTCTCTGTTCCGTCAGGGAACGGTTTACTTTTTCCACCTGTTCCGCCGTCGTCATGACGGGCAGATTTACCGAATAGGTGACGCCGGCTTCCTGCATGGAAGAAAGCAGATTGCGGACGGAGCCGTCCGTAAACGGGATGGTGTGGGAAACGGCTGCCAGGTTGCGGACGACTTTGCCGGAGATCTTATCCGGAAAAGTGTGCGTATGGAAATCAATGATCATGTTTTTGTCCTCTTTCTGTATAAAATGCCTGCCGAAGCAGAACCGGATTCTATGATATACCGTTTTTTTGTAAAATGCAACTATTCAGGCGCCGCTGTTGATGCATTTAGGGGCTTGACATTATAGATAATATGGGTAAATATAAGTAATATAAGTTTAGGGATAGTTGGAGGTGAAGTATGGAGCAGTACGATAAAATTATTATCGGCGCAGGTCTGTACGGACTATATTCCGCGCTGCTTAGCTCGAAGAAGGGACAAAACATTTTAGTTCTGGAATGTGATCCGACACCTTTTCGAAGGGCAACCTATATCAATCAGGCAAGGGTGCATCAAGGGTATCATTACCCCAGATCCATCTCAACCGCAATGAAATCCGCAGGATATTTCGAAAGATTTTGTAAAGACTATGCGTTTTGCCTCAATAAAGAATTTGAGCAGATTTATGCAACCTCCGATAAGTATTCGTGGTCGGACGGCGTACAATTTAAAGAATTCTGCAAAGCAGCGCATATCCCCTGTGAAGAGCTGCATCCGGATCGGTATTTCAAGAAAGGGATGTGCGACGGAGCGTTTTTGACAAGGGAATACACCTATGACGCCATGATCTTAAAAGATTATCTGCTCGAGCAGCTTTCCCAATATCCGCATACCGTTATCCGTTATGGAACGCACATTCAAAGAATCGAAAAATCGGCGGATGCCTATGCGGTTTATACGGAGGACGGCGGAGAATACCGCAGCGGCTTTCTTCTGGATGCCGCATATGCAGGGGCGAATCAGATTTTAAAGATGGCAGGGTATGAACCTTTTGAAATCAAATATGAGTTATGCGAGATTATCTTGTGCGAGGTCAATGAAAATCTGAAAAATCTGGGATTTACTGTTATGGACGGTCCGTTTTTTTCCATTATGCCGTTTGGAAAAACAGGCTTTCATTCCCTGACCTCGGTTACATTTACCCCGCATACGACAAGCTATGACGAGGTTCCGCTTTTTGC
>CANQDS010000178.1 GCA_947593655.1 uncultured Lachnospiraceae bacterium | reverse complement strand
AAGGAATCGCTGTAGCCCAGTAAATACAAGGGATACAGCGATTTTTTCTTCTGTCAACTGTCAAAGACGGGATTATATTCAAAAATTCTTCTCAGGGCAAGAGGACGGGAGGCTTTTAATTGTAAATTTACTGTGAACAGGTGGCTTCCTCTGGATGCGAGGCCGGCCTTATGGCATAATGCACAGGAGCTTACGCCATCAACGGAAGTGGGAAGTGAAGGAAGATGCCCTTCCCGGCTCAGGATATTCGCTTGTGTTAATTGATTACTCTGAAGATCGTTATAAATCCAGCGCGTTATCGTTCAGCAGAAACTCATAAAGTCCAAGATGCAGAATGCCGTCCTCATCTGTCCACGGTTTCATTGAGGTCTTGCTGATAATGATCTTTTTGAAGAAATCGTTTGTGTTTTTAAGCGGGCGCAGATCCGTCTCCAGCTTTGACGGATCGCTTACGTTAAGCGCAGACTGTGTATAGTATTTTTTTGCGCCTCGGTTTACAATAAAGTCGATTTCACATTGCTTTTTGGTTTTTGCTCCGCTATTGTATTCTGCAATCTCCACCACGCCCGCGTCGACTGAATAATCACGGCAGAGAAGCTCGTTGTAGAGGATATTTTTCATGATGTGCGTTTCTTCCTGCTGCCTGAATCCGAGGCGGGCATTCCTCAGTCCAACGTCAGTGCAATAATATTTCGAGGGATATTCAAAATACTTTTTTCCTTTCACATCATATCTTTTTGCGTTGCTGAACAGAAAGGATTCGGTCAGGTAGTTTACTTTTTCTGCGTCGCTTTTTTTGAAAAACACGAGCGGCATACCGCCGTAGAGTGCGTATTCCTCATAAGCATCGGATTTGTCTCCGCCTGCAAAATCATTCTCCCATCTTATAGACTGAAAAGTTACGGGCGTTATCCCCTTACTTTCCAGCGTAGTATTGATGCAATCCACAAAAAGTCAAGTGTTTACGGAAAAGTGATAGGTATTTTTCCTTCAAACGTAAGCGCCAAAACGTTTCCGTTATAAAAAAGTTCATTCCCGCAGCGCGGTAATCGGCACCACAAATACGCCGTCCGGACGCTGGTAGGCGGCATTTGACATCCCGCAGATTACACACAGTATTTTAGGCGGAATACCGCCTTCTTGTTGAATCTCGTCACGCAGCTTGATAAGACCGGCTGCGGCTTTGTCAATCTGATTCACGCCCAGTTTAATTTCAAAAGCGCACCAGGAGCCGTCTGGCAATTCCACAACAGCGTCAATTTCCCGGTTGCGGTAATCCTGATAGTGATATAAATGAGCATCAAACGATTCGGCATAAATTTTCAGATCTCTTTCGCACAGAGATTCAAAAAGGAAGCCCAGTGTGTTCAGATCCCGCATAAGCATTTCCGGAGTTGCCATCAATAGGGCGCAGGCAAGGGACGGATCGGCAAGATGCCGCTTTTCAGCCTGTTTGATGCGGACGGCGGATCGAATATTTGAGGAAAACGGCGGCTGGTTGTCGGTAAGGAACAGCCGTGAAAACACATCCAGATAATTGGAAATTGTTTCCGGGTGGATCTCCTCATCGTCAACAGCCAGCACATCTTTCTGCAGTTTTTTATTTGTGGCGGTCGTGCATTCATTTCTGGCAAGGGATTTAAGCAGCAGTTCCATCTTATGCACGTCCCGTTTCGTACTGTCCATCCGGTAAACATCATCATTGATCACGGCGGTCAGATACTGGCGCGGGAGAAGAATCGCCTGTTCCAGAGGAAGGTCTGTATTTGCGGGCCATCCGCCGCGCAGAATATAGTCGATAAGCTGTTCCAGCCGGACTTCACCGGTCATGGAGGGCGTCATTTCCCCGGCGCACAGTGCTTGCAGAGAAACAGCGCCGCAGGAGCCGTCTGATTCAAACAGCGACATGGGGCGCATATGAAGTCGGCCGATCCTGCCGGCACCGCTGTGCAGAATGCCTTTGTGGTTTGGGGTTGCGGATCCGGTTAAAATAAACTGTCCCTTTTTTCCTGCCTGATCCACCTGATGGCGGACGGCGTCCCAGATGGGTGGAACTTCCTGCCATTCGTCGATCAGCCGTGGAGTTTCCCCTGTTAAAACAAGCGCGGGGCTGAGTTCGGCAAGCTGCCGGTTTTGAAAATTCCCGGCTGGATCACCGATAAAGATCTCACTTTTGCTATGGGCGGACGATGTCCATGTTTTTCCGCACCACTTGGGGCCTTCTATGCAGACGGCGCCAAAAGCCGCCAGATACTGGTCTACTTTTCTGTCTATAATGCGGGGATGATAGTTTTCGTGTTTCATTGAGCAGATACCTCCATAACGATAGTATGCCACAACCGTTTGGATTTATCAATCACAACCGTTCATATTTTTGAAATTCAACCGTTTATTTTTGAAATGCACTGATGACAAGTCATAATCCCGATTCAATAAGACAGCGTATCGGTAGTGTAGAGTCGATCATGGCTGTCCGCCTTTTGTAAAAAGCAAAACGCACAAAATCCGAACACCGGCGACTGCCGATGTTCGGATTTTGATGCGTCCGCGTAAAAGATAAGGAATCCTCCCAGCTTCGCTGGCTCCATCCCTACCTCAGATAATGGAGCATACGGGATTCGAACCCGTGGCCTCTACAATGCGAATGTAACGCGCTCCCAGCTGCGCTAATGCCCCAAATGGATATCTCCGAGTCATTATTATACCATGTCCTTCGGACATGTTCCCGCCGGGGGATGCGCACGATCTGCCTATGTTTTTGTTCGTCCTGCGGACGAACGCAAATCGGCGCTGGTACAATGACTATCGTCATTATACCATGAAAACGGAAAAAAGCAAGCCCTAAATTCCTTTTCTGTAAAAAATTGACTTTTCCGCGCTGAACCGT
>CANQDS010000177.1 GCA_947593655.1 uncultured Lachnospiraceae bacterium | reverse complement strand
TTCGGATTCCAATATCATCATTCTTTGTATTCCATGAAGCCGATTCTGATGAGTTCGGAGATTGACGATTCCAGACCGACGGTAATCCGTACCTATTCCAGAAAGCCGACGTTTGCCGCGGTTTTGTCCGGAAAAATAAATACAGTTTATGATTTAGACGAGGTACTGAACGATGAAGGCTAAAGAAAAGAATTTTGCATCTGCAGTAATTTACGTACATAATGCGGAGCCGCAGATCGCTTCTTTTTTAGAAAATGTCATTGATGTAATGGAAAACGGTTTTGAACATTCCGAGATTATCTGTGTGGATGATTTTTCGGACGATAACAGCGTGGCAAAAATAAAAGAAGCCAGCAAAAAGGCAGAGGCATCCAGTGTTTCCGTTGTTCATATGGGAGAGTTTCATGGGCTGGAAATGGCGATGAATGCGGGCGTGGATCTGGCAATCGGGGATTTTGTATTTGAATTTGACAGCCCGGTGTGGGATTTTGAAAAAGATGAAATTATGAATACTTATCAAGAATCCATTTCGGGGGGGTATGACGTTGTAAGTGCATCGCCCGACCGCAAAGAAAAATTTACATCCAGCATCTTCTATCGTGTTTTTGAACGTTTTGCAAACATTTCTTATCATATGTCCACCGAACGTTTTCGGGTTATCAGCCGCAGGGGGATTAACCGCGTCAGTTCCATGAACCGGATGGTTCCTTACCGGAAAGCGGTTTATGCAAACTGCGGATTAAAAACACAGAATATCAGGTATCCGGCGGTGCCGGGCAATCCTGATTATATTACAGGGAAAGAAGAAAAAAAATACAGGACCGGATTGGCCCTTGATTCCCTGATCCTGTTTACGGAAGTAGGATACCGTTTTGCAGTTGCAATGACGGTTATTATGATGCTGATGACGGTTTTTATGGCAGCGTACTCGCTGTCGGCGTATTTCCTGTTCCATCCGGTCGCAGGATGGACGACGACCATTTTGTTTCTGTCAGTCGTTTTTTTTGGACTGTTCGGCATACTGACCGTGATCATCCGCTATCTGCAGCTGCTGGTTAATCTGGTGTTTAAGAGAAGGCATTACAGCTATGAAGGAATCGAAAAGCTGACGAAATAGCAGGAGGGCGGGAAAAGATGAATGCATTAGTTGGCTGCACGGGATTTGTGGGAAGCAATCTGTATGAACCGGGACGGTTTGATGTTGCCTTCCATTCTTCCGATATCCAGGAAGCCTATGGAACAACACCGGATCTGCTGGTTTATGCAGGAATGCGGGCGGAAAAATATCTGGCAAACCATGCGCCCGAAAAGGACATGGAACTGGTCTGTGAAGCGGAAGAAAATATCCGCCGGATACAGCCGAAAAAGCTGGTGCTGATTTCAACGATTGATGTTTTCAAAGTTCCAAAGGGCGTGGATGAGACGGCGGAAATTGATACGGACGGACTGCATCCTTACGGTTATAACCGCTATTGTCTGGAACAGTGGGTGCGTGCCCATTATCCGGATGCTTTGATCATCCGTCTGCCGGGATTGTTCGGGAAAAACATAAAAAAGAATTTTATCTATGATTATATCCATGTCATCCCTTTTATGCTGACACCGCAGAAAATGGCGGAGATGGCACAGGCGGATCCGGAACTGGAAAATTATTATGAGCAGCAGGAAAACGGTTTTTATCGGGTAAAGACGTTGACGGAGCCGACGGAGGCGGTTTTAAAGGAGAAATGGAAGAAAATCGGATTTTCCGCTTTGAATTTTACGGACAGCAGGAGCCGTTATCAGTTTTATCCGCTGCACAGACTCTGGACGGATATACAGACCGCGTTAAAGCATGATTTAAAGCTCTGGCATCCGGCAGCGGAGCCGGTATCGGCGGGAGAGGTTTATCAGTATCTTACAGGAACGCAGTTTGTGAATGAACTCGGGCAGACGCCGGCGGATTACGATTACCGAACCGGATATGCAAATTTATTTGGCGGAGCAAATGGATATATCTGCGGAAAAGAAGAAGTGCTGAAGGATATCGCAGAATTTGTAAAAGAACAGGAGATTAACCGGTGGTGAAGCTTTCCGTTTCCAACATCGCATGGGATGCTCAATCAGACGATGAAATGTATGAAAAAATAAAAATATATGGTTTTTCTGGGCTGGAAATCGCGCCGACAAGAATTTTTCCGCAGCAGCCGTATGAGCGGCTGGAAGAAGCCAAAAAGTGGAGTGCCGGTTTACAAAAACAGTATGGATTGTGTATCCCATCCATGCAGTCCATCTGGTATGGCAGGCAGGAGAAGCTTTTCGGAACAAAGGAAGAGCGGGATTTCCTGCTCCGGTACACCAAAAAAGCGCTTGATTTTGCAGAAGCCGTCGGATGTAAAAATCTTGTATTCGGCTGTCCGAAGAACCGCAGCATCCCGGATGGAGGCGATGCACAGGATGCCGTCGCTTTTTTCCGGGAATTGGGCGATTATGCTGCAGCGCATAAAACCGTAATCGGCATGGAAGCCAATCCGCCTGTATATCAGACGAATTACATTAATGATACCAAGTCGGTGTTGGATTTGGTCGATGAGGTGGGTTCCGAAGGATTCCGGCTGAATCTGGATGTGGGAACGATGATCTGCAATGAAGAAGCAGTAAGCGTATTGGAAGGCAGGATCGCATGGATCAATCACGTTCATATCAGCGAGCCGGGACTTGCCCCGATCCAAAAGAGAACATTGCATCAGGAATTGTTGGAATTATTAGAGCGGGAATCCTATTCTGGATTTGTTTCCATTGAAATGGGAAATCCGAAAGAACGGTCTGTTGTAGAAGAAAGTATGCGTTATTTATCGGAAATCTGCAGGGGATGAGCATTCTGCATGATATGTTCCAATACGGAAAGGGATTTTGAAAGCAGCAG
>CANQDS010000176.1 GCA_947593655.1 uncultured Lachnospiraceae bacterium | reverse complement strand
ATTGCTGACCTGCAGACCCGTTTTCTCTTTCACATAATTCTTGATCTCTTCATAGGTAGCCTTACTCTCCGCCATTGTCAAATCCATCTCGTCCATCATCAACTCAACTTCGATATGCTGCTTGACATTGAGTTTGGTCAATAAACACACTGTCTCTACATGTGTCGGTATCGAAGAAAAATGCAATTCTTCAGCAGTCTCTGACGAAGAAGAACGCAATCCTTCGTCACACTCCGAACCACATAAATCCTGTCTCATATCGTCTAATTTCATCTCATCACCAACATTCAATAAGTCTGTCTGATTAGCCATAATCAAGCCTATGAATGTTTTTTCAAGTCTTGTGACCTATATATTTTAACACCCTACTCGTCCCAGTAATCAAGAGATTCCTGAGTTGTAGTAGTAATGCCAAATAACTTGTACATAAAATCCTCTCTTTCATCAAACATTTCCGCAATGATTATCTTGCCGCTTTCAATTCGATAAAATAAGTAATTACGTCCCACATAAATGTATCTGTAATCACACTCTATACCATACATGGACGAAACAGAGATTCCTTTTTCTTCAAAATCCTCCAAGCTTCTCGCCGCATCGGTAATCTGTTTTATGGATTTTCTGGATACTTCTGCACCAAATTCGCTTGTAAGACGAGCCCTTAAATTCTTTAGCTTCCGCCTTACAATCTGGGAATATTCAACCTTCTTCAATCACTATACCCCCAATTCTTTTTCTAAATCATCTGCTGATATGGTTCCTTCCTCACGAATAGATATTTCTGCTTCATTTAGCTTGGTCATAAGCTGGTAAAGTGCTTTCTGCTTATCCAATTCGTCAAGCTCCTTCATATCTATTATGGCACACTGGCCATGTCCGTTTCGTGTAAGGTACACACGGTTTCCATATGCAACTTCATTTATAACTGCGGTATAATTTCTTAAATCTGAAATCGGTTTAATATTAGGCATGTCAATTCCTCCAATCATACATTTGAAATAATCTGCTGCTTCTTATACAATAGATTATACACATCCACAGCAAATTATTCAACTTATTTGCATGTTAATTTGCAGCAAATTTTATTCCTAATCCACAGAATCCGTCGCGTCCGTCATCGTTTTCCCTTTGAACCAATCCTTTGCATTAGGAACAACGCTATTGCCATTCCCTTTCATAACAAAGGTCAGTTTAAATGGGTCTACGGTGCCATCATCATTTGTCTCTCCCACGATAACCTTCTCCACAATGCTTTCAAATACCACTCGGTCAAACTCCTCCAGAATATTGCCACCGGAAAGAGCCTTCTTTAGAGATGCCATTCGCTTCTTTCGACGCTGTTCCAGATTCTCCAAAGCCTTTTGCTCCTTTTTCAGTCTGCCGATATCCTCATTATTGGTGCTACTATCTTCAATGACACTGCCAACGGAATCTATCACATCATCAAAACTTCCTGCCAGCAGCTTGTAAGCTTCGTACCACAGCCCCCGCATTCGCACATGCTGGAAAGTGCATATTTCTTGGTATACTTTTCGCTCTTGCCATCTGCCTTTTTATCTGACTGGCGATTACGGGACAAGCGAATTTCCTTTTCCTACTCCCATACTTCCTTACTTAGATTAGGGTGTCAAAAGACACATTGGCAAATATTTGATTTGGTTTGTACCTTGAAAATTTAACACGGATTGCTTTAGACCTGTCAGAGAACGATTCTGCAGATGACTTTCTTTGTTATTTTTATGCCGTTTCGATTTTTGGAGCACAATTATTTAAGTTATTGACTAAAACTTCCCACACCGAAAAGGTGTGTTGAACCTTGAAAACTCAATAATGTAGGCAATAAAAAAGTGTCTTCGACACATCAACCCCCAAATTCCCCCATTCATGGGGGAATTTGGGGGTTCCTTTTTATCTTTTTTCCTTTATAATAGTCTTATGAGCATACTCCAAGATATTTTTAGCGACCATTATGAAGAAATGATTTATACATTACATCCACGTACTTCGGTTATCGAAAACGTGGACAAAATGATCAATTGCGGCACTCCTTCCTACGGCGGGGCAATGTATAGCTGCCCTCACTGTGGAAAATTGAAATTTGTTGCTTTCCGATGCCACAGCCGTTTCTGTCCTACCTGCGGAAATCTCTATGCTATGCGCCGTACTGCTTCCATGTCCTTTAAATTGATAAACGTTATCCACAGACACTGTGTCTTTACTATTGATGAAAACCTCCGGGAGTTTTTCTTAAATGACCGTTCATTACTTGACTGCCTCTTTCATGCCGTTAACCGCGTTATTTCACGCATGTTCTTCAAGCAGAATAAATCATTGAATTTTACTCCGGGCTTTATCATGGTTCTTCATACGTTCGGCAGAGACTTGAAATGGAATCCCCATATCCACTGCCTCATTTCTGAAGGCGGTTATAGTGATAATGGTTTATGGCGTAACATCCATTATTTTAACTATACCTTTCTTCGTAATGCTTTTCGCACTGCCTTACTCAACGAAATGGAAACTAAGATTGGCCCTTCTTTTAAAAAAGCCAAATCTCTTTGCTACAAAGAACATAAAGAGGGGTTCTACGTTTATGCAAAACCGAACAAATGCGATCCCAAAACTGTCATAAAATATATCGGACGCTACCTCGGACGCCCTGTTATTGCCACCTCAAGAATCGATCAATATGATGGCGACTCTGTCACTTTCCACTACAACAGACACGAAGATAACAAATACGTGGAAGAAACCCTTCCTGTTATGGAATTCATACAGCGTCTCATCCAGCATATCCCGGAAAAGCATTATAAGATGATCCGCTACGGCGGCCTTTATGCCCGCCACAGGGAAATTGACAAAAAACTGCATCGTGCCATTTCCCGTGATAAACACCACTTCTACAAAAGTTTTAACCAATGGCGTACCGCCATCC
>CANQDS010000175.1 GCA_947593655.1 uncultured Lachnospiraceae bacterium | reverse complement strand
TCCTCCACCAGCCTTTCCGCCAGCTCCACGATCTGCAGATAGGAGGTCTTCCGGTCGAATTCCATCTCCGCCGTCTTCCTTGCCGCCTCCCCCTGCTTTTCACAGTCAGCTTTATGCGCCTGATACCACAGGATGGTTTCTGCCAGAACGGCGGCATTTTCAGCCTCTATGTTCCTTCCAAAACCTTTTTTCTCCACCAGCTGCATGAATTCCCGGTTTCCGAGGGTATTGATCATCGGCTTTCCTGCCGCAAGGTAATCCCCTACTTTATTGACAATGCTCTGCGGCGCATTTTTTACAAAAGAATTTACAAGGACGTCTGATTCTGCCAGGTACGCTGCCATCTTTTTGTATTCCATGTAGCCTAAGAATTCGGTGTTTCTGCAGTCCAGCCTTTCCGCCAGTTCCTCCAGCTCCGCTTTTAACGGTCCTGTCCCGAGGATCTTGATCCGTATGTCTTTCTCTCCCTGATCCTGCAGCTGCCTTGCCGCCATTACCAGCGTCCGGATGTCATAACTGGCTCCGATTGATCCTGCATAAGTGATCCAGAACTCATTCTCCGTTTTTTCAATTTCCGGGGAATTTTCCCTGACTCCTTCATCGAATACCGACAGACTGCATCCTACGTAAACGGTCTTTTTCGGGATGTTTCTCTTTTGATTTTGGAATGCCCGATCGGTATAACCGTCAGAGGTTCCCACTACGGCATCTGCGCAGCGGTAAGCCGTTTCCGCGTCCTTCCGGTACCAGCGGAAAACCATGTTTTTTATGACCGGCACATGGAAGACCATCTCCATCGCCTCCGGCCACAGGTCTTCAACGTCCACAATAAACGGGATCTTCTGCTCATGGCAGTATTTCCCGACCGCCGCCGCAACACGGTTTGCCGGAATGGAGCAGTAGACAGCATCATACTTTCGCGTCCTTAAATGTTCCACCACCCTTCCGGCTGCCCGGATATTGCTGTATTCCCTCCGGATATCGATATTCTTTTTATATTCCGGAACCGGAATGAAGGTGCACCGGAACGGATATCCCTGTTTCCGGATCTTTTCCGTATCGCGCGGCTTCTTTTCAAAATGCTGGAAGCTGCTCCCGACCAGTTCCGCTTCCCATCCGTTTTCCGAAAAAATTTTTGCAATTTCATAAAAACGGGACGGCCCCGGCTCGCAGGGAAGCCAGCCGTACCCCAGCGATACGATCCCGATCTTCTTCTTTCCCAGCTTTTTTCCTTCCTTCATGCCGTCCTCCCCAGAACTATGCTTCCGTCTCATATCCTGTCCCGTGGTCCTTCCGGGCTTCCCCGGATTCCCCGGATTCCTCCGCCTCCCGGATATTCACCCGCATCTCCTCGCTCTTCTCCTCCCCGAAGCCTTCCGTGCTCTCCTTCTGGAACATCGTCTTGAACGTTAAAAGCAGGAGCTTGATGTCTAAAAAGAGGGACTGGTTCTCGATGTACATCAGGTCCAGCCGCAGCTTGTCGTACGCGGATGTATTGTATTTCCCGAAGATCTGCGCATATCCGGTCAGGCCTCCCTTGACCCTCAGCCGGTAGGCGAACTCCGGCAGCTCCCTCGTGTACTGCTCGACGTGCTCCACCCGCTCCGGCCTCGGCCCGACAAAGCTCATGTCCCCTTTTAAGATGTTCCACAGCTGCGGCAGCTCGTCGAGGCGCGCCGCCCGGATCACCCTCCCGGTCTTCGTGATCCTCGGATCCTTCCCCGTGCACGGTAATGCCCCGTCTTTCTCCGCGTCCACGACCATGCTCCGGAACTTGACCATCTCGAACACCCTCCCGTCCTTCGTGCAGCGCTTCTGCCGGAAGAACACCGGGCCTCCGTCCTCCAGCTTCACCGCCAGCGCCGCCAGCACGAAAAACGGGGAAAACAGCACCAGAAAAAACAATGCAAACACCAGATCCAGCGCCCGTTTCCCAAAATACCCGTTCTGGTATTCGTATTTATAGTCATATTTCATCAGCGGCGTATCCAGCAGCGGTTTCTGGGATGCCCCCTGGCACAGTAGATCCTCCACCCGCGGGGTAAAATACAGGCATTTCCTCTGCTCCGTGCAGGACTTGATGATCTTCCCCCTCTGCTCCGCGGAGCCTTCATACAGGATGACCGTTTCATTCTGCCCGATCAGCTCCTGAAGCTTTTCCGGCTCCAGACGGTCGTATTCGATCCCGCTTACGGCAAACAGGTGGTCGTATTTTTTCAGCAGCCGCTCCGCAAAGCGCTCCGCTTCTTCCTTCCCCGGCCTTTTCCCGTAGAGCACCAGCGTCTTCTTCGGCGCGATGTGCCGGATGAGGTACTGCTTTGCCTTCAGCACGATCAGCGCTGTCCCCGCGCCCTGCATCAATACCGTGCCCAGTCCCGGCAGGATGCCCACGTACCGGTTATATACCAGGCAGCACTCCGCATAGAGGACGGCGTCCGCGATCCCGAACGAGATGGCCTGCCCCACGACGGTGTCCGGAATCGCTGCCGACGCGATCCGGAAGGCCTGATACAGGCTGCAGAACGCCTCGTAGATGATGAAGAATACCAGACAGGACATGATCCCGCCCTGCAGCCGGAAGCGGTCGAATGTGTAATTGTTGTAAAAAAGGAACCACACGGCCGCAAACAGTGCGGTGTTCCACAGGCTCAGCAGTACTTTTGCCGTATTGGTAATGCTTTTGTTCTCCATTTCCACACCATCCCGATGCTGTCCAGCCGCCCGACCTGCTCTTCCGTCAGGGCGGCCGCCCCTTTCTTCGTCCCCGCGTATGCGCTCCTCTGGTTGGAGATCCACGTCCCGAGCCTCAGCCCGTCCTCCGCGGTATAGTCATACGGAACCTCCAGGTCCCCGTGCTCCTTGAAATACCGTTCCGCCGCCGCGTAGTTCTTCTCCCAGCGGCTCCCATATTTGTCCCAGATCATCCCGAGCGCGTCCAGCCGCTCCTTCTCTTCCGGCTTCACTTCCCCGCGGCTCCATTTGCTCC
>CANQDS010000174.1 GCA_947593655.1 uncultured Lachnospiraceae bacterium | reverse complement strand
CGGCCGATACGAGTATTGGCTTTCCGCAGGCCAGATATGTCTGTGTCTTAGATGGCAGAGTAATAGAAAAAGCATCATTTTGTGCAAGGAGCAACAGCAAAACATCGCTCTGTGCCAAATAGTACGGAATCTCTTCCGGCAGTTTCTTTTCAACAAAATTAAAATACTCCCGTAACTGACATCTCTCTACATCTGCCTGTAATGTCTGTAGGTATCTTCCATCGCCAATGATATTAATCCTAACCTGTACCCTTTTTTCTTTAAGCTGTCTTGCTGCCCTGATTAATATATCCAGGCCCTGAGCATAACCAATATTTCCCGCAAATGTAAAATTCAAGATTCCATCCTGCGGTATTTCCGTTACTTTTCCTGATTTTACAGGCCGGTAATAATCTTCGGCATACTGAGGCCAAAACTCTATTTTACTTTTTCCTATTCCATATTCCCCAATAGCCCGGCAAAAACTCTTTGAAGAAGCCAGGATTTTACTGCTGTTCCTATAAATATACTTGACCATCGTAGCAATCAAGCCGATAAAACATTTATTATGTATCCCAGTAATATACTCGACATTCTCCGGCCATAAATCCGTTACATACAAATAATGCGGAATATTATGCCTGTGGGCATACCATACGCCAATAAGGGCCTGTGTCATGGGGGAAACTTCAAAAGTAAATACTGCATCAGCCTTTACTTTTGTAAAGCATTTCCAAATGGCTCCAGATATAACGAAAGACATATAATTCATTGAAAGCATTAAGCTGTTTTTCCCTCTTGGAACTAATGGAAGCCGGATAATTCTAATGCCTTGATAAATTTCTGTTCTCCTTTTATTCAGACCATATCCATCATAAAACTTTCCTTGGGGATAATTAGGAATACCCGTAATAACAGTAATCTCATATCCGCGTTTTACCCACTCCTGGCATATATCATTGATACGGAACTGCTCCGGGTAAAAATACTGCGAAACCACCAGAATATGTTTTCTTGTAATATTATTCTCATTAATGTCAATATTTTCTGTTTTTTCTTCCATTGTTTGATCATATATAACACTTCCAAACGCTTTATTGGCCATACCTCCTGCTTTTCCAGGCAGATATCCGGCAAGCTTGACCAGCCAATTAAACCCTTTGATCAAACAAATTTTTCTCCCGTTATCCTCCGCAATCTTTTTAACCATTTCCGCCGTTTTTATATACTGCGGATCCTGCGGAAAAAATATCCCACTTTTCCCATCTTCAATCAGCCGCCGGACATACTCACACAGATTCTCCAGCGCAAGCATGCTTCTCCGATTAGGGAAGTCCGGGAATACCGGAACCTTCATTGCAATTTTTTTTAACGTCTGATAGTTTCCCTTACCGCCTTCCCCATAGATCATCGGCGGCCGCAGGATTGCCACATGGAAGTTTTCATCTCCTAATGGAGCCAGTTTCTGTTCCGCTTTCCACTTGCTGTCTCCATAGAAACTGGTCGGATGCGGTTCTGTATCTTTCGTTATGACCCTCTCCTTGCGAATCGATGTCGTTTCCCCATACACAATGATGGAACTCATATAGATGAACTGCCGTACGCCTTCCCTCTTGGCTTTTTTCGCTGTGCTCACTGCCAGGTCACGGTTGACCTGATAGTATAGTTTCTTTTGTTCCTCCGTAACTCGACTGATATCTGCATGCGCAATCCCTGCCACATGGAACACTGTGTCATATCCAGAGAAGTCTCTCTCTTTCCAACCGTCCCCAATCATATCTACCGTGTCCACTTGGTACATTTCTGCATACTCCGGGCGGTTTAGATACGTTTCCACCGATGTCCCGATATAGCTTCCCGCCCCTGTAATCAGTACTTTCTTCATTTCCTCTGCTGCCTCCGATCTTCTCTTCTTTATTTGAGGCAGAGCTGCCTTTTTGTATCGGTCACACTGGATCTTTTCCTCTTCATCTCGCCGGTGCCGCCTTCCACCACGCCGTCATGTTTGACCACTGCCAAAATCGTCCGCAGAAAGCACACGCAGTCCATCCGGAATCCCATATGCCTCACATATTGCCCATCCAGTCTGGCCTTCACCGGAATCTCCAGTTCGTCCCTCCCGTTCACCTGCGCCCAACCGGTCAACCCCGGCATCACGTCATTGGCGCCATACTTGTCCCGCTTCGCGACCAGATCGTCCTGATTCCAGAGAGCAGGCCTCGGACCTATAATGCTCATATCACCCTTCAGGATGTTGATGATCTGTGGTAATTCATCCAGGGAGGTTTCCCGCAGGAAATGCCCCACCTTGGTTATGTACTGGTCCGGATTTGCCAGCATATGGGTTGGCATATCCTTCGGCGTATCTGTCCGCATGGTGCGAAACTTCAGGATATTGAAATAAGACTTATGGAGTCCGACCCGCTTTTGTTTAAAGAGGACAGGACCAGGAGAATCCAGCTTTATCGCCAGACTGATTCCCAGGAGAAACGGGCCCAATAGAATCAATCCTGCTCCAGATATGATAATGTCCAATACTCGTTTGACTTTTTGGTACATCTATTTCCGCTCCAATACAGTTTGTTTGATGAAATAACCAATATAAAAGGGAAACTGTCTCCCTTCTAAAACTGTTCCTCTCTACCGCTGTAACCATGGCACATCACATCTGCGGTCGATACGTCGGCACCAGTTCCATCACTATATCCCTGATCTTCCCGTTTTCGTCATGGTTCGCGACTTCATAAAGTGTATCCAGCCGCCTTGCCAACCACTCCTTATCAAACTCAATCGGCTTCCCGATATGGATCAGTTGGTTCGGTGTATCCTGAAGCCCTTCTTCACCCATCAACAGTTCCTCATACAACTTCTCTCCCGGCCGCAGTCCAGTGAACTCGATTGGGATGTCCGTATACGGCTCATACCCAGACAGGCGAATCAGGTTCTCCGCCAAGTCCAATATTTTCACCGGCTTTCCCATATCCAGCACGAAGATTTCCCCTCCCTTCGCATAGGCCCCGGCCTGTAGGACAAGTGAAACCGCTTCCGGTATCGTCATGAAATATCGGATGATATCCGGATGTGTCACAGTTACCGGCCCGCCTGCCTCAATCTGCTTCTTAAACAGCGGGATCACTGATCCA
>CANQDS010000173.1 GCA_947593655.1 uncultured Lachnospiraceae bacterium | reverse complement strand
CGACATCGAGAATGTGGGGAAAACCGCGCGTCACCTGACTTTTTTTGAGATGCTCGGCAATTTTTCCTTCGGGGACTATTTTAAGCATGAGGCGATCGCCTGGAGCTGGGAGTTTCTGACCGAAGTGCTGGGGTTAGAGCCGGAGCGGCTCTATCCGTCGATCTACGGAGAGGACGATGAGGCGTTTGCCATCTGGAATCAGGAGATCGGGATCCCGGAGGAGAAGATCACCCGTTTTTACCGCGATCCGGTTACGGGGGAGTGCGATAACTTCTGGGAGCACGGCGCGGGGCCGTGCGGACCGTGTTCCGAGATCTATTACGACCGCGGCGAGAAATACGGCTGCGGGAAGCCGGACTGCAAAGTCGGCTGCGACTGCGACCGGTTCATGGAAGTCTGGAACAACGTGTTTACGCAGTTTGAGGGCGACGGGAAAGGGAATTATGAAGAGCTTTCCCAGAAAAATATCGATACCGGCATGGGCTTAGAGCGTCTCGCGGTAGTCGTGCAGGACGTCGATTCCGTTTTTGATATCGATACGATGAAGGCGATCCGCGACGCGATCTGCGGAATGTCCGGGAAAACCTACCAGACGGACGCGATGGACGATGTTTCCATCCGCCTGATCACCGACCATATCCGTTCCGCGACGTTTCTGGTTTCCGACGGCGTCATGCCTTCGAACGAGGGGCGCGGCTATGTCCTGCGCCGCCTGATCCGCCGCGCGGCACGGCACGGAAGGATCCTCGGCATTGAGGGGACGTTCCTTGCCCGGCTGTCGGAAACGGTCATTCGTGAGAGCAAGGACGGCTATCCGGAACTGGATGAGAAGAAGGATTTCATTTTCAAGGTTCTGACGCAGGAAGAGGAGAAGTTCAATAAGACGATCGACCAGGGGCTTTCCATTTTAAGCAGCATGATGGAGGAGATGGCCGCGGAAGGACAGAAGGTGCTTTCCGGAGAGAATACGTTTAAATTATATGATACTTACGGGTTCCCGGTGGATCTGACGCAGGAGATCCTGGAGGAAAAGGGATTTTCCTATGATGAGGACGCTTTTGCCGCCTGCATGGAAGAGCAGCGGACGAAGGCGCGCAAGGCCCGCAAGACCACCAATTACATGGGAGCGGACGCTACGGTTTACGAATCCATCGATCCGGCGGTTACGACGGAGTTTGTCGGCTATGACCATCTGGAATATCAGTCCGCGATCACGGTGCTGACCACGGAGGAGGAGATCGTGGAGGCGCTTTCCGATGGTGAAAACGGGACGGTTATCACGGAAGCAACCCCGTTTTATGCGACGATGGGCGGACAGCAGGGCGATAAGGGTGTGATCCGGACGGCGGGCGGAAGTTTTGAAGTCGTGGATACGGTCAAGCTTTTCGGCGGCAAGTACGGTCATATCGGCCGCGTGGTTTCCGGCATGATCCGCACCGGGGAGCAGGCCGAGCTTTTTGTAGATAAAAAGCTCAGGGAGAAGACCTGCCGCAACCATTCGGCGACTCATCTGCTGCAGAAAGCGCTGCGGGAGGTGCTCGGAACCCATGTCGAGCAGGCGGGTTCTTATCAGGACAGCGAGCGGACGCGCTTTGACTTTTCCCATTTTTCTGCGATGACGAAGGAGGAATTGGAGAAGGTCGAGGAGATGGTCAATGAGAAGATCGCGGAGCATATCGATGTGCAGACCGATGTCATGACTGTGGACGAGGCGAAGAAAACCGGCGCAATGGCGCTGTTCGGCGAGAAGTACGGCGAGACGGTGCGCGTCGTTTCGATGGGAGATTTTTCCAAGGAATTCTGCGGCGGCACGCACGTTGCAAATACCGGCGATATCACGGCGTTCAAGATCGTTTCGGAAAGCGGCGTGGCCGCGGGAGTGCGCCGCATCGAGGCGCTGACCGGCGACAATGTTTTCGCTTACTATCGGAATCTGGAGGAAGAACTGGAAGCGGCGGCGAAGGTCGTAAAGACGGCTCCGGGACGGCTTGCGGAGCGTCTGGAGCATCTGATGGCGGAGATGAAGGCGCTGCAGAGCGAGAATGAATCGTTAAAGAGCAAGGCCGCGAAAGACGCGCTGGGCGACGTGATGGATCAGACGGTGGAAGTGAAAGGCGTGAAACTTCTGGCGGCCAGCGTGGACGGCGTGGATATGAACGGTCTGCGCGACCTCGGCGACCAGCTGAAAGAGAAGCTGGGCGACGGCGTGGTCGTGATCGCTTCCGCCAAGGACGGAAAGGTCAATCTGATCGCGATGGCGACCGAGGGTGCGATGGCGCGCGGCGCCCATGCCGGGAATCTGATCAAGGCGATCGCCGGGAAAGTCGGCGGCGGCGGCGGCGGACGTCCGAACATGGCGCAGGCCGGCGGCAAGAATCCTGCCGGGATCCCGGATGCGGTTGCGGAGGCGAAAACGGCTCTCGAAGCGCAGATCGCGGGATAAAAACGGATCATGAAAAAGAATGAGGGTGTCCCCGAGGTCATTTGAAGTGGCTGGGGATGCCCTCTTATTAAATGTAATAGGGAAAATGATATAATTTACTTACGGAGTGATCAGGCGCAAAGCATGGAGGGATCGCAAAGGTTATGACTTGAAAACAATGGGAAATTTGTTATAATGAAAGAAAAAAGTAGGAGATGGTATCATGACAGAAAAAGAAATGATTCAAAGAGATATTGAGGAATTTTCACGTCTGCAACGATATATGGCATTGTCGGAAAAAGATTCAGAATCTTACAAAGCAATGAAAGAAAGATATTATGATTTAAAGGAAATCTTAACATCTTGCGGTGTAAATCTGACTGACATTGACAGGATAAAAGAATAGAAAGTGATCAAATGGCAAGGGATGAATAGAACTTATATTTTTATAGGTTCTATTTTTTTATGAATAGAACTTTATCACGTTAAATTGTAAAAGCATTCTGAGCATAGAAAAAACAGTTCCGGGGTTAAGCGGCTGCCGGAGGCTTCGCTAAGATGCCTGAGAACGGCCAAAGATTCTGAAGTCCCTGCATTCTTCATAGGGCATCTATACACCGCCGGGCAGGGCTGCCCGTCTTAAAAAGAAGGTTTTTCTGAAGGAAATTTTTCGTGAATTACGTCATTCCACGAAAACCGCTTTTTGTAACTTTTCCCTAAACTGCTTTCTACATATTAGTATACCCTGCACAAAAAGTCAAC
>CANQDS010000172.1 GCA_947593655.1 uncultured Lachnospiraceae bacterium | reverse complement strand
GACCAGCATGTCTTTCTTTGACAGCTTTGGATTTCTGGCACGGAATGCCACATCAAAACGCGATGCTTTTTCATTCAGCTGTGTAAATTCCGTTGCGCTTCCCTGTATCGTGCTGTTCGTCCTTCCCGTCGAAACTTCTTTCTCCCCGGAGATCGAATCCGGTTCGATCATCTCCATGATCTCTTTCCGGCTGTAGCCCCGGTATTCCTCCACCACTCCCTGCAGAATAACCGCAAGAACTTCCCTGCTGTGTAAAAGCTGCTTGCTCTGCGCATCCAGCCCCTCCATGTTTTCGGTCAGCTGGAGCGCGCTCAGCGTCTCCATGCTTCCCGGAAGCGGTCCGCTTTCTTTCGTATTTTCCATATCATCTTCTCCTGATTCAATTGTTAGTAAAAAGGGATTTCCTGTTTTCGGATTCTTTTCCGGTTCCGCCTGACGAAGCAGCGATGAAACGAAAAAGAGTAAAACAAAAATAGGATATGCTTTCTATCTATTTCTTGAAATAAATAATTTTATATTTTTAGAAGCAATTACATTGTTCTTATCTTCCGCGCGGTTATGGCTTTCGGATCAGTTCCCGCAGCAAATGCTCCCGGAATGCTTTATCGCTGGTGGCACGCTCCAGATCCGCATAGCGCTTCCTTTTCAGCAGACAACCATATAATTGATTTAATTCTGCTTCCGCTTCTTCCTTACCTCTCTCGATTCCGCGTTCCATCCCGCATTCCATTCCATACTCAATCCCGCGTTCTATCCCGCACTCAATGCCTTCTTCCAATATGCTCTGTCCCAGTCCTGTCATCTGCGACGCCTCCCCCCCACAGCTCCTCGTTCTCCGAAAAATCTTTCGTATTGTCCAACACAGTCAATTACTTTTTGACATCTTCTGGAAACAGTTCTGTAAAAAGACGCTCCCGGAATGCTTTATCGCTGGTGGCTCGTTCCAGATCTGCATAGCGCTTCCTTTTCAGCAGACAACCATATAATTGATTTAATTCTGCTTCCGCTTTTTCCTTACCTCTCTCGATTCCGCGTTCCATTCCATATTCGATCCCGCGTTCCATCCCACGCTCCATTCCGTATTCGATTCCACGTTCCATCCCGCGCTCTATTCCACGCTCAATGCCTTCTTCCAGTATGCTCTGTCCCAGTCCTGTCATCTGCGACGCCTCCTCCCACAGCTCCTCGTTCTCCGAAAAATCGATATACTCCGAGATTGTTTTCATAAAATCTTCCCGGTGGGGATACATGACCGCATTCAAAAAATGCAGCAGGTCAAAATCCTCGTCCCCTTTTTCTCCATTATACACTTTATTTCCCAATTTGATAATCACTAATGTCATTAAATCGTAAATTTCTTTGTCCAATCCGGCACCGGAAGTATCCTTTGTATTGACCATTTCGTACACGGAAACGCTGTAGCGGGCATCTTTCGGGACATCATCCCGGCAGATCCAGATACTGTAACATTTCTCCAGCTGCCCGTAATTCGTTTTCTCCGTCACCAGCGACAGCTGGGAGGAAAGACTCCTCGCCAGATAATACATTCCGCGCTTTTCGATCGGATAACCCGGACGGTAGCTCTTCTGTTCTTCCACATCCACATGCAGGCTGACCAGCATGTCTTTTTTTGACAGCTTTGGATTTCTGGCACGGAATGCCACATCAAAACGCGATGCTTTTTCATTCAATTGCGTAAATTCTGTTGCGCTTCCTTGTATCGTGCTGTTCGTCCTTCCCGGCGAAACCTCTTTCTCCCCAGAGATCGAATCCGGTTCGATCATCTCCATGATCTCTTTCCGGCTGTAGCCCCGGTATTCCTCTACTACACCCTGCAGAATAACCGCAAGAACTTCCCTGCTGTGTAAAAGCTGCTTGCTCTGTGCATCCAGCCCCTCCATGTTTTCGGTCAGCTGGAGCGTGCTCAGCGTCTCCATGCTTCCCGGAAGCGATCCGCTTTCTTTCGTGTTTTCCATATCATCTTCTCCTAATTCAATTGTTGGTAAAAAGGGATTTCCTGTTTTCGGATTCTTTTCCGGTTCCATCTGACGAAGCAGCGTTGAAACGAAAAAGAGTAAAACAAAAATAGGATATGCTTTCTATCTGTTTCTTGAAATAAATAATTTTATATTTTTAGAAGCAATTACATTGCTCTCATCTTCCGCACGGTTATGGTTCTTGAATCAGTTCCCGCAGTAGATGCTCCCGGTATTCCTTGTCATTGGTAGCTCGTTCCAGATCCGCATAGCGCTTTTCCTGTAGAAGGCGCTGGTTCATCTGCAAAATCATATTCATCCCATGCTCTATTCCCTGTACTCTGCCGCGCTCGATCCCGCGTTCTATCCCGCACTCAATACCTTCTTCCAATATGCTCTGTCCCAGTCCTGTCATCTGCGACGCCTCCTCCCACAGCTTTTCGTTCTCCGAAAAATCTTTCGTATTGTTCTAACAATTGCATGATGATTTTCCCAGTCAATTACTTATTGGCATCTTCTGGAAACAGTTCTGCAAACAGATGCTCCCGGAATGCTTTATCGCTGGTAGCTCGTTCCAGATCTGCATAGCGCTTCCTTTTTAGCAGACAACCATATAATTGATTTAATTCTGCTTCCGCTTTTTCCTTACCTCTCTCGATTCCGCGTTCCATCCCGCGTTCCATCCCATATTCGATTCCACGTTCCATCCCGCACTCAATGCCTTCTTCCAGTATGCTCTGCCCCAGTCCCGTCATCTGCGGCACCTCCTCCCACAGCTCCTCGTTCTCCGAAAAATCTTTCGTGTTGTTCTACCAATTGCATAATGCTTTTCCCAGTCAATTACTTTTTGGCATCTTCTGGAAACAATTCTGCAAACAAATGCTCCCGGAATGCTTTATCGTTGGTGGCACGCTCCAGATCCGCATAGCGTTTCCTTTTCAGCAGACAACCATATAATTGATTTAATTCTGCTTCCGCTTCTTCCTTACCTCTCTCGATTCTGCGTTCCATCCCGCACTCAATGCCTTCTTCCAATATGCTCTGTCCCAGTCCCGTCATCTGCGGCACCTCCTCCCACAGCTTTTCGTTCTCCGAAAAATCTTTCGTATTGTTCTAACAATTGCATGATGCTTGTCCCAATCAATTACTTTCTGGCATCTTCTGGAAACAGTTCTGCAAACAGATGCTCCCGGAATGCTTTATCGCTGGTGGCACGCTCCAGATCCGCATAGCGCTTTTCCTGTAAAAGGCGCTGGTTCATCTGCAAAATCATATTCATCCCATTCTCCCTGCCGCGTTCCATTCCATACTCAATCCCGCGTTCCATCCCGCACTCAATGCCTTCTTCCAGTATGCTCTGCCCCAGTCCCGTCATCTGCGACGCCTCCTCCCA
>CANQDS010000171.1 GCA_947593655.1 uncultured Lachnospiraceae bacterium | reverse complement strand
ATTTTGTATAGCATCCATAACTCTCGATAAAATCAAGTATTCTTCAGTATAAACTTATTCTTCATGAAACAACCCTGAGGATTTTATTGACTGTTTTGTAAAAGTGTGGTATTTTCATCATAGGATTTGTAACTGGTCATACCAGTACGGATTTTATATGAAAATCATAGGGGAGTATGATTTTAATAGCAGGATAGGGGGAACCGCCGTTCTCCCTATTTTTGTTTGATCATGCGCGCACTATTGTCAAAACGGGGCGGATACCGTATAATCGTATCATTAAGTGGAGCAGGAGATATATGGGTAAGAAAAAGAACGAAAAGCAATTATCGGAGCAGCATTCCCCGATGGATCCGCTGCGCTGGGACAAGCTGGACAATACGGCGCATCTGTTCCCGGTCATCGCGGGGGAGAGCATGACGAACGTGTACCGCATCAGCGTGGTGCTCAAAGAAGAGATCCGGCGGGAGTATCTGCAGCAGGCGCTGGATATGCTCCTGCCGAAATTCGACGGTTTTAACCTGCGGCTGAGGATGGGCGTTTTCTGGTACTATTTTGAGGAAAACGGAAAGCCGGCGCCGAAGGTTTTAGAGGAGAATACGTTTCCGTGCCGTTATATCAAACAGAACAGGAACCGCAGCTATCTGTTCCGCGTGACCTATTACGGGAAGCGCATCAATCTGGAGGTTTTCCATGTTCTGACCGACGGGATGGGCGGCCTTAATTTTCTAAAGGAGCTGGCTTACCAGTATCTGCGGCTGGTGCATCCGGAGCTGAAGGAGATCACCGGAGGGGATATCTTAAGCCGCAATACGTCGTTGAACCGCGAGGACAGTTTTATCCGCAATTACCGGCAGGGAAAGCCGAGCGGCTTCGTAAAGGAGCGGGCGTACCTGATCCGGGAGGAGAAGCTTCCGGCGGGGGAATTCGGAGTGATGCACGGGACGATGCCGGTTTCCGCCTTAAAGGAGGCGGCGCACCGCTACGGGGTGTCGATCAACGAATATCTGGTCGCGGTGTTCATCTGGAGCGTATATGTGGAATGCCTGCACCGGATGCCGTCCAAACGGCCGGTGCGCGTGGCGGTTCCGGTCAATCTGCGCCCGTTTTTCGATTCGTTTACAACGAAGAACTTTTTTATCATGGTTTCGGCGGAATTCCGCCCGACCGGCGGCGGGCATACGTTTGAAGAGGTTCTGGAAAGCGTCCGGGACAGCCTGCGGGCGCAGATCAACAAAGAGCATCTGGAGGATCTGTTTTCCTACAGCGTATCGAACCAGCTGAATTTTTTGATGCGGCCGATCCCGCTTCCGGTCAAGAATCTGGTCATGCGGCTGGTCTATACCCGCTCGGCGCTTGCCAATACCGCGACGATCACGAATATCGGAAACGTACAGGTACTAGACGCCTACCGGCCGTACATCGACGGTTTTCACTCGTTTATCGCGATGTCGAAAGGGCAGTCGCTGAAAGGCACGATCTGTTCGTATGAAGATAAGCTGGTGTTTTCGTTCAGTTCGATCTTTGCCGCGTCTTCGGTGCAGCGCGCGTTTTTCCGGAAGATCGCTTCGGACGGCGTGGAAGTCGGAATCCAGACGAATGGGGTGTATTATGAGTAGATGTCAGAACTGTAATGTGGAAATATGGGATCACAGCGATTACTGCCCGCTCTGCAAGTGCGTCCTGGAAGGCGGCGGCGGGGATCAGGCGGCGTCGTATCCGAATGCGCGCGTGGCGATCCGGCGTTTCCGTCTTCTGGAAAATCTGATCCTGTTTGCTTCGATCGTGGTGGAGAGCGTCCTTGTCCTGATCAATTACTGGACGGATACCCATATCCTCTGGAGCCTGATCGCGGGGCTGGTGCTTTTTTACGGAAACGTGGTTCTGCGTCTGGCGGTCGTCGGGCGCTCCGGCTACCTGTTTAAGAGCTTAAGCCTGATCTTTATCGGCGTGCTGACGCTTCTGGGGATCGACTATCTGACCGGATACGGGGGGTGGTCGCTGGATTATGTGCTCCCTTCCGGAATCCTGTTTATGGATCTCGGGATCATCGTGCTGATGATCGTCAACCGCAGAAACTGGCAGAGCTATATGATGGTGCAGATCCTGGCGATCCTGGTCAGCATCCTTCCGCTCGTGCTGCTGGCGCTGGGGATCATCCGGTTTCCGTATCTGGCGGTCATTGCCATGCTCGTGTCAGTCCTGCTCTTCCTCGGGACGCTGATCATCGGGGACCGCAGGGCGCGGACGGAATTAAAACGGAGGTTTCATCTGTAATGGAATGGGAAAAGGATAAGGAAAAAGAGAAAGAAAAAGACAAAGAAAAAGAGAAAGAGCCGAAGGAGCATGAGGTCAGCATCCGCGGGCGCGTGATCCGCGACCTGATGGGGCATCTGACGAATGATTTTACCATCGGGAAAAAGATCAAATCCGGCGAGCTGCGGAAGAAGTTAAGCGAACCGCCGTGGAAGGTGCCGGACTGCTTTACGATGACACATATCGAGATGCCGGATTTCACAATGAAATTTCTTGAATTGAAAGAAAATACAAATACGCAGCAGGTGATCTTACAGCTTCACGGCGGGGGATATGTGGGCGCTGTGCGGAACGCGTATTACGTGTTTGCGGGGCTGTACAACGAGGTCAGTAACGGCTGCAGCGTGCTGACGCCGGATTACCGCGTCGCGCCGGAGCACCCGTTCCCAGCGGCGTTAGAGGACGCTGTGGCGGCGTATCAGTGGCTTTTGGATCAGGGCTGGTTCGGCGATCAGATCATTCTTGCCGGGGATTCGGCGGGCGGCGGCCTTGTGATGGCGCTGACGATGTATCTGCGGGACCACCGGATGCCGATGCCGCGCGGGATCGTGGCGATGTCGCCGTGGACGGACGTCACCGCAAGCGGAGAGTCCTACGATACGAATTATGAAAAAGATCCGCTGTTCGGAAATACGCGGGAGAGCATTATCTACTTAAACGCTTACGCGGGGGAGCACGATCCGATGGATCCGTACATCTCCCCGCTGTTCGGGAGCTTCCGGCAGTTTCCGCCCATGCTGATCCAGGTCGGATCCATTGAGATGCTTTTGAGCGATTCCGTTTCGGCCGCGGCGAAAGCGCGGGAGCAGGGCGTGAAAGTGCGTTTAAGCATTTACGAAGGAATGTTCCACGTCTTTCAGATGGCCTACCTTGCGATCCCGGAATCCAAGCGCGCATGGGCGGAAGTCGGGAAGTTTATCCGGCGGGGGATCGACTCCGTCCATTGATCATGCTTCTGATGATCATGCTTCCGCCGTTTGTCCCGTGTAAAGCTGATAATATTTTCCTTTCCGTTCGATCAGCTGTTCATGGCTGCCGCGTTCGATGACGCGTCCCTGCTCGAGAACGATGATGCAGTCGCTGTTGCGGACGGTGGACAGCCGGTGGGCGATCACGAAGGTGGTACGC
>CANQDS010000170.1 GCA_947593655.1 uncultured Lachnospiraceae bacterium | reverse complement strand
GGGCCGCCAGGGTGAATAAGATCCTGGGCAATTACGGCAAAATGCTGAGCACCATCCTGATCGGAAACAATATCGTAAACCTTTCGGCGTCCGCGCTGGCCACCACCCTGGCCCTGCGCGTGAATCTCGCAGTCGGCATCGCCACCGGCATCCTGACGGTGGTCGTTCTTCTCTTCGGTGAGATCGTCCCTAAGACCTGGGCCATGCTCTCCTCCGAAAAATTATCCCTTTTATACAGCGGTGTGATCCTGTTTTTGATGCATCTTCTGACTCCCGTGATCTTTGTGGTGGATAAGCTGTCGAGCGGCATCCTGTTTCTGCTGCACATAGATCCCAATAAAAAGGCTTCCACCATGACGGAGACGGAGCTTCGGACCTACGTGGACGTGAGCCACGAGGACGGCGTCATCGAGTCCGAGGAACGGGAGATGATCTACAACGTGTTCGACTTTTCCGACGCGCTGGCCAAGGACATTATGATCCCCCGCATCAACATGGTGACGGTGAACGTGGAGGATTCTTACGGGCAGGTGCTGCAGATCTTTCGGGAATCCATGTACACCCGTCTGCCGGTATATCAGGACGACAAGGACAACATCATCGGCCTGATCAACATCAAGGATTTCATCCTCACGGAGGATCCGGGCAGCTTCCACATCCGGAACATCCTGCGCGACGCCCACTATACCTATGAGTTCAAGAAAATCGCGGATCTGATGTACGAGATGCGCGAAAAGACCACCAACGTCTCCTTCGTGCTGAACGAGTACGGCAGCACGGTGGGAATGATCACGCTGGAGGATCTGCTGGAGGAGATCGTGGGAGAAATCCGCGACGAGTTTGACGAGGACGAGAAGGACTACATACAGGAGCTGGAGGAGCGTGTGTACCTGGTGGAGGGCAGCATGAAGCTGGACGACATCAATGACGCGCTGGGCACCCGTCTGCACAGCGAGGATTACGACTCCATCGGCGGCATCATCATCGAACACCTGAACCGGCTTCCGGAGGACGGGGAGGAAGTCACGCTGGAGAACGGCACCCATCTGCAGGTGGAGGGCATCGACCAGAACCGGATCGTAAAGGTGCGGATGACCCTGCCGGAGGATGCGGACGCGGCGGAGGATGCCGCCGGACACGGGGAGGCTTCCAGGGATGCTGCCGAGGCAGAGACCTCCGGGGAGAAAGCCGATCACTCCGGGGATGCCGAAAAATCCGGGGAAGCTGCCGGGGCGGAAGCCTCCGGGGAGAAGTCCGGTCACGACGGGGAAGCCGGGGAAGATGCTGAAGCGGAAGCCTCCGGGGAGAAGTCCGATCATGCCGGGGAGGGCAAGCCTACCTCTGAAGAGCAGCCGCCGGTATCGTAATAGAGCGCTTTGGAAGTTGCTGGGGAATAGGATGCGGAAGGAATTGGTGGGCGCGAAAAAGAAGGAACGGTTTTCTCATTTTTTCAGGTCTGAAAACAACTCGTCGAGATCGGTGTAACCTTTCACGGACGGGTCTTTTGCAATCCTTTCCGCTTCTAACATGGCGGCAATCGTTTCCTTATTGGGCGTGTTCAGGGAGACATCAAACGGAATCCGGCCCTCGCGAAGCGACTGACGGACAAAAATGTTAAAAGCCGTGGACAGGTTCATGCCCAGCTCTGCAAAAAGAGCATCCGCCTGTGCCTTCAGATCAGCATCCATACGAATACTGATATTCGTTGTAGTGCCAGCCATATCATCATCTCCTTTCCTGCTGGTGGTTATAGTATATTCTTTCCTCACTTAATGAGCGCCCTCCAGTTACCGGCTTCCCTCTCCCCCTCATCCGATGGTGTCCCTTCTCCAAAAGAATTCATTCATCTTTTTCAATGTGTCCTCCTGACAAGGTGAACCCCTTCCGATCGTCTTTGATTCTGTTTTGTAAAAGGTATTGATCCTTCTGCTGAATCAGGCATACCATCGTCAATTCGACATTTTCCGTATCACAAACGACAAAGCATAATATATTCTTCCTCATTTTCATCTACAATTTCAAATCCCGTTTTCTGATACATGCTTACCGCATAGTTTGCTTTTTGTACAGAAAGCGATGCCTGTTTATATCCTCTGTCTTTGAGAATACGGAGCATTTCTTTCATCAATGCCGTGCCGATTCCCAGTCCCCGATACTCTTTATACAAGGATATTGCAAAGGATGGCGTGTCATTGTCTATGTGTCCGTAATCATTCATAATGCGTACCCAAACAGCGCCGACAGGCTTATGATCCATTTCCGCGATCAAACCAATGTCATCCTTTTTCGTCCCAAAGCCAGCTACGTACACCTGCAGTTCCGGCCGATTTGTAATTGACCTGGGCGGCGCAGGAGTTCCCGGCGGTACAAAAACAGCTTCATATAAAAAATCTTCCAATATGCCATATTCTTTCTTCAATATTGGCCTGATTTTGTATTCCATAGTATTCTCCTTCAAACAGCGCTTCCCAAAATTACAGGGATCATTTTATCGCATACTTTGTACCTCTTCCTCTTCCTTCCATTTTCACAACACCTTTTTTACTCATCTCTTTCAGCAGCTGCGTCGTCTTTGATTTGCCAAATGTAACGTAAGGGGCAATTTCGCTGATCGATTTCAACATGGTCCTGCTTAAAATCTTATATATTTCCCTTTCGTCCTCCGTTAAGTTCAGGTTTTTCTCAAAAACAGGAAGCACAATTTTAATTGCATTTTCCGACACTTCAAAGTCTGGTTGCTTTAACCCTTTTTCATAGAGTTCTTTTATTCGTAGAATTCCTGTACCGAATATTTCAGCAAAACCCAGTCTGTAAAATACATTTGCCAGATTTCTATTTCTCAGAACGGAAAGTTTTCCCGCCAAATACTCTTCTTCTGTGATTCCGGAGGGCAGTCCGCCCGGAGAAATAATCTCTATTCTGTCATCGAACATCGACACCCTTATCTGTGACTCCACATCCCACACTCTGTGGATCAACGCATTTGCAATTGCTTCTCTGAATGCTGCCTCCGGTATTTTTTCTACCGTTTCCCTGTCGGCGCCTTGTATTTCCTCGTATTGATAATAATCCCGGAATACCTCTAATGCTTTCTCATATACCGACAAAACAGATATCTTGTCAAATGTTGCCCTCTTATGAATCACACTGACATTTTCACCGAACTTCACAATATCAATTCCCGGGAAATGATTTTTATCCGCTAAAATACCGGCAGCATTATTATAGCCAATGGTATTGTTGTATAAATTCAAGGTTTTCATAGTGTCCTGATTAAAGTTTTCGATCTGAAGGCATTCCTTTAATTTTTGACATAAAACATCAAACGTCAGTTTTTGATCTGCACAGGGCAATTCTTCAAATCGGATATTTTTCCCTTCCAAAATCAGTCTTGACAGCTCCAGTGTGTCAACCTCAATTGTCGCCGTATCATTTCGTTTGTATGCTTTTGATTTATATAAATATGGCTTTTGAAGCCCGCTTTTTACAGTCAGCTTTAT
>CANQDS010000169.1 GCA_947593655.1 uncultured Lachnospiraceae bacterium | reverse complement strand
AAAATTTGACATAAAAAAAGCAGGTTTCATGCGGCCTGAAAGTACTTTTTTAATTATTCAACTGTCAAACTCCCGTGGCACAGAAAGCGGATGTTATTTTGACATTGAAGAAGGAGAAACTGTTGCCTGTGGTAGATTTCTAAATAATTTGGGTGTATAATAGGTGTCGAACATGCGGCTGTTCGACAAACGGGATTTGTGGATGTAATTACTATTTTCAGGATGGTGCAAAAAAGTGAATACAAAAAATCGCATATTGGAGCTGCTTGAACAGCACCGGGGAGAAAGTATATCCGGCCAGCGCATCGCTGAAATACTGAATATTTCCCGAAATGCTGTATGGAAAGCTACAAAAGAGCTCCAAAAAGACGGCTATCATATCGTTGCCGTCACAAATAAAGGTTACCGTCTTTCCGATGAAAATGATATCATTTCCATATCGGGAATAAAGCCGTTTCTATCCGAAAGAAGTCTGCCTTATGCTGATAAAATTCAAATATATCAATCGTTAGAATCCACGAACAAAACTGCTAAAGAAATGGCAATCGCAGGCGCCGAGCATGGAACGGTCGTTATTTCGGATTGTCAAACACTGGGTAGAGGCAGATATTCCCGCAGTTTCTTTTCCCCCTCTGGTGGAGGACTATATATGAGCATGGTATTGCGCCCCGAAGTATTACATTTTGAAAACCCGACCTCGGTAACTGCTTTTGCAGCGGTGTCTGTCTGTGAAGCGATAGAAGCCATTTCAAAAAAAGCACCGAAGATTAAATGGGTCAACGATGTTTTTATTGATGGGAAAAAAGTATGTGGAATATTAACGGAGGCTATAACCGACTTTGAAAGCGGTCGTTTAGATTGGATCGTTCTTGGCATTGGAATCAATGTTTACACACGCACAGAAGATTTTCCAGACGACTTACGATCCCTGGCGACCTCAATTTATCCTGATAAAAAGCCGTTCGGCGTGAGAAATAGATTATCCGCAGAAATCATAAACAGGATGATAGGATTCGAGGCTCCGCCAAGCGAAACAGAGATTTTTGAAAAGTATAAAAAAAGACTGATGATGTTAGGAGAGAAAATAACTGTCATTCAAGCTCAGACGGAATATAAAGCGACTGCGATAAATATTGATTCTGCGGGACATCTGATCGTTGAAAATGAAAACGGGCAGCTTTGCACCTTGTCATCCGGTGAGATTCGTATAAGAAAGTAAAATGATTAAAAAGATCTTGTTATACAGCCTATTGTCAACCAATAACGGAATAAAGGTTGACAATAGGCTGCCTTTGCGCTATAATATTTGCACCTGCTGAAAATGGTTTGAACTTTGCAGGAGTACGGAGGTTTCCTATGAATGACACAAAAGAAGTGATGAAAAAAACTCCCATTGACTTGGTTTATATGGCTCTGGGAGCAGTACTGATTACAATATGCTCATGGATCAGCATACCGACCACTGTACCGTTTACAATGCAGACATTTGCTGTTTTTTTCGTGCTGTTAACCCTGGGTGGCAAACGCGGTACGGTAGCCATTCTTGTATATGTATTGCTCGGAGCAGTGGGTGTCCCGGTATTTGCACAATTTTCTTCTGGAATTGGTATTCTCCTTGGAAACACAGGCGGATATATCGTCGGCTTTATTTTTATGGGACTGGCCTACTGGATGATTATTGGGCTTTTAGGAAAAAAGATATGGGCAGAGATTCTTGCTCTGGTAATAGGCCTTGTTGTGTGTTACTCTTTTGGAACAGCCTGGTTTATGTTCGTTTATGCGCAGGCAAACGGAGCTGTGGGTATCGCGACAGTTCTTGCCTGGTGCGTAATCCCTTTTGTTATTCCCGATCTCATTAAACTTGGGTTGGCAGTAACTTTAGCTCGGCGTTTATCTCCTGTACTGAAATTACAATAAACCAATAAGCGCTTTTTGCGGTTATAGAGCGGCAAATGCTCCAAAATGGCCACGAGAATTAACGGAAAGTAAAAGGCGCATGGAACAGTAAATTGTAAACCATGCGCCTTTTTGTGCTATAGGAAATCCTACTCCGCCTGTTCCCGCTGCGCCAGCTCATTTCTTAAATTCTTCTGCGCCGTGGAAAGCATCAGCTTGATGCGGTTCAGCTGGTTGACCTCCGAAGCGCCGGGATCATAGTCGATCGCCACGATATTGGCACCCGGAAATTCATGGCGGATCTCCTTGATTACGCCTTTCCCCACAATGTGGTTCGGCAGGCAGGCAAACGGCTGGGCGCAGACGATATTGGTTGCACCCTGATGGATCAGTTCGAGCATTTCCCCGGTCAAAAACCAGCCTTCGCCGGTCTGGTTGCCGCAGGAGACGATCGGCTCCGCCAGCTTCGCAAGATCGCCGATATAGGCCGTCGGCTCGAAATGCACGCTCTTTTTCAGTTCGTCCCTTGCCGCCTTGCGCAGCCACTCGAAAAAGCGGATCAGCATATTATTGAGAAACTGCGCTTTTTTGCTGCCGCCTAAGTAATCGGTCTTGAAATTCTGGTTGTAGCAGCAGTATAACAGGAAATCCGTCAGATCCGGAACGACGGCTTCCGCCCCTTCCGCTTCCAGCAGATCCACAATATAATTGTTGGCGGCCGGCAGGAACTTGACTAAGATTTCCCCGACGACGCCGACGCGCGGTTTTTTGACGTCCGTCATCGGCAGACGGTCAAAATCGCGGATGATCTCGCGGCACATCTTCTTGAATTTCCGGTGGGATAAGATCTTATCCTGCGTCACAAAATCAATGCAGCGCTGTTTCCATTTTTCATGGAGCTCATTCGCGGAGCCCGGCACAGCCTCGTAAGGACGCACGCGGTAGAGGCAGCGCATGAAGATATCGCCGAATTCCAGGGCATAGAGCCCGTGCTGGATGAGCTTCGGCGTCAGCTTAAAGCCCGGATTCTTTTCCAGTCCGACCATGTTGATGGAAATGACCGGAACGTCCGGATAGCCCGCCTTTAAAAGCGCCCGGCGGATGAAACCGATGTAATTGGTCGCGCGGCAGCCGCCTCCCGTCTGGGAGATCAGGATCGCCGTCCGCGTCATATCGTATTTTCCGGACAGCACCGCGCTCATGATCTGGCCGACGACGATCAGGGACGGATAGCAGGCGTCGTTGTTGACGAACTTTAACCCCGTATCGACGCATTCCCGCGCCGGGATATCCGGAATGACCATATGGAAACCGGAAGCCCGGAAAGCCGGGAGCAGCAGATCAAAGTGGATCGGCGACATCTGCGGACAGATGATCGTGTATTCCCGGCGCATATCCTCGGTAAAGATCACGCGCTCATAATTGGAAGGGCGGATGGTGCGCTTCTCCTGTTTTTTCTCCTTTGCGCGCAGCGCGGAGAGCAGGGAGCGGATGCGGATCCGCGCAGCTCCGAGATTGTTGACCTCGTCGATCTTTAAACAGGTGTAGATCTTGCCCGAGCCCGTAAGGATATCGCTGACGCAGTCGGTCGTCACCGCATCCAG
>CANQDS010000168.1 GCA_947593655.1 uncultured Lachnospiraceae bacterium | reverse complement strand
TCCCATTTTTGCAATTACATTTGTAGTAATTCCAGTTTGTTCTCTGAGCTGTGTTTTGCTCATCCCCTTATCTATCAACAATTTCCAAAGCTTATTATAATTAGTGTCTGCTCATCAAGTAACATTTTAAACACAAATGCTGAATGTTAATCTTTTCGGCAGATTTTTCTGCCATTTGCACCTTGAAAAAATCATAATCCAATAAATGCAAAAATGAACCGTTGCCAGATATTTGTACATATGATCCTCCAAAGTGCAAGGTTTTTATTAACATACTGCGTTTTTCTTTGCACTTCCAGTATACCATAAACAGCTTAAAATGTCCGTAAAATCGATGAATTATGGCATTTTTTCATTCTAAAGCAGACACTATGTAATTGATATATGTGGATAATTTATTTGGTTCATTCCAGCCTTCAATCCTTTATCTGCCGTCACCACTATCATCATCTCCCCATCTGAAGAATTCACTTTTGCAGTTCCCAACACTACCGCATCCATGGATTTAAAATTATAAGTCAATGCATATTGAATGAACTTTTCAGCTTCTGCCAGAACTTCAGAATTCATTTCTAACACTTTAAGATTCAATAAACAATTCTTTCCGCTTGATACTTCCTTTTCAAGTTTCAGCCAATCCCTCAGTTTCGCCTGATTCCATCTTTTTCTCTTAGGAACGGTAAAGCGTTTCCCGCATATCTGCCCCGATTCTTCATGAATCCGGTCGCACACCTCTACGCCCCCGCCAGATCCTCTTGCATATTTGCCAATCACAGAAATAATTTCTATCCTTGTAATTCTAGAAATGTAACATTCTCCTTTCAGAATATCGTCAATTATTTCATTATTATCATCAGAACTTACATATTTCAACAAGGCAAAATAAGCGTTCGTATCCAATAAATATTTTTTCATGCATAGTTCTCCTTACTAGTACGCTTTCATAATATCCGTTTCCTTTATAAGCGTTCGCATTGTATCTGCCGTGATTGGTTCCAGCTTTTCTTTGACAATATTGATCAATTCCTTTAAATCTGCTTCCGGTCCTTTGTTAACATATCCGTTAATTCCCAAATTAACCAGCTTTTTAATATCTGCGTATCTGGAATAATTTGTATAAACAATAATATCAATATATGGATTTATATTCCTAATCTTTACTACAAGTTCCTCCCCTCCCATCCTCGGCATTTCCAGATCCAGAAGAACAATATCATATTCATTTGTTTGAAAATGTTCATAACCATCCTGCCCGTCAACCGCTATATCAACAGCCATCCCTTCTAGTTCGAAAGCGCTTTTCACAAAATCAGCTGTTTCACTATCATCTTCTACCAGTAATATTTTATACATCTATTTTTCCCCCATCTTTATTTCAATAATAAATCGTACTCCATCTTCATAATATGGATCTACACTTATCCTGCCATCAAACATTTTTAATATATTCCACACAATATAAAGCCCTAGCCCCTCCCCTCCTTCTTCACACTCTTTTCTTTTCGTCGAATAAAACGGATCAAAGATTTTTTTCTGGATTTCTTTTGGAATTCCTATCCCATTATCACAAAAATATATAAACAAATGTTCTTTATCCGTCTCTATAACAACCTCTATCATTCCCTTAACTTCTTTTTTATTAATTGCATAAATGGAATTAATAATTAAATTATAAAATATTTGCGAAAATTGAATATCTTCCCCATATAATTCAGCAGTTTTATCCCCTTCAACCGAATAGCTGATGTCTCCGTTATCCAATCTCAGCCTCAACTCCTCGAATACAGATGAAATTTCATGATAGACATTAAAATACTCTTTTTGATTTTTACTTGATATAATCGGTGCAAATCTATTTAATAATTTCCCAACTCTGCCCGTCTGAACAATTATGCCATCCAAAAGTTCTTTTCCTTCAGGACTTAACTGCACTTGATTCTTTTCCTGCTTCATATAAAACAATTGTATCGCATATCTTATATTTGTAATCGGCTGTCCCAGTTCATGAGAAAAGCCTTTTATCAGATCAGTAATCGCCAGCAGCCTTCGATTATGCTCTTGTTCCTCTAACAGATCCTCCAGACGTTCCAATAAGATCTTCTGGGTTTCTCTGTTCATTTTTTCAAAATCTCTCTGCTTCTTTTCATTAAATTTTTGTCTGTTTCTTAGCACATTAATTCGTTTTTCAATCTCTCTGGCCTCGGCCAACATATCATACTTAATATAAAACTTAAGCAATGTCTGTGAAATCGGAATGCTGCCACTATATTTTCTGTTTATATCCTCGAGGACCTTATTTCTGGATAATTCATCACTTTGGGCTTCATAATATAAAACTAATTCATATTGTATATTAAAATCTTTGCCGACTGTAACACCATGAGTATCCATATATTCTTTTGCATCCGAATAATCATTTCTCAATCTGCAAATTCTAAATAAACTTCGAACTATCACAGTGTCTTCGCAATAGTTCAAGATGGAATTGGCCCATATTAATGCGCAATCATACATCCGAAATCTTTCTAATAATTTCAGCACACGCCTATTAACAATATTATTCTTCTTGATGCAGTTATTAACATCAATATTATAGAGGAAATAAATCGTATCACAATTCTCTCCGGCTTTCAAAACTTCAACTGCGGAATCTATTGTTTCAAGTGAAAATTCCTTATTGGCTTTCTCAATTAAAGCAAGCGCCTCGTCCGAGGCATGCCAGTAATCATAAATAATCCTTAAAACACCTCTTCGAATCACATCTGCATACTCATTATTCCCGCTTATTTTTAAAAGTCTTTCGAAAACTTTTTTATCCAGCTGACACATGGAGCATATTTTTTCAATAAAACGGGAGAAATTGGTGAAAAGCTCTGGTTCTTTCTTGATCCTTTCCAGATATTGCATATAACTATTAACAGCTCTGTCATATTCTCCCATTACATATAAAATATCACCTTTAATTTTATAGAAAAAATTATTTTCTCCATAAAGCGCAATTGCTTCATCACATACATTGACAGCGCTCTGCAATTCACCGGCATAACGCATTTCAGATATTTTAGCCGCATATTTTCTTTCTTCTGCAGATATACTGTTTTCCATCATAAAATCCTCATTTCAATACTTTTCATCGCAAGGATGGATAATGCGCGCGGACGTAAGCCCAGATATACGAATGCCATGTGCTTTACAATAAACACGATTTGGACGATCGGGCGGATGTAAGGCTGGCTGATGCTGACAAGACGGTCCTTAATACTGTAGACTTTGTTATCATACATGTATTTCTGCTGTTCATACAGTTCGCGGATCACCTTTATCCGCTGTAGCTGCTTTTCTATACTGTCTGTAATGGTTTTGCGGGCATTCCTGTCCCGCTCGGGAACAGGGAAGCATACCGTTCTTCAATTATATTCTTTTGCCGCATTTGAAAAAGAACGGGATTTGTTTACTCTTTTTCTGAATCGGTTTCCGCCATCAAACGATCAAAATCGCTTTGATACAGACGGTCTTGAATAATCCTGTATTGTTCAAACTCACTCTCCGCAAAAGCCTTTGCAATGGCAGCGGTCACCTTGCCCTTGTCCTGTAATATTTCAGCGTCATTGAATTGCAGAAACGC
>CANQDS010000167.1 GCA_947593655.1 uncultured Lachnospiraceae bacterium | reverse complement strand
CTTTAAGCGGTCCCAGGTGACGATGTCGAACTCCCGGACGGAGTTGTTGTACTCCGGCGGGTTTCCGGCGGTGACCACGATCCAGCCGTCCGGGACACGGTGCCGACCGAAGACCTTGTACTGCAAAAACTGGAGCATCACCGGGGCCAGGGTCTCGGAGACGCAGTTTATTTCGTCGAGAAAGAGGATGCCCTCCCGCAGGCCGGTCTTCTCCATCAGATCATAGACCGCCGCGATGATCTCGCTCATGGTGTACTCGGAGACGCTGTATTCCTCCCCGCCGTAGACCTTGTGCTCGATGAAGGGCAGTCCCAGCGCCGACTGGCGGGTGTGGTGGGTCATGGAGTAGGACAGCAGTCCCACGCCCATCTCCCCGGCGATCTGCTCCATGATGGCCGTCTTGCCGATGCCCGGAGGGCCCATGAGAAAGATGGGGCGCTGTTTCTCAATGGGAATCACATAATTTCCGTACTCGTCCTTGGTAAAATACGCCGTTATGGCGTTCTTGATTTGTTCTTTGGCTTCCTTAATGTTCATGGTATGGACCCCTTACCTCAATTGGGCGGCAAATTTAAACACCGCCTGATTTTGTTTCCCCTTTTAAGCGCCTTTATCTCTTTATCCAGTTCCCGAGCCAGGAGCATGCCCGCTTCGGCGCGTGGTTCCAATTCCTTATCCAGGCTGTCCAGATTTTTATTCATCAGACCATGCACTACTTCATTGCGATAACGACACCAAGTCGTTACACGCTGTAGCACAGACAATACTGCGTCGATGTCAATGCCTTCACATTGATATTTTAGTGCAGTGAGAAATTTATCACCATGGGCAGCATTTTCCTCCTGCGTCCATTGCAACACACAGCGCACAAGTTTAATTTTTCCGCTGATATTCTTGATGCCCAACTGAGAATTCTCATTGTCCGTTTTGTGCTTTTCTACCATCTCCGCCAGGTAAGGCCTGGTTCGCTTCCATACGTTTACGGCCGTTCGGTTAGCAAGAAATCCCATGTGGTAGAGCAGAGACCGCAAGCGGTCCTCAATCACAGCATAGTCGATCATCATTGCCTGCAGGTAAAACCCATACCGCATGGCCTGATTGTATCTCCCTATCTGCTCCTTGTATGTACGCTGTTTATCCCGGTTGTCTGCCACCGGAGATATCAATCTTTTAGTAGAATCGTTTACGCTGCTCATTTTGTTTCCTCTCTCTTATATCTCGTCTTTTTGCAGGACCAGCTTGATGGCCCAGGGAGGGACCTCGGGATTTCCGTAATCGTCGTCGATGAAGACGAAGGCCGCGTCGTAGGGCGGCTTGCGCTCGGGGAAGACGCCATAGCCGTCGGTGAAGTAGATGAGGCCCTTGAGGTTTGTAAACTCCCGGTCCGCGATCATCTCGTCCACCTTCCGGAACACCGGGCGGAAATCCGTGCCGCCGAAGCCCCGGAGGGTCATGGTGCGCATGTACTCGTCAAATTCGGCCTGGCTCGTTATTTTCACATCCTCCTGGATCTCCGCGTCGCACTGGAGGATGTGGAGATTGATCCGTGAGGCGAAGCTCTCGGTGGATTTCAGGATGTTGTACGTCTTTTTGACGAAGGTCTGCACCAGCTCCCCCTCGACGGAGCCGGAGGTGTCAATGGCGATGACGAACTCCCTGATGCGCTTGGCGTCCCGGTACTCCAGCGGCTCGATGAGGGGCATTTTCCCGTAGAGGGACAGGCCGTAGGTGTAAAAGATGTAGTCGAACTCGTCCGGATCCAGCTTCATGACCTCGCACCGGACGGCAAATTTCTTGAGAAATTCGGTGTAGTCGTACTTCTCCCTGTTGACGGCGGCAAGATTTTGCATCATGGCCCCCGCCCCGTCACCGCGCTGGCGGGAGAAGGTCTGCATGTCCTCCTGAATGCGCTGGGAGATATCCTTCCACATCTGCGCCAGGGCCGCCCGGGTACTCTGGGCGCTGCTGTCTGAGCCGTCGCTGTCGGGGACGTCCTGCTGGGATTCCCCGGTGCCGTCACTGCCCCCGTGACCGGAGCCCTGACCGCTGCCGTCCCCATCGCCGAAGCTCTCGTCGCCGCTGGCATCATCACCGGAGTTCCGGTCACCGCCGTCGCTGTCTTGGCTCTCCTGTGCGCCGCCGTCCTCGGGCTGGGCGTACCAGGCGGCGTGGTCGTCGACCCGGAAGGGGTCCCGGTAACGCTCCAGCTCGTCGGAGGTGAGTCGTATCTGTGAAAACTGCCTGTAGATCTTCTCCGCCGTCAAAATGGGGTCCTTCTCCCGCAGCATGGAGAGCGTTGCCCCCTGGAGCCCGGCCCGGTCGGCGTCCGCCGAGGGGAGGCCGAGGCCGGTGATCACCGCCTCCACAGCCACGTCGCACGCCAGATCCCATACGGCCCAGTCCACATTGGGCGCCACGAACATATGCTGAAAAACGCAGTGGAGCACAACGTGCAGGTAGTCCCGGACGGAGGCCTCCTTCTCCGCGGCGAAGACCCTCAGCACATGGAGCGGGTCAAACCAGAGCTTCTCCCCGTCCGTCATAAGGGTGTCCGTCTCCCCGGGCACCAGGGAAAAGCGGCTCAGCGCCGTGTCCATGAACCGCAGATTCACCAGCAACGTGTTGCGCGCAAGCTTCAGCACGTCCCGCGCCAGCTTCTCCGCCTTTTGGAGCCTGTCCTCCTCCATCCGTGATCACCTCCTTGAAAGCAGTAAAGCCGTCACAGACTCTTATTTTTGAAGTCCAGCAGGAACGCCGTGAGCTCCGTGCGCCCGGCGTTCGCCGCGGCCTCCACCAGCTTGTCAATATTGGACCGCTTGACGGCCCCGAACTCCGCCGCCGCCCGCAGCCCCTCCAGGTCACCGCTTTGGATGCAGGCTGCCGCTATCTTTACCCCCATCTGTCGGACGTACCCTGTGTACATCTCCCGGCTCTCCTGTGTCAGCCCCTCGGGATAGGCAAGGCGCGTCAAAGCGACCCTGAACTTGGCCGCCGTGTCGTTGATCTTGGTAAAATTCTTATCCTGGAGAGCAAAGTTATACTTCGTACCTTTTTTGAACCCGCCATAGATAGTGTTGTATATATCCTTCATCTGGTCTTTTGCGGGTAGCCACACCTTGTATAAAATCTCCCCCGTAGAGGCGGATTTTACGGTGATTTGATTGGCTCCGGCATATCCAAGATTGGAAATACAGTCATTTTCCGCGACCTCAATCTCCGGATAGCCGGCGAATGCTCCGTAGCCGACTTCTTTAACAGATGCGGGAAGCGCGATTTTCCTGGGCTTTGTTTTCGCGAAGGCGGCACCGCCGATTTTCTCCAGCGTTTCCGAAAGCGGCACGGACAACCCGTAACAGCCACTGAAGCACCCATCACCAACGGAGCGTATTTTTTCTGACAAAGAGACATTTACGAGATGGTCACAACCGGCGAAAAGCATACCAGGAAGCTCCGTCACCCCCTTCGGAAGTCTGACATTTTCAAGTGTCTTCATATAGGCGCACGCGGAGTCGCCGATTTTTTTTACGTTGTCGGGGAAGACCAGGGACTGAATGTCCGAGCAGCTCTCCATGGCGTGCGCGGAAATTTCCGTGACACCGTCGGGCACCGTGTATTCCAGGGCGGGGAAGGCTTCGGGAATACGAATAAGCTTGCTCCCGTCCCCGGA
>CANQDS010000166.1 GCA_947593655.1 uncultured Lachnospiraceae bacterium | reverse complement strand
ATTATTATGCAGATTCTGCCAGAATCTGTCAAGAATTTTTTCCGGGATCGTGCGTGGAAAAGGAGAAACGCGTAAGGATTATCTGGTTCCGGAAAACCGGATTCCAGAAAGAAAACACTTGAAACTCCACACAAAATATAGTATATTAAACATAAAGAGGGGCATCTGCTCTAACAGATGCCCCTCAGGAGCCCCACTCCAAAGGTGGAGTATCCCAAGCAAGGTTAGTTACCTCTCAGTGAGAGGTGCCCATCCTGCTAGCGACAGGGTGGGCATTATTTTTTTCGCTTGTGATCCTTATCTCTGTCGAGAAAGGCAAGCAACGCTATAACAAAGCACCGTATGAAAAAACCAATTTTTTTCTTGACAGTTCCGAATAACAGCGTCATAATATAGCTAAAGCATATTTTCCAGTCAGGCGTGGCCGTAAAGGGCTGCACGTCTTTTACAAATCAATGAGAAATCGATTGTTTCCAACGAAAATTCATGCTTTTAAATACCACATTCATAACTTAAAAGCAGGAATTCCGGAAACCGGCGGTTCCGTTGCTTTAATTATTTTGATCAGGACTTTCCGTTTTATGTGTTCGAAAACCGCTGTGAAACGATGCCGGAGCTTTTATTGGGCGACGGTGTAAAGAAAGTGCTGGTCAACCCTCACGGGAATTGCAAGCACCTGTCGGAAGATGCGGTGCATTTTCTGGATTACATCCGGACAGGAACCGCAGAGGATGATTTTACAAGGACGATCGATAATGCCGTGCGGAAGGCGCGGAACCATCAGGAATGGAAGGTGGAATATATGAACTGGTGCGCATATGAGATGGATCACAGAATCGAAAAAAGACATGCCAGGGAAGAAGAGCGGAAAGAAGGACAAAAAAGGGGCCAGAAAACGATCCTTTTGATGAATCAGCGTCTGCTGAAAGAGAAGCGTTACGATGATCTCGAACGTGCAAGCAAAGATGTGCCTTCCGGGAACGCCTGATAGCGGAACTCTTTCCGAACGGAGAGACTGAATGACTGTGCTCCGACATCTTATTCGGAAGAAAACCGTTCTTCTGACTGAAAACTTCTTAAAAACAGAATTTTCTGGTCTGCCTCAGTTGAAAGAAAAACATCACAAGGCATAACAATATATTGAACAATTGCTTATATTGATGATAAAAATCTTCTTGTTTCTATTCCCGATCCACTTTGCATCCACCGGAATGATAGAGGAAGCCCCCGCCGGAAGGCTTCCTCTATCATTCCGCAATCGCTTATCTCTTTTTCTTATTCGGCATTCCATACGTCCGCAATGCCTCATGAAAAGCGGAATGTCTGGGAAATTCCGCCCTGTAATCCAGTAAAATTCTTTCCTTTGCCGATAACTCTCCTCTCGATTCCTTCACTTCTCCTAAAGCTGCGGCCAGCGCGGCAACACTGTTGTAATGGTTTCGATACTGCCCGGATACGATTGCTTTCACTCTCATATGAATGAGCCGTGTCAGCTGAACAAGATACTTTTCCGCCTGATCTTCTGATAAAATCTGACGCGCTTTCCATCTGGCGAAAGCCTCTTCAAAAATATCCGCATCCTCATTCCCGGCGGATTTTTCCTGCGAGACGGGTTCTTTATCAAGTCCTGCCTCATAGTCTTTCTGCCGAAATCCCATTTCAAAAATCACCGTCCTTAACTGCGCTCTGCATCCGGATGCCAACGTACCGTTTTGGAGAAGCAGCAGGAGAAACAATGGGATCCCGCACTTAATTACATGACCTGACCAGCCCAATCCTTTTGTTACTTTGGCGCATTGTTCCATTGCCGCGTCAAAATCTCCGCTCAGAAAACACAAAAGAAAACGTTCTCTGTCATCTACAAAGTTCCTCTTTATTTCCTGATAAGATTCAAACCGGTTTCTGCGATTGCCGTTTGCGCTATCGCCATCTTCAGAAAAAGTCTGGCAGCTATGTATCGTCTGCATCAGCTGCTCCCGATACTGTTCCGGTTCTTCACACTCCGCTGCAATCCGAAGATAATTCACCGCAGTCGTGTCCGACCGGAAAGCCTCCAGCCAGCATTGCTCGGCCTGCTTCCTGTCGCCTGTTTTCAGCGCCGCTTCCGCCGCCGCCAGAGCTACGCTGCCGCGTATTTTATATTTTTCATCAATTTCTTTTAAAGCAGTCTTTCCGGTATCCAGAGCGCGGACCGCATCATGCTCCGCAAGTTTTTTTATGACAGACAGATAGAGGCCGGGATGCAGAGCGGCCGCCTTATGCGCCGCCTCGATCATTTCTTCCTCGGTACACTGGAACAAAACCGCCTCCTTTAAATAGGTTCCCGCTGTGTCTCCGGATTGATCCGTCAACAGCTGGATCCAGGATTTCCAGAAGAGTTCCTGTTCCTTTAATTCTTCCCGCCCGACGCTTAAGATTGCCTCCAGCCGCGTACCTTTGAAAAAAGGATTGCCCAGATATTCGTACAGCTTTTGCGCCCTCTGATCGGGTTCTGTATTCTGATATACGGCATAAAGCCCGCACGCGATCAGCCTGCCGCAGTCCACAGACGCGATATCTTCCTCGACCAGATCCTGAAGGCCGAGCATGATGGTCCCGTCGGCATCGTCATCGGCGCATACTTCCGCTTCCACGGCAAGATCGAAAAGTTTTACCGCTTCTTCATAAAATCCATCGTTCACGCAGCGCTGGATCAGGTTGTCCGTCTGTTCAAATACTTCTCCGATCCCATCCGGATCCTCGTACTCATAAATCCAGTCCGGCTCCCAGTATCCTGACGAATAATCCTCATATCCGTCCGCCCGAAGCGAAAGAATTCCTTCCCCGATCTCATAAAACTTTTTCTCCAGACGGATGATCTGCTCATGAATCTCTTTTCTGTCTTTCTCTCTTGCCAGAACGCTGATATCATGCGGATTCTTCCCGTCCTCCGTTTCTTTTTCCCGCGCGCGCCCGAGCAGATCCAGAAATTCTTCTCTCGCGTTCTCCGGCGTCTTGCGCACAAGACTGTGAACCAGAAGCTGTAATTCTTCTCTGCTCATTTCTTTTGTTTCCCTGTCCACTGTTTCTGTAAATTCTCTAAGATTCATCGATATCGTTTACTACTTCCTCCTACTGATTTTATATTGCATGGTTTCGCTTTTCGGCAACAAAAACAAAATACTCATATTTTATATGTTAAACCAAAATTTCCCATTTCCCATAGCGTTTTCCGCCTGCCCTGCGGATATATTGTTTCTCTTTCAGAGAGTCTATAATGCGCTTTATGCTTCTGACTGATTTTCCTGTTTGTTCTGCAAGTTCGGTCTGCTTAACAGACGGGTTCTTTTTTATGAAATCCAACACGGCAAGTTCTTCTAAAGTACAGTCCAAAGTGTCAATTTGGCACTTTGGCGCTTCACTTTTGGCACTTTGAAAAGTGGTTTTATCCACAAAATCAACGTGCATATAGCGATTCTTTAATTCGTAGTTTGTACCGAGCAGAAGATTTGCGAAAAACAATTCCAAAAATTTTGTGGTGGAATGGATACCTTTTTGCAAATCGTTGTAGTTTGCTCGAACCAATGCGTTGCGGAAATACCAAGAGTTTTCACGGAACGCATCGTTATTGATACGGAGCCCAAAGGTTTTCATATACTTAATCATAAACACGGCGGTGGCTCTTGTGTTACCCTCGCCGAAGGGGTGAATCTGCCAAAT
>CANQDS010000165.1 GCA_947593655.1 uncultured Lachnospiraceae bacterium | reverse complement strand
AAAATTTGACATAAAAAAAGCAGGTTTCATGCGGCCTGAAAGTACTTTTTTAATTATTCAACTGTCAAACTCCCGTGCTGGAATTGTTACAATAAAGTTCTGTGACTTTTTTCTTGACACGCGTGGATTCGTGTACTATAATGTGAAAGTCTGTAAAAGTATAGCGATGTGCGCCATAAGCCCCGGTGCACATACAAACTATAAAGTAAGATCGAGCGATGCGAAGTAGCGTCCGGACATACGAGATTTCAAATTGCTCACAGAAAGAGAGTCGTGGATTTTGAAGGAGGAGAACGGATGAAAACATTTATGGTCAGTGCTTCTGCCATTGAAAGAAAGTGGTATGTAGTGGACGCTGAAGGTAAGACATTAGGACGCTTGGCTTCCGAAGTTGCGAAAGTATTAAGAGGGAAGCATAAGCCGATTTTTACCCCGCATATGGATACCGGCGATTATGTGATCGTAGTGAACGCCGCGAAGGTAAAGGTAACCGGAAAGAAGCTGAATCAGAAGGTTTATTACCGCCATTCAGATTATGTGGGCGGCATGAAGGAGACGACGCTGAAGGAGATGCAGGCAAAGCATCCGGAGCGCGTGATCGAATATGCAGTCAAGGGAATGCTGCCGAAGGGACCGCTGGGACGCGACATGTATCGGAAATTATATGTATACGCAGGTCCTGAGCATAAACATGCAGCCCAGAAACCAGAAGTTTTGGAAGTATAATCGGTAAGGAGGTAAAGTGCATTGGCTACTACGAGATATTATGGAACCGGAAGAAGAAAATCATCTGTTGCCAGAGTTTATTTAATGCCGGGAACAGGGAAAGTGACCATCAATAAGAGAGATATTGACGAGTATTTGGGATTAGAGACGTTGAAGGCGATCGTCCGCCAGCCGTTAGTTGCTACCGGAACGGTAGATAAATTTGACGTTCTGGTGAATGTAAAGGGCGGCGGTTATTCAGGTCAGGCAGGAGCCATCCGCCACGGAATCGCCCGCGCGCTGCTTCAGGCGGATTCCGAGTACCGGCCGGTTCTGAAATCAGCAGGATACCTGACCAGGGATCCGCGTATGAAAGAGCGTAAGAAGTACGGTCTCAAAGCCGCACGTCGTGCTCCGCAGTTTTCAAAGAGATAAGGATTACTGCTTGCAGGATATGGAAAGAACTCCCGGATTTGCCCGAGGAGTTCTTTTTATGCGCTGAAATCCGCCGGTATCGAGGATTAGAACAGATCACACCGTTCCAATAAGAAATCAAGCAGATTACAATGGAAAATCCCGTTGTCATCATAATAGTTGTGGAGAATATCCAGCCGGATGACGATTTTTTTGAAAAAGTCTTTTGCCAGCAGCAGAGAGCCGGTTTCTGCGTCTGTTTTGCTTTCCGTATCCATGCGGAAAGCAGATTGAATATAAATTCTTTTATCTGCGTCATTGACGACAAAATCAATTTCCTTTTGCGTATTGCGTCCTGCGGTGCGGTCGGTTACTACGCCGATATCGACCGAATAGCCCCTGCGCAGAAGTTCGTTGTAGATGATGTTTTCCATCAGATGGCCGGGATCATATTGCCGGTAATTCAGCCTGGCGTTGCGCAGTCCTGTATCGGTATAGTAATATTTGCTGGGAAATTTGAAATAGGTTTTCCCTTTTACGTCGTATCTGCGCGCCTGAGAGATCAGGAACGAATCCATGCTGTACTGCACATAGTTGGAAACCAGCGTGGGATTAACTTTTTCGTTTTTCATGCTTGCAAGGGCATTGGCAATATTGGTTGGATTCGTCAGAGAACTAATCTGGGAAGCGAGAAAATCCAGAATGTCGCCCAGCAGATCCTCGCGATCAATCCTGTTTCGCTCCACAATGTCCTTGATATACAATTCCCGGTACAGGCTTGTGAGATACTCCTTTTTATCTTTTTCGTCCGTCAGTGCGGTAATCCTCGGTAAACCGCCGTAAAGCATATACTGTTCCAGCGCCTGCCGTTCATCGCCGCCGTCTGCCGAGTAATATTCTTGGAAAGACAACGGATATACATGAATCTGCGATGCTCTGCCGCGAAATTCGGTGGCAATATCGCTGGAGAGTCCTTTGGAATTACTGCCGGTAACGTAAACATCCAGATTCTTATAGGCTTTCAGCTCATTCAGCATATCGTAGATCGTGACCTCGATTCCGCCGTTTTCCCGGTCGACCACTTTGCTGGTAAGCTGTACCTCGTCGATAAAAAGATAAAATTGTTTTCCGCTGTCCGGCGTGACGATGGATTCCACATATTCGCACAATAGGATCGGATTCCGATACTTGTAATACCGGCGTTGATCCAGTTCGATTTTGATGATCTGTTCCCCGCTTACGCCATGATCCAGAAGATATTGATAAAACAGCTCAAAAAGCAATACGGATTTCCCGCACCGGCGGATACCGGTGATGACTTTAATTTCTCCGTTCCACATTTTATGGGCGATGCTTTCCAGATAGAAATCCCTGTTGATCATCTCTTTCACCTCGAATTTGCGTCGCAAATGACGCTACTTTTAGATATAGTATAGCAGATCCAGCGGAAGAATATCAATGGAAAAGAAAAATTACCCGATCAATTAAAAAAAATCAACCAAATTGATTAAATATAATCATTGCAAATAGCTACTCATTAGATAAAATAATATCAATGAAATTGATGAAAATTATTATACCGAGAAAGAGGGATCAGGATGAAGAATGTAAATAAGTATCAGAGGCAGTATTTTCTGCCGCCGGTTTATGGAATGGAGTGGGCGAAGAAGGATCACATTGAGAAAGCGCCGATCTGGTGCTCGGTGGATCTGCGCGACGGAAATCAGGCGCTGATCGAGCCGATGGGGCTGGAGGAGAAGATCGAATTTTTCCAGATGCTGGTGGATATCGGCTTTAAGGAGATCGAAGTGGGATTTCCGGCGGCCTCCGAAACGGAGTTTGATTTTCTGCGGGCGCTGATCGAGCGCGGCATGATCCCGCAGGATGTTACGATTCAGGTGCTGACGCAGGCGAGGGAGCATATTATCCGCAAGACGTTTGAAGCGCTCAAAGGGGCGCCGCGCGCGATCGTGCATCTGTATAATTCCACGTCCGTAGCGCAGCGGGAGCAGGTATTCCGCAAGGACAAGGAACAGATCAAGAAGCTGGCGGTAGACGGAGCGGAACTCTTAAAGCGCCTGGCGGACGAGACGGAAGGCAATTTCTCCTTTGAATACAGTCCGGAGAGCTTCCACGGAACGGAAGTGGAGTATGCGGTGGAAGTCTGCAATGCCGTTCTGGACGTCTGGCAGCCGACGCCGGAGCGAAAAGCCGTGATCAATATTCCGGCGACTGTGGAAACGGCGATGCCGCATGTATTTGCTTCCCAGATCGAGTATGTCAGCAAGAACTTAAAATACCGCGAGAATGTTGTTTTGAGCCTGCATCCGCACAATGACCGCGGCTGCGGAGTCAGCGACACGGAACTGGGGATCCTTGCGGGGGCGGACCGGGTGGAAGGAACGCTGTTCGGAAACGGGGAGCGCACCGGAAACGTCGATATCATCACGGTAGCCATGAACCTGTTTTCCTACGGGATCGATCCGGAGCTGGATTTTTCCAATATGCCGGAGATTTCCGAGCGGTACGAACGATTGACCGGAATGAATGTTTCCGCGCGCCAGCCGTATGCGGGAAGCCTTGTATTTACCGCGTTTTCCGGTTCCCATCAGGATGCGATCGCCAAAGGGATGAACTGGCGGGAGGAAAAAAATCTGGATGTGTGGAACGTTCCGTAT
>CANQDS010000164.1 GCA_947593655.1 uncultured Lachnospiraceae bacterium | reverse complement strand
ATAGTAGCGCATCCGCTTCGGAAGGTTTTTCTCCGATGATGTCTGCATTTCCAGATCATAGACCGTTCCCTCGTCATCATCCAGATAAACATCCATCCGGATGCCTTTTGCCGATGGAATGATTGCCAGCGCATATTCGGACGCCTTGATCCGGACTGCTTTCACGCGCTTTCCGAGGATCAGTTCTAACATATGGCGGCAGATCTCGGAATTTTTGGACACTACCTTGCAAAACATGAAGTTATCCGTAAAACATAATTCGCTGTAATCTTTTTGTCTGCCGTTCTTTTCTTCGTGTTCTTTTCCCATAATTTCTCCTTTCGTCTTTAAAGCAGAAATCATGGAAGAGCGGGGCATCTTTTCCGTTTGCATCAACGGAACCGCCGGTTTCCGGAATTCCTGCTTTTAAGTTATGAATGTGGTATTTAAAAGCATGAATTTTCGTTGGAAACAATCGATTTCTCATTGATTTGTAAAAGACGTGCAGCCCCCTCACGGCCACGCCTGACTGGAAAATATGCTTTGGTTATATTATGATGCCATCATTCGGATTTGTCAAGAAAATTTATTCTTCGCGCCCGATCGGAATTGCACAGCATTATTATCAAAGAAAAAAGACCGCCGGATCTCTCCGACAGCCCTATCCTCCGCTGCTTAGCGACTTCCTGCGGATAACAGGATTTGAACCTGCACGGTCTCCCACTGGAACCTAAATCCAGCGCGTCTGCCAATTCCGCCATATCCGCACAACTGTACTCTGCAATCGTCTGGGATTTATACAGAAAGCCTGCCACTGCACAAGGTACACCTTCGGTGCGGCAGCCTTTCTGCATACTATGGTATGCAAAGAGCAAAGCTGCTGCGCTTTGCTCTTCTGCTTCCTCCCGCAATGAGACATCGGGGATTCGAACCCCGGACAACTTGATTAAAAGTCAAGTGCTCTGCCACCTGAGCTAATGTCCCATACTTGCATATCATATGAAAAAGCTGGGCTAGTTGGATTCGAACCAACGAATGCAGGAATCAAAATCCTGTGCCTTACCGCTTGGCGATAGCCCAACACCGACATCGTTGCTGCGTCTACCGCAACAGGGTGGATACAGGGATTCGAACCCTGGGCCTCCAGAGCCACAATCTGGCGCGCTAACCAACTGCGCTATACCCACCATAAAAATTACCGCCTGAGAAACAGGCGAATGTGCCCGAAGGGATTCGAACCCCCGACCCACGGCTTAGAAGGCCGTTGCTCTATCCAGCTGAGCTACGGACACACAGCAGAAAGCAGGTGATGGGAATCGAACCCACGTATCCAGCTTGGAAGGCTGGTGTTCTACCATTGAACTACACCTGCAGGACGATCGGGGTGACAGGATTCGAACCTGCGGCTTCCTGGTCCCAAACCAGGCGCTCTAGCCAAACTGAGCCACACCCCGACAGGATCTGTTCCAGCTCCGCGTTCATGACGCAGATTATATTATATTACAGAATCAGTCCCTTTGTCAATATTATTTAAAATATTTTTAAGATATTTTTCAACAGTTTTTTACCGGATTTCATTCATATTTTTCAGCCATCCGCCTTGCAGTTATTTTGTAATGCTCTTTACGATCGGGACAAACTGGTGCAGAATATTGGACATATCCTCAAATACGACGCCCTTTAAATTCTCATGTACATTGATGTCTTCAATGCATTCCGCCACTCTGTCATAAGATTTCTGCGAATCCGCCACGAACTGCTCGATCCTGGTCACCTCATCGCTGGAATGCTGTACGGAAGCTTCTACTTTTTCGCAGGCTTCATCCATGCCGGAAGCGGAATTCTGCACTTCTTCTACAATTTCAAATGTAGTTTCCATCTGCTGGAACGTATCAGTCAACGCCTCTTTGGAGAAAACGATGGAATGATTCAGTTTATCCGTTCCGATCTGTACATTTTCAATGCTCTTTCCGACGTCCCCGATCAAAAGTTTGATCTGTTCGGAAAGATTTCTGACTTCATCCGCTACAACGGCAAAACCTCTTCCCGCTTCCCCCGCGCGCGCCGCTTCGATAGACGCATTCAGGGAAAGCAGATTCGTCTGGTTTGCTATGGCAATGATCCCATTCATGCAGTCTTTGATCTCATCTACCGAATGCGACAGTTCCTGAAACGTCTCATTCATGACCTCAAAATTCTCGATCACCTGATCCGAACGGTCTTTTAAGGCGTGCAGTTCTGTTTTGACGTCTTTTACCGATTCATAAATATTATCTTTGACATTGAGAAAATTATGGGCCATCTCAGCCGTATCCGCCAGCGCATCTTTTGATGCGCCTATGATAGAGCCCAGATTTCCGATGCTGTCGATTACTTCCCCAAAATTATTCTGTATCTTTTTAATCTGTTCCTGGATCAGAACTTCTTCTTTCATGATCTCATGGTACCGGTCGCTGACGTATTCAGAACCTACGATAAGCGGTTGGGTCCGCTCCGCCGGTAAAGCCGGTTCCGGTCCTTGTGACACATCCGCCGCTGTTTCTTTCTTTTTAAATAATCCCATCTTCTCTTCTCCTCCCGGCATATTTTAATCAAATGCAAAGCCTGACATTGTCTGGTTGACATGCTGCGTATTAAAATGCTCCCCAAGACCGATCATGCCCGCATGAGATCCAACTGCACTCATCATGTCAAGATAAGTTTCTTCGTAATGCTTTTTCTGAAACAGGTCATGGCGGAAAACACAATTGACGGAAAACATACCCTGAATCTTTGGAAACGCGGTTCGTATCTGCTGGATCGTATCTTCATTGATCATGTGCATGTCTTTCAGTTCCATGATCGTAATAATGTCCATAAAGTTGACCTTCTTGTAACAGATAAATCCGTCTTTCCCGGCCGGTTCTTTCAGGGAGATCAGATAACATTCGTCGCCGATCATACGCCCCAGCGGATAAAAAAGCGTCTGCCCCGCCAGATCGCTGCCTTTATAACCGATCGTCTCCGCATAGACCTGCTGCGCCGGTCTGCCGTCCAGCTCATAGATCGCACAGGTTTCCGGATCGACTTTCGTAGCAATGCAGCGCACATTGTTGTCATGTGCGTCATAGAGATTTTCCTTGTAAGCTTTGATCTTTCCGGTCAGATTTTTTAACAGCAGGTAAACGCTGGCATCGTGATATACCTTCCCGTTACAGATCACGGTATCTTCCCATGCCGTCCCCCCCCACTAAAGAAATCCCTTTCGGCAGCAGCGCAATGTTCATCGTCGTTACAAGCTCCGCATCATTGCCGGTAGCAAAATCCACGCATACCGTATTATCCTTTCCCGCCTGTATCTTCTTAACATTGGCTTTAATGGCTTCGATACTTGCCAGCGGCATCGAACCGACATTTTCGATCACACCCGCAACCGCTTCTACGCCGGTATAACCAATTACCAGCAATCCGTCTTCATAGACATTCTTCCCGGCATAGCTTTTTCCAACGCAGCCGATCACCGCTGCTTCCGGAAATGCCTCTTCGATCGCTGCCGCTGCTGATTCTGCCTGTTCCTTTCCCGAGATAAAAATAACCGCTTTTGGATCGGAAATGCCTTTTAAGGCTTCATCGGCATCCCCATTCCTGCTGTAACCATACATCTGTTTCATACCGCTTCCTCCGCGCTCCGTTTTTTATAAGATTTTATCATGAAACCGTATTTCAATTCCGCTATATTAATTCCATCTTACCATAGATCTTCTGTCATTGCAATCCAGCATCTCTTTCATCAGCGCTGAAGAATAAAATAGGCGTTGCCGCCTTTCGATCTCAGCATTTCTTCCATGGTGGAGTTATTCGCATCTGT
>CANQDS010000163.1 GCA_947593655.1 uncultured Lachnospiraceae bacterium | reverse complement strand
TTGGGGCTAGCCGCCGCGCTAGCGGCTTGGTACAATGATTCTGCTGACGCAGAATCGCAGCCGGTTCCACCGGCTTACCGCCGCTTACGCGGCGCATTATACCTGGCAGCCCACCGCTTGCCCGGTAAATGCTGCTTCGCAGCGCTTCCCGTTCTGCGCCTGTGGTATAAAGAAAGTACGAAAAAGGAAAAGGATATCACGAGGAGGATAAAAATGGCACGACACTATAAAATCATTTTGCTGAGTTTGATCTGTTTCATTTTGCTATCGGCCTGTTCTGCGAAACCGGATACTGGAACAGAGGCTGCTCCTGTTCCAATGGAAAATACCGGAAGTGATCGTAAGCCGCCGGAAGAAAGCGCTTCGGATATACCACAGACCTCCCCATCTGAAATGCGCGAATCCGGTCAATCCACACCGGAGCATTATGCTGCTGTTGCCGAGGAACAAACGGCTTCTGTAAATAACGAAAACAATGATACCGAATGGAGGGATGATCTGGAAGTGGATTTCACACATGATTATTCGGAGAAGATCCAGGCAGAGATTGACCAGGTGGTATCCAGCTCAACTTCCCTGCAAAATGAGTTGGAGAATGTTGAGACGATGATTCAGAAGTACAAACTGCTGGCGGAGAAGGCTCAAACCCAGAGCGAAATGAATCTGTCGTCTCAGTGGTTTTATACCATATGGGATACGGAATTAAATAACCTGTGGAGCAGGCTCAGCAATTCTGCCGATCAGCAGACAAAGGAGAAGATCCTTGCGGATCAAAGGAAATGGATCAGCATGAAAGAAGGAGCGGTCTATGAACTCATAGGGTCCAGCGAAGAAAACGGCAGTCTGTATCCCATGCTTGTAAATGCCTGTCTGGAAAGCATTACCAGGAACCGGGCTTATGTTCTTGCGAATGAACTGGCGAAGGTAAAAGAGGAGTCCTTTGCCATGCCTGAAAAAAAGTATGGTCTGTATGTAGACAATCAGGGGACAGGCGATATCTACAGCTCCCTGGTTATCCGGCAGGGAGAAGCAGGGGACGATGAAGCCGTTTTCTCCCTTTTCAGAATGGGGGAAATCAGGGGAACCGTTGTTGACAATGGAAAGGGAGAACTGTCTTTCACATCCAATGATTCAGGTACCAGAGCGATAAAGGGAATCCTGAAAATCAACGGATGGGACGGCGCAAGCTTTACAATTACGGAGGCGCCGGATGGAGCATACACCTGGTACATAGGGAAAACAATGGATTTTCCTTTTGCGTTCTGACGAGGACGCATTCCCAATGACATTTTGGAAATGACAGATCACACAACAGGAAGCGGGAGGAGCATTATCCATGAAAAGAACAATGTCAATCGTTATCATAAGCGCTGTATTATTTATTCTTACATCCTGCGGCCCAACAAAAAGCTTAGAGGATCATCCGGTAAACGGTTCGGACAGTGCTGCAGAACTCCATATATCAGAAATACCAAAGGATAATATTGACTATGAAACACTGGGAATTCAAAAACAGGAATACCCCGCAGAATTTTCGATGGGGGAAAATTTAAAAACCGCCATTACGCAGTTAGCGCTCAGCTATGACCATTTTGATCAGACGGTTGTCCACAGCGAGAGCTGGAAAGAAATTTTTATTGCCCGGTTTATTCAAAATTCAAGGGCATCGTTTGATTATTTGGATCGGATCGCAGAGGAAGATAACGGGAAGATCCGTGTGGATCAACTAAATTATATTCAATATTCGCTTACGGGTACAGAAGTGGATTTTTCGTCTCAGGCGGGTGAGCCCATAAATAGAAATGATGCTGCCAGTTCGTTTAATTACGGCTGGATTTCCGCATATAGTTACGAGGAGACAGAGGACGGAGTGATCGTCACCGCGGATTTTGAGACAGGGTATGATGGAACAGACTCCACGCAAAAGCGCAAAATAACGGTGGAATTGATCCAAAACCCCTATAGTTGTTTTGATGGATATAGTGTGGTTGCTATTTCAGAGGGTACCTAATTATCTAAAAAACCTATCGGCCGCTTGCTGCTTCGAATAAGGTCATTGTACCATACCGCAGAAGATTCCACAATTAACGGGTACACTCCGTATGGTGCAGCGTAAATAATTTAATAATAGGTGACAATTCATGTGGAGGTGCCGCATTTTTTTATTTTTTTGAGGATGGGTTTAAGGTTGGTTTAAGGAATAGCTGTTAAACTGAAGCAATCAAAAAAGGAAGGGATGGTTATTCTGTGAAAAAGAAATTAGTTGTTGTTTTTATGGCTGCGATTATGGCTTTTTGGACTTCCGCCTGCGCAAGCCCAAATGGTGCGTCTGAAAGTCCGTCTGCCAATAACACGGAAAGCGGACCGACAGAGATCGAGACGAGTCTGTCGAAAGTTGACAATAAGGCATGGCAGTACAATTCGGAGGATGATGTGTACTATCAGATCGGAATTCCTTACTGCGAAAATCCTGCTGATACGGCTTATGAAACGCTTGCCATATTTGTACCCGGTGCGTATATGAATGCGGAGGATAACGGGGACGGCACTTATACCTGTGAAATAAACCTTTCTGAAAAGGTAGGCGGTTATACGGCAGAAACAGCTCCGATTGTTATGCCGATCAACACGCCGGGGTATTCAGCCATGTCCGCGCTGACTTCCTATTCCAGCTTTGCCGAATATACGGGAGAGGGATTTGTCTACGTCCACGCAGGCTGTCGCGGCAGGGATGCTGGCGCGCCTGCAGGAGTTACGGATTTAAAGGCGGCCATCAGATATATCCGCTATTCAGACGATACGATTCCCGGCAGCGCTGAGAGCATTTTTACATTTGGTATGAGCGGTGGTGGAGCCCAATCCGCGCTTATGGGCTCCACGGGGGACAGCAGCCTGTATGATGTATATCTTGAGGAAATCGGTGCAGTATCAGGCGTCAGTGATTCCGTTCTGGGTTCTATGTGCTGGTGTCCGATCACAAATCTTGACTCGGCGGATGAGGCTTATGAATGGATGATGGGTGTTACAAGAAGCGGACTCAGCGATGAGCAGCAGCAAATTTCCGATAAGCTGGCCGAAGCATTTGCGGCGTATATCAATGAAGCGGGGATCAAAGACCCAGAGGGGGAGGTTCTCACATTGAGCGAGTCTGCTGACGGCATCTATCAGGAGGGCAGCTACTATGACTATATGAAAACGGTTATAGAGCGCGCATTAAACAATTTCCTTTCCGATACAGAGTTTCCTTATGATGCATCTTCTGGTTCTTCAAACGCACCTATGCTTGACGGCGGCATGGGAGACTTTGGCGGAGAAAGACCTATGCTTGATGGCGGTAGGCATCCTGACGGTGACATGGGAGACTTTGGCGGGGAAAAGCCTTTCTTGGGTGAAGGAGCAGAACCGGACGATCAGATGCCCGAAATCGGAAATGCGTCTGCGGGGCAGTCCTATGAAGATATAGATGATATTACCCGCAACGAAACCGTAGGCGGAGGTGCGCTTTCCGGGACATATGAAACCGCGCAGGATTATATCGATGCCCTGAATACAGACAGGAAATGGGTTATTTATGATGAAGCTTCTAATACAGCGACAATCACCAGTATTGAAGATTTTGTCCTTGTCTGCAAGAGTGCATCTAAGAATATTGGTGCATTTGACCAGCTTGACGGCGGACAGGGTGAAAATACGCTTTTCGGCTACGGTGACGGAAACGGCGCGCACTTTGATGCATATCTGGCAGATATTTTGAATGGGCTGGGGAGCAGTTACGCATCCGATTATGCTTCAGACCTTGCAAAGAAGGACAGCGCGGGCAATACAGTTGATG
>CANQDS010000162.1 GCA_947593655.1 uncultured Lachnospiraceae bacterium | reverse complement strand
CATTACCCCAGGCAATCCACCGCTTGCCCGGTAAATGCTGCTCCGCAGCGCTTCCCGGTCTGCGCAGGTGGTATAATAATTCTGCTGGCGCAGGAATATTGCCGTTAAAAGCAGAGGCTTTAAAGGAGAAAGTTATGAAAATCATTTCGCTGTTCAGCGGAGCCGGCGGTCTTGATCTTGGGCTTATAGCTGCCGGGAATGAGGTTATCTGGGCGAATGACATTGATAAGGACGCTGTCGCAACGTACAGGAAGAATATTGGTTCTCACATAATTTGTGATGACATAAAGAATATAGAGATAGATGGTCTGCCGGATGCAGATGTGGTCGTTGGAGGCTTCCCGTGTCAGGGGTTTTCTCTTGCAAACAGATTGCGGGCACCGGAAGATGAACGAAACCAACTTTATTTGTCTTTTTACAATATTGTTAAAGCAAAACAACCCAAATTCTTTCTTGCAGAAAATGTAAAGGGGATCTTGAGTCTTGGGAAGGGGGAAGTGATCCGGCAGATCATCGCAGATTTTGAGAGCGCCGGTTATATTGTATCGGTGAAGCTCGTCAATATGGCAGATTACGGTGTGCCGCAAACCCGGCAGAGAGTGATTATCATAGGGCAGCGAATGGATCTGGGAGATTCCCTGTTGTTTCATTTTCCGGAACCTACCCATTCGAAAGATGGAAAGGATTTGCCCTCCTGGATTTCGATCAAAGAGGCGATAGGCCATTTTCCTGACCCGGATGAGGAAAACACGGTACTGAATCATGTCTATTCTGCTTACAAGGTGGAATATCGAAACTTTACCGGGCATCGGCGGACGGATCCGGACAAGCCTTCTCCCACCGTCTTAGCGCGTGGAAATGGCAAAGGCGGTGTTTGTGCAATCCCGCATTACAATGGTAAGCGCAGATTGAGCATCCGGGAGAGTGCCAGTGTACAGACGTTTCCGGAAACCTTTTATTTTGTGGGGACCATGAACGCCTGCTATCGGCAGATTGGAAATGCCGTGCCGGTGAAGTTTGCAAAGCGATTGGGGGAAGAATTAAAGAGACTGGAGAAGGAAGGAATATGAAGGTAGTTTCCCTATTCAGCGGGGCTGGTGGACTTGACCTTGGCTTTAAAATGGCTGGACATGAAATCCTTTGGGCAAATGATATTTATGAGGATGCGGTTGAGACTTATCGGTACAATTTAGGAAGCCACATTCTTTGTGAAGATATTTCGAAGGTCGCGGCGGAGGATGTTCCGGATTGCGATATCATCATCGGGGGCTTTCCGTGCCAGGGCTTTTCTGTTGCAAATACCAAGCGGCATGAATCCGATGAGAGAAACGTACTGTACCGGGAATTGATACGCATGATCCATGCGAAGAAGCCTAAATTTTTTCTCGCCGAGAATGTGAAGGGAATCACGAATTTGGCGCAGGGAAAAGTGTTTCAAATGATTCTGGATGACTTCACGGGGCTGGGCTACAGGGTAAAATATAAAATTTTGAATGCTGCCGATTATGGGGTACCGCAGACACGGGAACGTGTGATTATCGTTGGTGTCCGAAACGATGTGAAATTTGAATACCCATATCCGTCCCCCACGCATAGCAGGGATGGGACGGATGGACTGCCCCGCTGGAGGAGCGTCGGCGAGGTAATGGCTACAATACCAGACCCTGATTTGCCAAACAATCTGCCGAACCACGAATATTCAAGGTATAAGCTGAACTTTAACGGTTATCTGGGGCACCGTCAGCTTGACCCGGATAAGCCGGCCCCGACAGTGACTGCAAGAGGCGATAACAAGGGTGGTGTGGTTATCCTGCCGCATCCGAATTCCCAGCGCAGGATGTCCTGCCGGGAATTAGCCGCGGTTCAAAGCTTCCCGTTGGATTATGTTTTTTTCGGGAACCGTTCTTCCGTCTATCGGCAGATCGGAAACGCGGTACCTCCGTTGCTTGCTTTTTCCGTGGCGAATATGTTTCATCAATACTGAGGAGAGGACTATGTTATCTAAAAACTTTATTCCCACCAAACCCTTTCCCAATTTTAAATGGAAATGGGCATGTCTACAATGTACGGAGGGATTGAATGATCCGGTGATCCTCTTGGGGGTGCTTTCCCGGATGAGAAAACTCGAAAAACAAAATGCCGGTATAAAGTATAGTTCGGAAGAGTTTTCGAAAGAGATGGTTGAATTATCCAAAGATACCATGGATTCCGTAGGGGTGGATTTGGCAGGAAGAACGGGTGAACGAAATTTGATACGAAATTCCGGTCAGTATTGGCGGGCGGTAAATTTAATCGCTCCCGGGAATCGTTCCGGTGTTATCGAGCTGACCGATTTTGGTCGAAAGGTTGCAGATCGGGAAATATCGCAAGCGGAATTTGCGGCGATTACGGTACAGACCTTCTGCTTGCCCAATCTGCAGATACAGCCGCAGGATGAGTGTGAAGCGTGGCTGAGGCACGGTCTTATACTTTACCCGCTGAAACTCCTATTGGAAATAGAGTGCGAGCTTCTCAAACGTGGAGAGGGGTATCTGACTACCGAAGAGCTTGTAAGAATTATCATTCCGTTATCCGGCTGTCACGCAGAATTACAGGACTATGTTCATTTTATTTTATGGCATAGAGGTGGGGAGATAGATCTATCGCAATGGCCGGACTGCACTCCAGGTGCAAACGATATCCGAATTGCCAGAGAATACCTGCTTTTCTTGTCAAACTATGGTTATATGGAGAAGAAGGAAGGACATGACCGCATGAGCGAGCAGTACGCCATTTGTGATTATCTTGCGGATGAGATTTTACAGATCCTTTCACAGAATGTCAGACAGGAATCCTTGTTGACCCGGTTGCAAAATATGCGTATGGCAAGCTATGCCGATGAAGTAGAGAGAAAGAGAGTTCAAAGGGTAAGGGCCGCTCGCGGAAATCAAGCCAGCTTCCGAAAAGCGGTTTTACAGGCGTGTGGGCGATGTGTGATCACCAACGTCGTAATGCCTGAAATTTTAGAAGCTGCACACATTAAGCCGTTTAAATACAATGGAGAAGATACCGTTGCAAACGGTTTCGCCATGCGAACGGACATTCATACGCTTTTTGATACGGGACATCTGCGGATCACACCGGACGGTGTCATTGAATTATCTTCCAGAGCCAGGATGGATTATGGCGCATCCATTCCGCCGAGAATGGTTATTCCGGATTTTACAAACCGAGATTTCCTGCGTTGGCGGTATGAGAATTACAATGGTATGTAGTCTGCATAAAGGAAAAACGTGACATATAGTGTAACAAGGAAGTCTGTTTTGGGAGCTTTCTATGAAAAAATGGGCAGCGGCAATCCTGGTCTTGGATCTTCTTCTGGGGTTGCCGCTTCTTTGGTGGAGCTGGAAAACCATGAGGAACAAATAGTTGCTTTTAAGGCATTGCAAAATGTCGAATTTTGTGTTTTTTGTTTTATAAAATCTTGATTATCTTGGAATTTGTAGAATTGAATTTACAAAATTGATTTTTCCGGGAGTTTGTGATATGATATTCGTGTGAAAGGTGGTGTCGAAAAAATGTTGAAAACAACCCTGAAAAAAAGGGATCTCTACTTGAATCGGATGATCGCGTTTCAGGATACGGAAATGATTAAAGTGATAACCGGGATTAGGCGCTGTGGAAAATCCAGCCTGATGAAACTGATGGCAAATCATTTGAGAGACTGCGGTGTGAAAGACGACCAGATTCTTGAAATGAATTTTGAATCCATGGGGCTGCCGGACATGGATTCCAGGGGCTTCTATGAATATGTGAAGGAGAGAATCCTTCCGGGTCGAAGAATGTACCTGTTTTTCGATGAAGTGCAGC
>CANQDS010000161.1 GCA_947593655.1 uncultured Lachnospiraceae bacterium | reverse complement strand
ACGATCCCCGCAGCCCTGCACCGTTCCAGCGCGCGGCAGACGTCGATCCCCAGCCGGATCAGCCGGGATACGTCAATCCCGTTTTCCATCAGGTATTCGGAAAACGCCTTTGCTTTCTCCATGAAAATATAGCATACCCAGCCAAATTCATCTTCCCCGTCCAGTTCCCTTACCTGATAATCCCGGAAAGCCACAATATTGCGGCAGTCGGAAAGGGCGTGCTGCAGTTTGGCCTCCTCGATCGTTTCCTCCAGCGCCCCGGCAAAATACGCTCTTGCATTTTCCAGATCCAGTCCCTGCAGGCACGCCGATTCTATGGTTCCCGCGCCCGCCGGCGGCACGACCACTTCTTTAATAGCCGCCTCTTCTCTTTTCCCGCGCTCCCCGCGCACCGCCAGCCAGACATTTCCAAAAGAGCCGCTTCCCAGAAAACCGCCCAGTTCCCATCCGTCCCATAACGGCATATGCCTCCTGATATAACTTACCGATTCCATGACATCCTCCGCTCTTAAGAATCCGCCAGTGTCTGAACCGCCTTTATATTCCGCAGAAATTTCAGTTCCTGTTCCGGCGTCAGTTCCAGCCGTCCGTCCTCGTACAGCTGATATTTAAACGCTGCATTTGCCAGAAACTGCACCTTCATCATCCGGCAATGGTCTTCCGGTATCCGGTAAACGTTGCCGGACGCCGCAAAATTAATGCCGTAGCAGGTCGGGCAGTAACCGATCACCGGACAATTCCTGCATTTTTCATCCAGTTCCTCCATTGCAAGCGGACAGGAAAAATCCAGTTTTTCCGCGGCGGCCGCTTTCTCTTTCCCTATGCTTAAGGGTGCAAACGCATGGCATGGATACGCCCGGCCGTCCGTATCATAAGAGCGCATCATCGGGCCGACGCCGCAGAAACGCCGCGGGTTCTGCGTACCCGGCTCCAGATCCAGGATCGGCAGATTTAAGGTATTGGCTGGTTTTATTTCAGGATGCTCGCGGTAATAATCGGAAAGGATCTGCAGCTGCCCGGCAAAAATCTGCGGGCTGTCCGGCTCCCAGCGGACGCCGTGCCCCAGATTGGCGGAAACTTCAAAACCTCTTTCGTGCAGGCTGATCACACCCTCGGCCAGATGCGGCAGAGTCTGTTCCGTCACCGTCATTTTGGCAAACGGATAATGTTTTACAAAGAAATCCACATCGATTTTATCATAAGAGCCTGAACGGTTCCTGTTCTGCATCTCTTTCGTACCGTCCAGGCTCACATATATTTCGATCGTATCGTCATTTTCCAGCAGCCATTGCTGCACTTCTTCATGCACCAGCGTTCCGTTCGTCGTCATAAAGGAAAACCAGCCTTTCGGCCATGTCCGGCTCTTTAAAAAGGCATGTATTTTTTTGATCTTATCAAACTCCAGACACGGTTCCCCGCCAAAATAATAGACGCAGACAAAATCGGAACCGTCCCCTAACGTCATTTCCCGCTCCACGATCTTTAACGCCGTTTCCAGTTCCATGCTCCGCACTTCTTTATTATGTTCATAGCAATAGACGCAGTTTAAATTGCAGCTGTTCGTCAGCGTCAGAATGACCACCTTTGTCCCTTTCCGGTTCATATAGCGATCCAGATTCTTTCTCATATCGTAATCCTTCTTTCCTATTCAATTCATAAAACGATGAACGGCCAGGCAGGACTCTTCTGCCCCGCTTGACCGTTTTCCACCGCGTTTCTTTCTTAGGCCCATGCCATGCAGGAGCCCGAAGCGCATCCGCTGATGTTCAGTTCGCCGGATGCCTTTTCCTCCGCCTTAACACCCTGTGCAGACAGTTCCTGCATACGCTTTTCCAGCGCAGAAACAGCCTCCTGGGACAACGTCAGGTTCTTCTTTACTGCTTCGCTCATTGTTTTAAAGTCTCCTTTCTCAGTATTAACCGATATTGGTCAATATGATTATATACCGTCCTCGGTTAATATGCAAGAAAAGGATGAAAAAAATGATCGTATATGATAAATTGTGGATTACCATGAAGGAAAAGGGAATATCGCAGTACGCGCTGATCAAGCGGTTCCATATCAGCCCCGGACAGCTTACGCGCCTGAAGCGGAACGAAAGCGTCAGTACGCATACCATCGGCGTGTTTTGTGAAATTTTAAATTGCAAGGTGGAAGATATCATGGAATACCGGCAAGAGGAAACTACCCCCCCGGATACGGAAACGGAATCGGAAGAAGACGCGGATATTACAGAAAAGACATGATGCAAAACCGGCAAAAAAGCGCATGGTTTACATCTTTTTGTTCCATGCGCCTTTGCACTGTCATTTTGATATGAAATTGTTTGTTGATTATGCTAACTGCATAACCTCCGCTTCAAGTTCCTTTAATTCGGCTAATGATAATGAGGGAACATATAGTGCAATTTCATCAAGTGATAATTTTCCCATTTTTATCATTCTTTCTGCTGTTTCTCTGTCTGCATCATGCCTTTCGCTTCTGATAAATGATTCCATGATCTGTTCTTCATCAAAGAAACTCATCATAATCGTCATAACCTCCTTTTCTCTCTGCGCTAAATATTCCCTTAAGACATTTCTGTCCTTGCATAAACGGATCGTTTCCGTAACTGCTTTTTGTGTCATGCCATGCTCTTTTGTCTGCTCATTAAAAACTTTGCAGAAAATAATGTACTGATTGATTATGTCATCTGTATCGCTTTCATAGATAACCTTCGCTTTTACCTCAATATCTATATCCGCACCCCCGAAAAACTCTTTCGACAAAGATATTTCATTGGGTTTCCGCCCCTTGTTTCCCGTAAAGATCACATAAAGCTCAGGCCTCGGCATATTTATTTTCCTGCTTTTGTAATAGTCTTGACAGGTACGCTGGAAATATTCGTGATAGCTTCTGCGCCAGATACAGCAAAACTCTTACTAAAATATTCACTGTCCATGTAGACTGTGCTTCCACAAGTATCATCAGCTTATCATTAGCAATAAAGCCTAAATCATTATACAGATTATCCGTCAATACATTTGTAATCGTCACATTTGTAAGCGAATCCTCTGTCGCCGCAGCGTCCTCTGGGTGGAGCGTTTTATAAAGTTTCAGCAGATAACTCTTATCTTGAAAAAGGTCTAGGAATACGCTGTTTTTCGCGGTACGCTTTGCCCTAACTTCCCCTATCTGTTTTGTATCGTCCTGCACTTTAACACCTCTATCTCTAAAAATCCGTGGCCTCTGCCTCACTTCAATTATAGAAAAAAACATCTATTTTTACAATAGAATTCACATTAAATTTTGCGGTTCCTTGCCATTTTCCGAATAACCTCATTATATCTTCCTTAGACACCTCTCCAATGTTCCGTCAATATAAAACTCTACTAATTTAAAAAAGTGCAAAGCCCCGCTAACCCGCAAAGCTCTGCACTTCCATTCCTTCTCTTATCCGTTTTGATCTGCTTTCCGGAGCATGTGCCGCCACATACAAAGCTCAATGATCCGGCTGCTATACTCTTGTTATACTCTGGAAAGATACTCCCCGGTACGGGTATCGATCTTGATCACATCGTCCTGCTCGACAAACAGCGGAACGTATACGACAGCGCCGGTTTCCACGGTTGCCGGCTTCGTCGCGCCGGTTGCGGTATCGCCCTTAAAGCCCGGCTCGGTTTCCGTGATCTTCAACTCTACGAACAGAGGCGGCTCTACTGCGAATACGCTGCCTTTGTGGGAGCAGACCTTCACCATTTCATTCTCTTTGACATACTTCAGCGCATCTCCGACGGAATCCTTCGTCAGATCGATCTGATCATAAGTCTCCACGTCCATGAAATGATAAAAATCATCATCGGAATACAGATACTG
>CANQDS010000160.1 GCA_947593655.1 uncultured Lachnospiraceae bacterium | reverse complement strand
GCCCACTCTTTCGGCTCCTTCGCATAGCGGAGCGCGCCGAGCAGCGCCGTATTTCCCGCGGCAGACGTCTTTTCCAGAAAACATTCCGGAAAAAGCCCGACGGCGGCGGCATCCTGCGGATCCAGATAATACCCCATGCCGCCGGCCAGATAGACCTGCTTCACATCCTGCGCGGTAATCCCGTACTCCTTCAGAAGGATCTCGATTCCGGCACGGATCGCCGCTTTGGCCATCTGAAACTGCCGGATATCCTCCTGTGTGATGCGCAGATCATCCCCCGCATCTTCCATTCCTCCGATTTCCCCCACCGGAAATCCTCCGGTAAAATAAGGCTCGCAGAGAAGCCCCGTCTCATCGATGATCCCCGCGCTTCGCAAAGCGCAAAAACAGCGGAAAACGCCGGACGCATGGATCTCTACCGCCAGACGGCTTCCTTCAAACGCCGGTCCCGCCGCCGCAGATGCGGTCAGGATCCCGTCCGCACAGCCGAGCGCCATCTCTCCGTTCGTTCCCAGATCGAGCAGCAGCACCGGTTCGTTTTCTTCCGCCATGCCGACCGCGTAAATGCCGCTTACGATATCCGCTCCGATAAACGCCGAGATCCCCGGCAGTATGGTCTCCTCCAGCCAAAGGTTCTTCCCCGCCTGTTTCCGCCGCTCTTCTTTTTCCAAGGAAAACGGCGTAAACGGCGCCCTTCCCAGCCCTTCACAGGGCCAGCCGGAAAAAAGGTGGATCATCGTAGTGTTGGCGGCGATGATCACCCGGCAGACGGTTTCTTCTCCGGAGAGTTCCCGCACCGCGGACAGCAGTTCTTCCTCGAACCGTTCCCCGATCAGCTTCTGCAGCGCAGCCGCCTCTCCCTCCGAAGCCGCCCGGATGCGGCTCATCACATCCGCACCCATGCTCCGCTGCGGATTCGTAAAACTGCGGAAGATCTGCTTCCCCTGAAAGCAGACAAGCAGCGCAGCTGTCGTCGTTCCGATATCCACGGCAGCAGCGGGGTGCTCATCCCAGCCGGTTTTTTCTTCGCAGACAGGATCCCATATCTTCCCGACCGCGGTAAACTGCTGCTGCTTTGGAAGCGTTACTTCATAGGTTCCCGGCAGACGGAACCGGCAGGAACGGACTTTCCCGAATCCGGCCGTTTCCACCGCACACCGGCCGCACGTTCCGTTTCCGCCGCAGGGACGCGCCAGAATGATATTCTGTTTTTTCAGCGCCTCCCAGAGGCTTTCCCCTTTGAAAACCGTAACTTTCATTTTTCACAGCATTTCCCGGCCGCACCGCCTGTATGATATGATAAGAAGCTGCCGCAATAAGGATGAAACGCACAGGATATGACACCATACCCCCGCGCTTTTTGTTCCTTCGTGCGACAGCCCCCGGCCTACTCATCAAATTCCATCGTAACAAAAAAACCTTTTTCCGTTTCTTTCACATCGGCGACGACTCCCTCACGGGACTTCAGCCGCTCGCTGACCTCATAATTGCCGGACATCGCGATCGCATGTTCCAGCGTATAATAATAAGAGGTCGGAAGCCTGCCTTCCGTGACGGAAAGACGATCTCCGGCTTTCACCAGACCGGGCCTTTCCATTTTAAATTCCATCTGCCGCATATTCCGTCATCTCAATCCTTAAATTCAATATCGATCGCATCCTGCTCCTGCGCGTACTGTTTCGCCGACTTGTAAACCCGCGAAGCGATCCATATATTCGATATGCCGTTGTAGATCAGCGCAATCCCGATCATCACGGAGGCAACCTCCAGCACTCCGAACGCATCGACGATGCAGATAACCCCGAACGCAAGGCTGATCACAGCCAGCAGGATCCCTACGCCCCAGGATTCATAACCGTATCTCTTCGCATCCAGAGATTCCTTCATATCGCGGATGCCGTGCGCGATCAGCACAACTCCGATCACGATCGGGATCAGGCTGACGATGATCGACGGCTGCAGCAGGATCCAGACACCGATGATCGCAATGATCGCACCGACCACTACGGAAATCCCCTGCGTCACGATCTCCAGAAAGAAACTCCCGATATAGACGATCCCGACGATGATCAGAAGAACCGCCATGATCGTTCCGATCGCATTGATCGTCGCTTCGCGCCAGACGATAAATACGATCCCAAGCACAATGCACAGAAGAGAAGACAGCATAAAATCCGCCTTGATCCTCTTTAAAAATTCCTTCATCCTGACAATCTCCTTATCTGTTTTTCCATGCCATTATAGCACGCATTCTTTGCTTCTTCAACCACAACTATGAAGTATGCCGGCGTTCGTCTTCGATCAGATCGATGACCTTCTGCAGCTGCGCCCCTTCCGCCGGCGCCTCCCCGTGATCGATGTGTTTCCCGTTGGAAGTCAGTTCGCCGAGCACCGGATGCTCCCGCCCCCGTTCAATGGTGAAATACCTTCCCTTCTGCTCCTGCCCGTTCCAGGCGATATAAATGCGCAGGCAGGAATTTGCACCCATATCGCGCGCCGGAAGATCGATGCTCGCCATCAAAAGCTCTTCGGAAATATTCATGATCATCACGGAAAACTCTTCCGGCAGATACGGATACATCCGCTTCTGCTGATAGGATTCCTCGTAAAGCCGGTCGATATATTCCTCTTTCTTCCCGCAGAGTTCTTCGATAAACGCGCCGCCCTCCCGAAACAGGCATCCCGGAAGGAAGCGGAATTCAAACTGGTTCCGCTCAAAGACCAGATACTGTTCTTCCGTAAGCTGAACCGTTTTCTTCTGCACGCCCGCCTGCTTCTGCTGCCGGAGCTTCTGCTCGGTTTCCTCGATCCGCTGCAGCAGCTCCGGCTTAAAGATCAGATTGTCGGAAAACGGATTGATCACGATCCCGGCCGTCTGCAATTCCGGTGTCAATGCCATATGGTTGATCGCGATATACGGCATATTCAGGATGCCCGGACTCTTCGCATCCTGCGGGATCTGCCCCTTCGAGGTATACACTGGCATAAACGTCCCGCCGTTTGTATTTTTGATCAGGCACGGAACCGGCTGCTTCTTTTCATTCAGAGTGGCAGGGATCAGCACGCGGCTGTGGTGGATGCAGGTGACAAGCTTTCCAAGATTCTCCGCCGTATTCTCGGCCGTATACTGCTTCAGCAGGGATTCGAGCTGCCCGTTTTTCACATTGACCGTCATTTCCTCCGGAATCTGCTTTTTGACCATTTTTCCTTTATGTTTGCTCATGATACGATCCTTTCTTTTAACATCCGGATAAACCGGGTATCGCGGTCGATCCACGGATTGGCGAGATAATCCTGATTCCCCGCAATGATCTCTTCCGGAGTGGCCCAGACCAGATGGAAACCTTCCTTTTGTTCACTCTCCGTCAGCGACACTTCCACGAGTTCCTCCCCGGCATCGCAGAAATAAAAACAGGAATGGCAGACGTACTTTGTTCCTTTCTGAAAGAGATCCTCCCGCATCTCCAGGATCTCGCCGATCTCCCGGATCGTTTCGCGCTTCACAACAAGCCCGGATTCCTCCCGCACTTCGCGGATCAGCGCCTCCGCAAAATCCTCCCCCGGCTCCATCCCGCCTCCGAGGATCTTATAATATCCGCTCTTTCCCTTCTGCATGGCGATCCGGCCGTTCCTCCGGATCACGGCGCGGACGGAATATTTTTCAAATACCGGCATATCCGGCGTATAGTCTTTCCGGTCAAGAACCAGCAATGTCTGCATCCGTTTTCTCCCTGTGTAAAATGATATGCTTTCAGTATAGCACTCCTTCCGAAAAATAGCTATAAAAAAAGAATGCGCTTTCGCGCATTCTTTTTACCCGGGAGTTTGACAGTTGAATAATTAAAAAAGTACTTTCAGGCCGCATGAAACCTGCTTTTTTTATGTC
>CANQDS010000159.1 GCA_947593655.1 uncultured Lachnospiraceae bacterium | reverse complement strand
GGCAGATGCGCCGCCTTCCGACAAAGGAACACGCGAAGAAGAGCTTGCGTTTCAGGAAGCGCTCTGCCGCTATGTCCCGAACGGCGGGGAAGCCGTCCTCGACAACCCCTATAACGATTTCCCGGAGGCGTTAGAAGATCTTGCCCGGATGCACATTACCTACTTAAACGGCGGGCACGACGCCGCTGTTCTCGACAAATGGAAAGCGTCCGTATACACCGGAGACGACGTGTTTTCCGGCGTAAACGGCTACGATTACATCGGCGCCCATCTGGGCTACCGCTATCTCGTTACGGATTCTTCGCTGGAATTTGACACGTTCCGCGACGAAACCGCTTCGCTTTCCCTGACCGTCGCCAATACCGGCTTTGCTCCGGCGTACCGGAGATTCGACGCCGTCCTTACGCTGGCCGATGAAACGGGCGAAACCGCACTTACAGTTCCGCTGGACTGGGAGAACCGCACGCTCTCCGGCGGCGAAAACCAGACGCTTTCGGCCTCCCTTCCGGTGCGTACGCTGGAAGCAGGCACTTATACGATCTTCCTTTCCATGACGGATCCCTCCTCCGGAAAAGCCATCCAAATGGCCAACCGGACCGAGGATCCGGACGGCCGGGTGGAAATCGGCAGTTTTCTTCTTAAATGAGAAACTCCCCGATCTTTACGCTCCCGTCCTCTTCGCATTCATGCGCCAGATAGATCGGACGCCCGTCCGAGCTGCGGCGGATGCCGAAATAAACGGCTCCGTCCGCGAGCGGAAGATCCACAAGGAGCATCGTTTCTTTGCCGCTTTTCCATGTGCGCACATCCGAAGGGATCCAGACGGTATTTTCCCCGATCCGGACATACGCCTCCGCTTCCTGATAGCAGGGCGCAAACCCGTCATTTTGCACTGTGATCGTCAGCATCACGGAAGTTCCCGTTTTTTCCGTATCACGGTGGAAATCCGCCTCTGCGCCGGATATCCGGAAACGGCATCCCAGATGGCGGCCGATATAGGTGCAGCCGTCTGTTCCTCTCCATGCGTCTTTCTTTTCCCACGTCATTTCCTTCCAGCAGTCCAGCACCCGCGCATCATGTACCCGGTTCAGATAAGAAACATGCATCTTCGCAAGAAGCGCCGCCGTTTCTTCCAGCGTATACAAAAAACGTTCCTGTTCGCCCAGAACCGCTTCCCCGCCGTTCGGCGCATTCTGGCACAGTTCGTCCTCAAAATCCAGTTCTTCTTCCCGCGTCCATGCGTTCACCCAGCCCGCCCGGCTTCGCGTTTCGTTCCCGAACGTCCCCAGATGCGTCGGGGAACCGAACATGCCGTCGTCGTAGAGCCCCGCGCGGTTCTCCGGCTTTTGGTCTTTATAGAGCCGCCGGTAGAACATCGGACGCCGGAACGCCAGAAACGTCTGTCCGTCCAGATACGCCCGCAGAAGATCCCGCGTCCGCGTCAGCCGCTCGTTCGAAAGGAATTTAGAGGTATGCATCTCCCCCCAGCTTCCCACCAGAAGCCCCTGAAAAATATAGATCTGTCCGGAAAATTCCCGAAGCAGCGGCCCGATCTGGCGGATATGCTCCTCAACCTGGTCATAAAAGCTCGGCTCATGCTCCATCCCTTTTCCCTCATTGTCATAGACGATCCGCAGAACGATTTCGATCTGCCGGTCCGAAAAAAAGGCGAGCACGACCCGCATATGCTCCAGCGCGCTTTCATCCAGCGGTTTCTGCCGGTAAGCTCCGATATGGAACAGCACCAGCGCGATCCGGTCGGCCGGATCAATGCACCAGCCCAGTTCGTCGAGGTCGGGCGCCTGCTCCACCGGAAACGTATGGATCTGATACCAGCCGCACGCCGGATTGGGAAGCTCTTTGATACTCTCCTGCGGGATCTTTGCCGAAAACCGCAGGATTGCCTCGTCCTGTTTTCCCGGTTTCGGGGAAAAAAAATGTTTCATCCATCCGGCCATTTATTTTTCCTCCGAAACGCCTACATCGATCTTGAAGATCTTCACGCGCCCCCAGACCGCCCACATGGAGATCGCCATGCGGAACATGTACAGGATCGGCTTTAAGCCGGAATGCATACTGACGCCGACGGTCCGCGGATGCATGACGGCCGGGATCTCCTTCATGCGGAAGCCCAAAAGCAGCATCTGCATCAGCATGTTGGCGTCCGGATACTGGTCGTCAAAATGGTTGAATTTGGAGTAATACAGCACGACTCTCCTGCTTAAGCCCTGCAGCCCGGTCGTCGGATCCGAAACCCGCCTCCCGGTCGTAAGCCTAATGATCTCCCGGAACATGGAGATCGCGATCCGTTTAAAGATCCCGGTCGGAAACGGCGTGCTCCCTTCCATATAGCGGCTTCCCAGCACGATATCCGGGCATTTTCCGTTTTCATCCGGCGTCGTCAAGGCCTGATAGAGTTTCTGGATATTGCAGACATCGTGCTGGCCGTCCGCGTCCATCTGGATCACATACTGGTATCCGCCCCGAACCGCGTATTTATAGCCGCTCTGTAAGGCGCTTCCGTATCCTAAGTTATACACATGGGTGATCAGCGCATGTTTCCGTTTTTTCACGACATAATAGGTATTGTCCAGCGATCCGTCGTCGATCACCACGAGATCCGCGATGCTGCTGATCTCGGGCTGCTCCAGCTGATCCAGTAAATTTTCAATTGTCTCCCCTTCGTTGTAAGCAGGAATGATAATCAGTAAATCTTTGCGTTTCCCTTTTTCCGCCATAATCATGCTCCTCTATAGACTGTCGGATGCCAGTGCTGTCATTGGCTCACTTCGTTCGTGGGACAGCACTAGGCTCCCATCTGATACAGTTTCTGCAATTCCTCCGCTGTCGTCTGCGGACGCGCCGCGGCAGCCTCTCCTAATCGCTTCCGCAGCGCCTCATCACGGTAAAGCCGCAGAACGGCCGCCTGAATGCCCTCCGGCGTCAGTTCGCAGAACAGGCCGTCTTCGCCGTCGTTTACCTGCTCCCGGTTGCCACTGCAGTCGGAAACGACGATCGGACAGCCTAAGACCTGCGCCTCCTGAACCGCAATGCTCTTTCCTTCATAACGGCTGGCATGGACATACAGATCCGTCTGCGCATAGTAAGGATACGGATTATCCACGGCTCCTAACAGCAGAAAATCGGATTCGAGGTGATAGCGGGCGATCAGCCGCTCCAAGCGCTCCCGCTCCTCGCCGTCCCCTAACACATACCAGCGCGCGTCGATCCCGCTTTCCTTTAACAGCTTCATGGCTTCGATCGAAACCTCAAACGCTTTCTGCGCATAAAGCCGTCCCACCGTAAGGATCCGAAATCCCTGATAACCGTCGGAAAAACCGCCCGGTTCCGCCGCCCGTCTCCTGACGCGGTCCTCATTCATGATATTGTGGAAGATCTCCGTGCGGGACTCACATTCCGGATAGGCTTCCAGAAAAGCGCCCCGCACTTCCTCCGATACCGCAAAGATCCGGTCAAAATGCAGATAGCAGTCCGCATCCAGCGTCCGGTTATAGCCCGCCCGCCAGTAATCCACATGGATGAACGCGGCCTTTTTTTTCGCCCGGACGTATTCATCCACATAAAAGGACGCTCCGCCCTCCAGATAAGCGACCGCCAGATCATACGTTTCCTCGAAGCGCTCCGCGGTATCCGCCAGAAGCCGCCGCGTCAGCTTGTTTAAAGAAAACGTCCCGGCCGCGAGCGTTGAGCACGCTCCTTTCACAAGATACGGGATCCGGTAAAAAAGCGCGCCGCTTCTGATGCTCTTTTTGATCAGGTTTTTGATCAGCTTCCGTTTTCCCTCATCGCTTAACACCGGCATATCATCGTATTCCCGGTTTAAAAGCCTTACGTGTCCGGGAAGCATATGCACCAGTTCCCCCTGCCCGGCCAGTACGTAGACTGATGTTTCGTA
>CANQDS010000158.1 GCA_947593655.1 uncultured Lachnospiraceae bacterium | reverse complement strand
AGTAATAATCTAAATTTACTTGAGGTATTTTTCTGTGTCAATCTCTTGACCTATTTAAAGTATACAGGAAGCTTTCCTGATAGTTTTACTCCTTTACGCTTCCTGCGGAAATTCCGCTGATGATATACTTCGAGAAGAAACAGAAAGCGATCATGATCGGTACTACGGAAATGGCTACAACAAGGTAGGTCGCTCCCAGATTCGTCGTGATATCACGGACAGCGGACAGTTCCGCAACCATAACCGGAAGCGGACGTTTTTCCGGCGTATTGATAAGCAGCATCGGGATCAGGTAACTGTTCCAGCTGCCGATAAAGGAGCCGATCGCCATAGTGGCAATGCCCGGAGCCATGATCGGAAGCGCGATCGTATGGAAGATCTTCAATTCACTGGCTCCGTCGATACGCGGCGCTTCCAGAAGCGCTTTCGGCATAACCGAAAGAATAATACTGCCGGAGGAAAAATACCGTCGCCGGGCTTGCAATGCTTGGTATGATCAGAGGAATATAGCTGTCGATCAGGCCGAGCTGGTTGCACAGATCATAAAATCCGAGAAGGCTCAACTGGGACGGCACCATCATGAAGATCAGCATAACCGTAAAGATCAGCTTCGCCCCGCGGAATTTATAATACGCCAGTCCGTAAGCGGTCATTGCGGAAAAATAGGAAACCAGCGCCGTATTGCATACGGCAAGGAAAATGCTGTTTAAGAATCCCCTTCCGAGTTCCATATTGTCAACCACGATCTTCCAGTTATCGATAAGACTGCCTCCGGCGAGCAGCGAAAACCCGCTCATGATCTCGGTTCCGGACCGCGTGGAATTAATGATCATCAGATAGAACGGCAGAAAACAGATGACTGCCAGAAAAACGAGGAAAAAATAAAGAAAAAATTTAATTACTTTTGTTCTGGTCTGATTTTCCATTCCTTAGTCCTCCTTCCTGTTCATAAGCTTAAATGCGATCGCACAGAATACGGAAATGATCAAAAACAGCACAAATGCCAGTGCCGCCGCATATCCCATCTGGTTGTTCTTAAATGCCGTGGTGTACAGGTAGAACACCGCCGTATAAAGCGAACGTCCCGGCTGTCCAGTCGTTCCGGAGATCAGATACGGAAGATCGAAAAGCTGGAGTCCTCCGATCAGGCTGGTGATCGCTACGTAGAGCATGATCGGCCGAAGCAGCGGCATTGTGATCTTCGTAAATACTTTCCAGCGGTTGGCACCGTCGATATTGGCCGCCTCGAAATAGGTCTGGTCAATGCCCTGAACGCCCGCCATCAGCATGATAAAGCTGTTTCCGAACCACATCCATGCACCGACGACACCGACGATCATCTGCGCCGTCAGGCCGTCGCCCGTCAGCCAGTTGATCGGCTGGGCAATAATTCCCATTTTCATGAGAATCTGGTTTACGCTGCCGAATTTCCAGTCCAAAAGCGTTTTGAACAGGAACGCGACCGAAGTACATGCAATGAGGTTCGGCAGGTAAAACAGCGCCCGGTAAATGCTTAAGCCTTTCATCCGGTACTTCATATCGTTAAAAATAATGGTTAAAAGCAGCGCAAGCCCCAGCTGGAGCACAATGTTTACTCCCCACATTTTGAGAGTATTCAAAAAAGCATCCCAGAACAGCCTATCCTGAAATGCGCGTTTATAATTGTCAAACCAGACAAACGTCTCCGCGCCAAATCCCTTGTAATTCATGAAGCTCATCTGAAGCGTCCGGAATACAGGATAGATATTGAAGGTGACAAATACAAGGACAAATGGAAGGCAGAACCAGATCCCGGCTCTGTCCCGCCGGCTGACCAGTCCTCCGCTTTTTGCGGCACCCGCTTTTTTCATATGAGCAGCCAAATTCTCATCTCCTTTCACAATCCTGCAAAAGCGCCGCCGGGTTTTACACCGCGGCGCTCCAACAGGTTTTCCATTTCATCGGCAGGTGTCAGTTGATCGGAGCATCGGCTGGAATCTTAAGTTCCGGATACTGGTTGATCACTACATCATAGAATTCCTTTAAGGCATCTTCTTTCGATTTCTCGCCCTGCTGTACGGAAATGATCGCCGCTCCGTATGCATCTTTGCAGGCATCGTCATACTTTGTTACAAGGCTGTAATCGATCTTATCCACTTCATTCAGGAAGAACTCATACGTTTTCTGGTTCCCGAATGCTTCGTTTTCGTAATCTTTGTTCTCTTCGATGACCGCTTTGTTGCTGATCATGTCTCCGCCGGAAGCATCCAGCCACCAGCGTGCGGTGTCATCGTTTAATGTACAGTATTTCAAAAACTGCATAGCTGCGTCTTTATGTTCGCTGTATTCATTGATGGTCAGGAAGGTTCCGCCTCCGAAGAAGCTGCATACGCCGCTGCATACGCCGAATTTTCCTTTGTTATCAGCTGCATTGTCGCGGACGATCAGAGCGCCCCACGACGGCATTACATAAGAGAATACCTGTGTTTCTTCATTTCCGGAAACCTCTGACAGATCGCTCCATTCCGCGTGCATCGGAAGCGGGCCCGCCATAGAAGCGTACCATGCTGCCGACCATTCCGGAGCGAATGCAACATATTCGTTCTGGTACAGATCAACGGCGCAATCAAAATAGTCCAGTCTGTCCTGATCTACGATGATCTCGTTATCGTCATTTACCCACGGGGAAGAGCTGTTGGAAAACCAGCGCAGCGCTCCGGTATCGCCGAAGATCGTATAACCTTTTTCACTCAGGATCTCTGCTGTTTCCGTAATCGCCTCAAAGGAAGCGAAATGCTTGCTCATCTCTTCCGGATCGTCCGTTCCGAATACTTCTGTCGCAATATCGCGGCGGTAGATGACGCTTCCCGGACATGCCTGATAGCTGACTGCACGAAGAACTCCGTCCTCATCCAGTCCGGCTTCGTAAGTATAATCCACCAGTCTGCTCTTGACATCGCTGTCCAGCTCGCTTAAATTTGCGCAGAAGCCGGCCTCAAAGAAATTTGGAAGCATCTGCGGCTCTCCGACGAATACATCCACATCCGTGCTTTTTGCTCCCAGCGTCTGGTTGATCTTCGTTGCAAAATCTGCCGAATCGAATACGACAACTTCTACTTCGTTTCCGGTTTCTTCCTGATAACGCTCTGCGAACTGTTTCAGGTCGTTCGACAGCGTCCAGAGAACGATCTTGTCAACGGATCCGTTCGAATCGTCTCCTTTGGATACCGGTTCGTCATTTCCGCCTCCGCCGCTTCCGCTGCCGCCGCAGGCTGCCAGCGATACTGCCATAGACATTGCAAGAATAGGTGCCAGGAATTTTTTCATCTTTTTCATAAATAGTCCTCCTTTTTTCTTTTTTCCAAGCGTTCCTGTTTTGTTACAATTGCATTGTAGCAAAGCGCTGTTTCTCAAAAAATGGGGTAGATTTTACTATGGTGTCGTTTTTTTGGGGGCTGCCTTTGCCGTTGTCCACGCCCCGTTCGCAAAGTCGCGCTAACGCGCTCTCCGGCGCCTGCGGCGCCTACCTTTGCTCATGAGGGGGCGTGGAATCGGCGACACAGTTCAGCCCACGCCCCCGTTCGCAAAGTCGCGCTGACGCGCTCTCCGGCGCCTGCGGCGCCTACCTTTGCTCATGAAGGGGCGTTTTGAGAATAATCGGCAGTACAGTTCAGCCCACGCCCCCGTTCGCAAAGTCGCGCTGACGCGCTCTCCGGCGCTTACAGCGCCTACCTTTGCTCATGAGGGGGCGTTCCCTCAGCCGGAAGCAAATGCGGGAAATTGATGCAAGCATCATTTCCCGCATTTGCTTCCGGCTGGCTGAACTGTTAAAACACGAATATATGTTTGCTTTTTGGGAAGAAGTATGGTCCCATCTTTGACACTTTATGACATCAAAAATCCCAGGAGCTGTTGAAAAATCAATAGTTTCTGGGATTTGTCGGA
>CANQDS010000157.1 GCA_947593655.1 uncultured Lachnospiraceae bacterium | reverse complement strand
CCGTCACGCAAAATACCGGATCCCCAGGATTCTCGCCCAGATTCAGCTCCACCCGGCTTCCGTCCTTTTTCATGATCACGTTTATCGCGATCTGCGGCGGCGTTCTGGGCGTGTTATTCATGATCCCGCTGCGGACGGCCCTCATCGTGGAAGAGCACGGTGTGCTGCCGTTCCCGGAAGGACAGGCCTGTGCAGAGGTTCTGCTTGCGGGCGAAGAGGGCGGAGACAAGTCCAAACTGGTCTTTTCCGGTCTTGGGATCGCCGCTGTTTACAAATTCATCGCGGACGGCATCTGCCTGTTCCCGAGTGAGATCGACTGGTCGATCGAGGCTTATCCGGGTTCCGGGATCGGTATGGACGTCCTTCCGGCGCTGCTCGGCGTCGGCTATATCTGCGGCGCGCGGGTATCGTCTTACCTGCTCGGCGGCGCGGTGCTCGGCTGGTTTGTGATCATGCCGATGCTGGTCTTGATCGGGGGGGATGCAGTCATGTTCCCGGCCGATGCGCCGTTTAATACGCTCGATACGTGGACGCTGTGGGGCGATTTCGTCCGTTACATCGGCGCGGGTGCGGTTGCCGCGGGCGGTATCTTAAGCCTGATCAAATCCCTGCCGCTGATCATTTCCACGTTTGCGAAAGCGATCAAGGGATTCGGCCATGAAGGCGGCGTATCGCGTACCGACAAGAGCCTTTCGCTTCCGGTAGCCATGATCGGCGCACTGATCGTTGCCATTCTGCTCTGGCTGATCCCGAGCGTTCCGATCACGCTGCTTGCGGCGCTGATTATTGTCGTATTCGGTTTCTTCTTTGCAACTGTATCTTCCCGCATGGTCGGGATCGTCGGTTCTTCGAACAACCCGGTATCCGGTATGGCGATCGCGACGCTTCTGATCGCGACTGCATTGTTAAAAGCAACGGGAAATACGGGAATCGCGGGCATGACGACCGCAATCTGCATCGGTACGGTCATCTGTATCGTAGCGGCGATGGCGGGCGATACGTCACAGGATCTGAAAACCGGTTATATCGTCGGTGCGACTCCGCTCTACCAGCAGATCGGTGAGCTGATCGGCGCGGTTGCTTCCGGTCTTGCGATCGCCGGGGTTCTCTATCTGTTAAACAGCGCATGGGGCTATGGTTCGACGCAGCTTCCGGCTCCGCAGGCGACTTTGATGAAAATGGTCGTAGAAGGCGTTATGGGCGGCAATCTTCCTTGGGGCCTGGTATTTATCGGCGTATTTATTGCGATCGCCGTAGAGATCATCGGGATCCCGGTTCTGCCGTTTGCGATCGGTCTTTACCTTCCGATCCATCTGTCCACGCCGATCATGGTCGGCGGTCTGATCCGTCTGTGGGTAGAAAAACGCAAATTCAAATCCGAAGAGCAGCGCAAGGAAGTCATCAGCGACGGCGTGTTATTCTCGTCCGGTATGATCGCGGGAGAAGGAATCATTGGAATCCTGCTTGCGGTATTTGCAGTACTCGGCTGGAGCTTTGACGTCGGCGGCATCCTCGGCAACTGGGGCGGCCTGGTATTCTTCATTCTGCTTACAGCCATCATGATCTACTTCATGTTCAGCGGCAGCAGAAAAAACAAAAAGAAAGCATAAATAACAGAGATTAAATTTTTGGAAAAGAAAGGTGGGAAATACCGTCAGGTATTTTCCCATCTTTGATATCATAGTATGCGGAAAGGCTGCCACACCGAAGGCGTACCTTGTGTAGTGGCAGCCTTTCTGTATTTTGGAGTTGAATATGGCAAAAAAGAAGAAAATTTCTCCGAATTATATGGAGAGCGTGCCGGTCCGCAAAGCAGACCGGCCGTGGCGTCTGAAAGAGGACGGCATGGTGGAAGTGGATATGGAAAATAAAGGATTCTATCACTGGATCGCGCAGAAGTTTTTCCAGAAACCGCGCGTCAGCCATATTGCGCTGGACCGCTACGGCAGCGTCGTATGGCAGAATATCGACGGAAAGAATACAGTTTTTGATATCGTCCGGATCATGGAGCAGACGTTCCCGAAGGAAAAAGAGCGGATGCTCGACCGCGTCGTCACTTTCATGGCGGTGCTGCAGAATAACCGGTTTGTCCGATTGGAGAAACCTCCGGTTCCGACAGGCGGTGGGAAATCATGAGGCCGCTGATCGCAATAACCGGGATCCTGCTGTTTGCAGCCGTTACGGCGCTTCTGGTGCTGTGGGGGATGCGCAGAGCCTATTTCCAGCAGGAACGGCTGACTAATATGCTGCTTTCCAAATCGGCGGAGCGCGTGATGCACTATCTGAAATCCCACGATACGATCACGGAAAAGGAGATCCGTTCTCTGGTGGACGGCGTGCAGGCGTCGGAATTTATGAGCCGGAAACGGGCCGTCGTGCAGGGAAATCAGGAGTTTGCCGGAAGGCTGGTTCAGGTGATGCTTCAGGAGCAGAAGATCGAGCCGGTCAATCCGGGCAGTTCCGTTTACCGGAGGAAGGGAAAATAGGATCAGAATATATAGAAATAAAATCTGGAATTAATTAAATGAACAATCAATAAAATTAGAAATTGTTCAGATCGGGAATTGGAAGAACAATCAGTGAATGAAGTTAAGGATTAGCAGAACGATCAGTGAGGAGGAAAATTTATGGCTGTTTTATCAGGATTTGAGCCGGAAGCGGTCTTCCGGTATTTTGAAGAAATATGCGCGATCCCGCACGGTTCAGGCAACACGAAGCCGATCAGCGATTACTGCGTCCGGTTTGCCAAAGAGCGCGGGCTTGCCTGTATTCAGGATGAGAGCAATAACATCATCATTTTTAAGGACGGAACGCCGGGTTATGAGCAGTCGGCGCCGGTGATCTTACAAGGGCATATGGATATGGTCTGCGAGAAGACGCAGGACTGTATGATCGATTTTGAAAAAGACGGTCTTGCCCTGCGGGTGGACGACGGCATCATCTCCGCGGAGGGAACGACGCTGGGCGGCGACGACGGGATCGCGGTAGCGATGGCGCTTGCGATTCTGGATTCGGATGATCTGGCGCATCCGCCGCTGGAAGTGATTTTTACCGTGGACGAAGAGGTTGGAATGCTCGGCGCAGCCGCGCTGGATCCGGCGCCGCTGAAGTCGCGGATCTTTTTAAATCTTGATTCCGAAGACGAAGGGATCCTTCTGACCAGCTGCGCGGGCGGAACAAGCGCAGCCTGCCGCCTTCCGGTCACACGCAGGGAAACCTGCGGGCTGTCCGCCGCACTGAAGGTCAGCGGTCTGACGGGCGGACACTCCGGCGTGGAGATCGATAAGGGGCGCGCAAACGCGAACCAGCTTCTGGGGCGTGCGCTCAACGAACTGGGGAAACGGATCCCTTATTCCCTCGTTTTTGTTTCCGGTGGAATGAAAGACAATGCGATCCCGCGGGAAGCGGAGGCGGCGCTTGTTATTTCTTCCGGCGACGCTTTAAAACTGCAGGCGTTTGCGGATGAATTCGGCGGCATTTTCGCATCGGAATTCCGCGCGGTTGAAAACGGGCTTTCCCTGACCGCCGTATTGGGCGAAGAAGGGCATTTTCAGGCGATGGACGAAGATTCTAAGAAACGCACCGTCGCGGCGCTGGTCAATCTTCCGGGCGGCGTCCTGCGCATGAGCGCGGACATTCCGGGACTGGTGGAGACTTCTTTGAATATGGGAATCTTAAAGACCACAGATGAGGAAGTGCTCATGACGTTTGCGGTCCGCAGCAGCGTCGGCACCGAGAAAGAAGAAGTGGTCAGCCGTCTGGAGAACCTTATGGAGATCCTCGGGGGAAGCGTGGACTGCATGGGCGACTATCCGGCGTGGGAATACCGTCCGGATTCCCCGCTGCGGGATCTGATGGTGGAAGTGTTTGAACAGCAGTACGGCAGGAAACCGAAGGTTGAGGCCATTCACGCCGGACTGGAGTGCGGGCTGTTCGCGGGGAAACTGCCGGGGCTCGACTGCATCTCCTTCGGGCCGGATATGAAGAATATCCATACGGCGGAGGAAACAATGGATATCGCTTCTGTGCAGCGGACGTGGAAGTATCTTCTGGAAGTGTTAAAGAGACTGAAATAAATAGCGGGAAGAAATGAAGTGATTGCTTCACAATTCCATTTAGGAGCAAAGAATCCGGCTTGCCGGATTCTTTGTTTTGTGGGTCGGATAGACCCTGTTGAGTGAGTTGGAGTTTCTCAGTAGAGAAACGGAAACGTACTCAACGTTAAACC
>CANQDS010000156.1 GCA_947593655.1 uncultured Lachnospiraceae bacterium | reverse complement strand
ATAATCATCCGAGCGGAAGTCTGTATCCCTCCGAGGATGATATTCGCGCTACAAAGAAGATCAGGGAAGCGGGACAGCTGCTGGAGATCCCGCTGCTGGATCATATCATTGTGGGGCATGGAACGGACAGGTTTTACAGCATGCGCGAGAACGGATATATGGAATAAACGCTGGCCTGTATTTTTTCATTTGCTGCAGGGGAGGCCCATAGAAGGGGCGCCCTATCATGATGGGGAATACATTTTGAGCAGATCCCCACCAGATCAAAAGAAGGAGGATTTCATAATGAAAGTGACAGCATATATTCATAGCCTGAAGGATCAGAAAAACGACCGTAATTATCTGGCAGAGGCCGAGATCATCAAGTGTATCGGAAACAACCTCTACCTTGCCGAGTACAACGGTGTCCGGTGTACGGCTATCTTCAACTTCTTTGTGGGCAGATACTATGTAGATGATGTGTATGGGATATTGAGTGAAGCGGATATCCGGCAGGCGGAACAGAGACAGGGGTGAAATACCGTATAGGGGTCCTGCAGGCTGCATCAGCCGGTGCGTCTGCAGGACCTCTTTTTCTGTCTTTCGGCCTGCGCCAAAAGGGGACAGCCGCGGCTCCGTAACGGGATAGGGGCAGTGTATCTATCCTCGTTCCGGCTGTTCCCTGCCGCCCGCAAGGAACGCGATCACGGATGTTTTGGGGATCTTCCAGATCCGTCCGATCCGAAAGCCGTTGACTGTGCCAGACTGGAGCAGTTCATAGGCGCGGTTCCGGCCGATCATCAGGATCTGGCAGAGCTCCCGGATGGTTAATACATCTCCGTATTGATTCAACATGGTTTTGTATGCCTCCTTTTCACTTTGATTTATGTAAATGTTAATCGGCTTCTAACTACTTAGTAAATTCAGCGGAAGCTATGGAAATCTAAGAAGGGAAACGGGAAGCCGTATCACGTTATGAAAGTCAAAGTGAGTCTTGATATTCAGAATTATCAGGAAAAACCCAGAAGAAAAGAGATGGCAGGGATCAGTATGAGGATCGCCCGGAATGAAGTAGAGGAAGAACCGGAGGTGCTGGGAGAACTGATTGGGAACCAGGGATATGCTTTCTGTCCTGCAGTCTTTAAAAGCGGAAAACGAAAGCAAGACGATTTCAGGGAAATGGAGCTGTTTGTGCTGGACTTTGATGAAGGAACGCCGTATAGGGTGATCCGGGAACGGGCAGAGCAGTACGGCATATCGATCTGTTTTTCGTATCATACGTTCAGCTCCAGCAGGGAGAATGAGCGGTTCCGTGTCGTATTCCGGCACATCTGTCCGGTAAAAGATACTCAGGCGGCGAAGATCATCCTGTTCATGCTGGCAGAGCTTTTTCCAGAGTGCGACAGAAGCTGTATAGATGTTGCCCGCATGTTCCTGGGAGGGAAAGGGGTGATAGAGTTTGGATACGGAACTTTTGATATCGAAAAACTGGCGTTGTCAGTTCAGTTGAAGATTAAAAAACAAAGCGGGAAAAATTATAGCCGTGATCTTAAAAAATTTGCCAGGAGTGCAGGAATAGCAATGAATGGTTCCAGTCTGGCTGTCATTGACGCATTAAAAGCTGGTGAAATTGAAGAATTCACGGCCCAGCCTGTTTCTATAGAAATAGGGCGGGACGCAGATTCTTCAAAAATGGGCTGTTTTCATGAAGTATTATACCGTATATATATATCGGGCTTTCACCAAACTTTAATACGGCAGCCGGAAGAGAAATTATGTAAGGTGTCCCATCTGGAAGAGCGGGGATGTACCTGTAAGCTTCTTTCCGATTTTCTGAATCAAGTGGATATCGGTCATGCCGGACGTTTCCTGCTGATGTGCAACCTGCGTTTTATCAAGGGTGGGGAAAAGCTTTTTTTGAACCAGATCAGGGAAAATGGGAATGCGTTCGATGACTGGAAAACTGCTTTGGGCTATATCAAAGATAATCATTATAAGCCCGTTAAATGCGCGGAATGCATTTATGCAGATACCTGTAAAAACCGGGGCACCATGCTTGCAACCATCCGGGCTGCCGAGGGCAGGAAGATCGAGGAGGTCTGTGATAAGAGGGAATATATTTCTTTGGGGGAAGCCTTTGTTCTGCTGGAAGAGGATATCAGGGAAGCGGTTGAAGATCCAACGAACGGTCTGTATCTGATCAAGGCGCAGACCGCCATCGGAAAAACGCGCGCCTACTGCAGGCTTATCGCCAGTCAACGGGAAAACCGAAAGTTTATCGTAGCCTGTCCTACAAACAGGCTGAAAGAAGAAGTGGCAGACAGGCTGCGGAAGGAAGGCGTGGAATGTGTGGTCGCGCCGTCTGTGGATGACTGGTATTTCCCGGCGGAGATCGGGAAACAGATCAAAGAGTATTATGAGGCCGGGATCGATCCAAAGACGCGCCGCCTTTTGGAGCGGTATATGAAGGAAAACGAGAAAGAAGAGAATGAAGTATATTGGTCCTGCAGAAATTACCTGGAGACTCTGGTTAAAATGGAGACTGCCGATATCATTGTAACGACCCACGCAAGACTGGTGCATTTTTCAAGAGAGTTCCTGCAAAAATACACTGTGATCATCGATGAGGACATCTTAATGTCATACATGATGAAGCAGATAAAATGTCTAAAGGTTTCTGACGCTGCAGCTGCCTGTGAAAGCGATGATATTCCGGACAGAATGAAATCCCGTCTGGAAAAGATCCTGAAGGCTAAGGAAGGTCTCTATATACATATAGAGCCGGATCCTTTCACCTGTCCGATAAAGGAAGATGTCCTGCAGGAAGCGGGACTGGTGGGGCGGGATTCAAATTTAAACGGATTCCTGAGCGCATCGGCTTTTGTAAAGCGAAAGGACGGCTCGGTGCTCTATTTTTGCCCGGAGTCGCTTCCGGAAGGGAAATATATTCTCTTGTCTGCAACGTTCGACCGGGATATCTATGAACGCTATTTCAGAGGGCACCGTATCTTTTGTATGGAATCCAGACCTGTGAAGTATACAGGCAGGCTGATCCAGTACACATACTATTCTCTTGGACGAGGAGACCTTCAGGACAAATTCGACCCGATAAGAAGCATGGGGGAAGAACTGCTGGGAGTGGGTGTTCCGGTCATTACGTTTAAACGTTTCTCAGAAGGGACGAATCCGTATGGGCTTTACTATGGCAATCTTGCCGGGTGCGACAGGCTTTGCGGAAAGGATGTGGTCCTGATCGGGACACCCTTTACAGTGGATGAAAATTATAAGCTCTTCACCTGCCATTTGGGAGAAGATGTGAATGGAAAGGAGGATGAAAGGCCGCACTGGGGGAGGATTACATATCATGGCTATCGGTTTTATCATACAACGTATCATAACGAACTGCTGCGTCAGGTACAGTTGTATTGTATCAGCAGTGAACTGGAGCAGGCTGTGGGACGGGCAAGGATCTTGAGAAAGAACTGTACGGTCGTGCTTTTCTCGAGCTTCCCCTGTGAACAGGCGGAATTCAGAACGGAAGATTATCTTGCAGAAAAATCATAATTCTTTAAGGGGCATGACATATGGATTTGTTTGCTGCGAAGCCAGCAGGAATGCGGGCTGCAGCGATTTGGCGTATAACATTGTAGGGCGGGAAATGCAAGGTTGGTTCGAAAAATGTCCAACTATGGAATTTACGTCTGAGATCAGAAATCGATTTTTGCAGAAAACTGATATGGATTGTGATTGTACTGGATAGGGAAATCGTGTATAATAAAGAAAAAAAGGCGGTGAAAAATGCTGGAAGATCATCAGAATAATATCATTGCCAGTGAACAACAGCTGGCTTATATCCGGGCCTTTCGTCTGATGGATGACGACTACATGGCGAAGTTTTTTGAAGACAATAAGGAATGTACGGAATTTGTCCTGAAGATCATCATGGACAATCCGGGACTGCAGGTTGAAAGCGTACATTCCCAGCATGAGATCCGAAACCTGCAGGGACATTCCGTAAGGCTGGATGTTTTTGCGGTGGATGCAGAAGGGAAGAAATACGACATCGAAATACAGCGCTCGGACAAAGGGGCCAGTCCGAAACGGGCCAGATATAACAGCAGTGCGGTCGATGTAAACATTCTGCCCCAGGGGGCTGAATACGACCAACTGACAGAGAACTATGTTATATTTATCACAGAACGGGATGAGCTTGGCGCGGATCTTCCTATTTATCATATCGACAGGACGATCCGCGAAACAGGAGAGCCGTTCGGCGACGGGTCGCATATCATCTATGTGAACGGAGCTTATCGGGACGATACGCCGCTGGGCATCCTGATGCATGACTTCATGTGTTCAGACCCGGAGGAAATGAAGTATAAGGTGTTGGCGGACAGGGCAAGATACCTGAAAGGAAGTAAGGAGGGAATTCAGAGTATGTGCAGA
>CANQDS010000155.1 GCA_947593655.1 uncultured Lachnospiraceae bacterium | reverse complement strand
ATATCCGGACAGGAACCGTAGAAGATAATTTTACAAGGACGATTGACAATGCCGTGCTGAAAGCACGGAACCATCAGAAATGGAAGGTGGAATATATGAACTGGTGCGCATATGAGATGGATCACAGAATTGAAAAGCGACATGCATGGGAAGATGGTCGGCAAATTGGATTGGAAGAAGGACAAAGAACCGGCTTAGAAGAAGGCCGAAAAGAAGGACGGGAAATAATCCTTTTGATGAACCAGCGTCTGCTGAAAGAAAAGCGTTACGATGATCTCGAACGTGCAAGCAAAGATGATGCCTTCCGGGAGCGCCTGATGGCGGAACTCTTTCCGGAGAAAATGCTTAGCGGCGACTCCTCGGAGCCTTATCCGGAAGAAAAACCTTCTTCATAAGAAGAATGTCCTTACGGACACCGCCCCTCTGTTCGCAGACAGAGGGGCTTATTTTTTATGCTTTTTCTTTCTCTTTGAGAGAAAAGTAAGCAACGTTACAATCAGGCTACCAATGAAAAACTGACGCATCGATTATCTGATGCGTCAGTTTTTCTATTTTATACAAGGCCCGTATGTGCCGAATTTTACACCGGATACGCTCCGTTTCTGGTATCGGCGATCCCCGCGTCGATCTGCGTCTGCTGTGCTTCGCGGTATTTGAAGAATTCCGTAGCAACCTGCGGGAACAGTGCGTAGGACAAGACATCCTCATCCTGCTGTTTGTACTGCTTCATCTCCGCTTCGATTTTCGCAAGCTCCGGCTCCAACAGATCTGCCGGACGGCAGGTGATGCTCTGCGCTTTTTCATCCGCAGTCAGCACCTTATCGACCACTTCCTGATTAAACGGCTTCACCGTCTGCCCGTACTTTCCTTCGAGGACTTCTTTCGTTTCTTTGGTTGCAACCTTGTAGCGCTCGCCCATCAGGACATTGAATACCGCCTGGGTTCCGACGATCTGGGAGGACGGCGTTACGAGAGGCGGCTCGCCAAGGTCTTTGCGCACTCTCGGCACTTCCTTCAATACCTCTTCATACTTGTCTTCCGCGCCCTGCTCTTTGAGCTGGGAGATCAGGTTGGAAAGCATTCCGCCCGGTACCTGATAGAGAAGCGTCTGGATGTTGACGCCGAGCACTTTCGGGTTCAAAAGGCCGCTTGCCAGCGCTTCTTCGCGGATCGGCCGGAAATAATCGGCGATCTCCGCTAAAAGCTTCTGATCCAGCCCGGTATCGTACGGCGTTTTGCGGAACGTCTCCACCATGACTTCCGTCGCCGGCTGGCTGGTTCCGAGTGCAAACGGCGACATCGCCGTATCGATGATGTCACAGCCCGCCTCGACCGCTTTCAGATACGTCATGGAAGCGACGCCGGAGGTATAGTGGGTGTGCAGTTCGATCGGGATATCCACGACTTCCTTTAACGCTTTGACGAGTTTTTCCGCTTCATACGGGACCAGAAGTCCCGCCATATCCTTGATGCACAGGGAGTTGGCGCCCATATCCTCGACACGTTTCGCCATGTCGGTCCAGTAATCCATCGTGTAGGCGTCGCCTAAGGTATAGGACAGCGCTACCTGTGCGTGGCCGTTCTCTTTATTTGTCGCCGTTACCGCGGTCTGCAGATTGCGCAGATCGTTCATGCAGTCGAAAATACGGATGATGTCGATTCCGTTGGCGATCGACTTCTGTACGAAATACTCTACCACATCGTCGGCATACGGGCGGTATCCCAGAATGTTCTGCCCGCGGAAGAGCATCTGGAGCTTTGTATTCTTAAATCCCGCTTTCAATTTGCGGAGGCGCTCCCACGGATCTTCCTTCAAAAACCGCAGGCAGGCGTCAAACGTCGCGCCGCCCCAGCACTCTACCGCATGGTAACCGACCTTGTCCATTTTGTCGATGATCGGCAGCATCTGCTCGGTCGTCATGCGGGTTGCGATCATCGACTGGTGCGCATCGCGCAGTATGGTTTCGGTAATCTTAACCGGTTTCTTGTTCAGTTCTGACATGAATAAGTTCCTCCTTCTATTATGAAATTCCAAAGATCGCCATAAAGCATCCGGCCGCTACTGCGGTTCCGATCACGCCGGCCACGTTCGGTCCCATCGCGTGCATCAGAAGGAAATTCGTAGGATCTTCCTCCGCTCCGACTTTCTGCGATACGCGGGCCGCCATCGGCACGGCGGATACGCCTGCGGAACCGATCAGAGGATTGATCTTTCCTTTGGTCAGAAGGCACAGCAGCTTGCCGAACAGTACGCCGGCCGCCGTGCCGACCATGAATGCAACAAGGCCCAGGACAACGATCTTAATGGTATTCCAGTTGATAAACGCTTCCGCGCTTGTGGTCGCACCGACAGAAGTACCAAGCAGGATCACGACAATATACATCAAAGCGTTGCTTGCCGTTTCCTGAAGCTGGCGGACGACGCCGGATTCCCGGAACAGATTTCCCAGCATCAGCATACCGACCAGCGGCGCCGTCGTCGGAAGAAGCGTACATACCACGATCGTAACGACGATCGGGAAGAGGATCCGCTCCAGCTTGCTGACCGGACGCAGATTCGCCATCTTGATCGAACGCTCTTTCTTCGTGGTAAACAGCTTCATGATCGGCGGCTGGATGATCGGAACCAGCGCCATGTACGAATACGCGGCGACTGCGATCGGCCCCATCAGGCCCGTCTGCCCCAGTTTTCCGGCAAGGAAGATGGACGTCGGTCCGTCCGCCCCTCCGATAATGGATACCGCCGCCGCTGCCTTGTCGTTAAATCCGAGCAGGATCGCAAGGAAATACGCGGAAAAGATACCAAACTGCGCCGCCGCGCCCATCAGAAAGCTGATCGGGTTGGCGATTAGCGGCCCGAAGTCCGTCATCGCCCCGACGCCCATGAAGATCAGGGACGGCAGGATCGACCATTCATCCAGTGTGTAAAAGTAATAAAGCAAACCGCCTACGCCGTTGCTCGTCTGTTCCGGGCTTGCGATAATATCCGGATAGATATTTACAAGCAGCATTCCGAATGCGATCGGAACCAGAAGCAGCGGTTCAAAGCCTTTCCGGATCGCCAGATACAGGAAAAAACACGCCACGGCGATCATGACATAATTTCCCCAGGTCAGATTGAAGAAGGCTGTCTGATGCAGGAGGTTCGATAAAGTTTCACCTACATAACTCACAATCGTTTCCTCCTTGGATTACTCATTTAAAGTTGCCAGCAGCGCGCCCGCCTCTACGGAATCCCCGACCGCAACCTCAATGCTTGCAACGGTTCCGTCTTCCGGCGCAACGACCGGCGTCTCCATCTTCATGATCTCGAGGATCAGAACGGAATCGCCCTTCTTTACCGTATCCCCGACTTTCTTTTCGAGTTTAAAGACTTTGCCTGCCGCGCCCGCTTCGATCTTAATGCTGCCCGCCGCAGCCGAAGCCGCCGGTTTTGCGGCAGCTGCCGCCGGAACCGGAGCCGCTGCCCGCTTCGGAGCCGAGGCCGGAGCGGATACGCTTCCTTTTTCCTCTACCGTAACATCATACACATTTCCATTAACCGTGATCGTATAATTTTTCATGAATTTCTATCCTCCTAAGATTATCTTCTTTTGATCGAACGTACAACAAAGCCGTCTGCGGAAGTTCCTTCGCTTGCGGCAATCGCGGCCGCAATGACGGCGGCCAGTTCCTCATCCGCGGATACGGATACCGGCGCTTTCACCGGTTTCTCCGCCGGTACGGACGGCGGCAGCACATTTCTTGGTTCCGGCTGCGCCGCTTTCGCCTTCGCTTTTTTCTTATTCTCCAGATACGGGAAGATCCGGAATGCAAAAATGATCAGGCTGATCAGGATCAGCACCAGAAATACAATGCTCATGGAGATAATGGTGTTTAATCCCGCTTTGGACATTTTCTCGCCGAGGGAATAGACCGGCTCGATCGTAAATCCGGTGATCTCCATGGAATAATAGTCATAGACGACCTGGAAATCGACGTCGCGCCGGCTTCCGCTGCCGGTCTCAAACACCAGCTTCAGATCCGTCGTCAGCGTATTGCCCGATTTCTCGACCGTAAAGCTCTCTTCGTCAAATTCCTTGCATTCGCCGAACTGCTCGCAGATGCTCTCCCACTGTGCCACGGAATCCAGCTGCGGTTCCGTGACTCCGTAATTGGAAATAAACAAATCCCGTATTTCTTTGTTCTCTAAATCCTCTACCGTCAGATCCTGCATCGGAAGCACCTGCGCGAGGGCCGCGATCGTGCCCGCATTGTTATAGAGATCCTGCCGCAGGTCTGCATACGAATGGCCGTTATAGTCTGCGGAAGCCGGATCCGTTTTCCCGCACGCGGCAAGCATCAGTACTGCCAGCAGAAGACTGAGCGCTAAAGCTATCTTTTTCTTCATAAAACTTCACCTTTCTACTTGGTGCCGTGTTTCTTGTCCGGCACGCCCGCTTTTTTGGAATACAGCATTTCAAACGCCGCGATCAGATACTTTCTGGTATCCGGAGCTTCTATGATCGTATCT
>CANQDS010000154.1 GCA_947593655.1 uncultured Lachnospiraceae bacterium | reverse complement strand
GTGTAGGAAATGAAGGATGTAGGATACGAAAAAGTGATGGATCTGATCGGGAAAATGGAAAAGCTGGCCGATCAGATCCATGTAAAAGCCCGGATCCTGGATGCCATAAGCGACTGTAAGGAAGGCTGGACAAAAAAGATGCCGGAGCAGGAACGGCTGAAAAAAATAAGGGAAGTAGACGATCTGTTCCGACAGCTGGAGGAACAACTTGCCGCTGGGACACAGGAGGACGAGACGAAAAAGGAGATACGCCAGAGAAGCCGGGATATCCTGAACCGATGCCGAAATGAAAACGAGATTCTGCAAAAGGAGTATTGCGGGTCAGCGGCGGCATACATACAGGAGGATGAAAGAAAGCTGCACGATCTGGCCAATGTAAGGGCCAATTACGAAGAGGTGGTCAGCGGGGAGCGTTTCCTGCGCAGGGCGCATAATATTGGAGATATTTACAAACAGCAGTTGGATGAACTTCAGGGACAATATACGGGCGCCGCGGGTCAAAATTATACAGCGGCCTTTGACAGACTGCGGTCCCTTTTTGCCGGTATCGGACGGGATGCCTCCGCCAATCGCCGATTTTATGAAAACTATGATGAAAATCAAAATAATTTCATAAATCTTACAGAAGCCTATGCGCGGGGTACGGACAAAGGGGAAAAAAGTATTGTTGCATTTGCCTCTTCACAAAAGAATAGGCCGGTTAAGGAAAAAGAAAAATGTCCGTAAGCTGATGCCGCTGATCGTCCTGCTGGTGCTGGTTTTGGCTGTGACAGCAATACAGATGGTTCAGGAGAATCTGGAAAAGCGGCAGGAGCAGACGGAGGAACAAGAGACAGCGCAGGTTGTTTCGGAACAGGAAGCAGGACGGGATATAGAGGGAATCGTGACGATCTTCACTGGCCTGATCGAGGAAGGGATCAGCGGTACGGTGGAGGCGGCAGTCGAACAGCAGATAAGTGGGGCAGGTATGCTGGTCGCAGCGCCAATTTTGATAATATGTATATTTGCGTACATATTATGGTGCAGGGCAGCGGATAAGCTTTGCAGGGAGCGGATCATCAGCGAGACGGGAAACTTCCTGCAGGAGGAACTGGAGGGCTGGGAACGGCAAAAGCTTTTGGCAAAGGCGGTGGAAAAAAGTTTTCTGGATGTGGGGCAATATATGAGTGAGCGGTATGATAAGGTATTGGCGAAAGTAATGCCCAGTGACCATGGGCCCGACGGGACCAAGGAGGAGCTCGGACGGCTCCGCGCAGACTGGGAAAGGCTGAAACAGGAGGTGGCTCAATCGAAATGAATATGCCTAAAATATCCAATCCCTTTTCCAACATGACAGGCAGCAATAATATCAAAAAGGTCTTGGAGGAAAAAAACAGGGAACGCTCCAAAGTCTATGGTTTTATCGGCATGGACGTCTATGAGTTATATAAACAGAAAAAAATAGAGATAACGGAACTGAACGTGCATTTTGAGCGTATGCGGGAGCTGGAAAATGAGATTGCAGAGCTGGAAGCGGAAAAACAGCGACTGGAACTGCAGAGCAAGGGGAGCAGTATCTGCAGCTGCGGCCAGCAGCTCACATCGGAACTTCGCTTCTGCCCTCGCTGCGGGAAGCCGGTCGATAACGGAATGCTTACCTGTACCTGCGGAAAAATGATCAAAAAGGATACGCAGTTTTGTCCATACTGCGGCAGGAGCGTGGGAACATTGATTGGGAACGAACAGGAACCAAACGCTGCTGGACAGCAGCCTCCGGTGGAATATCGTACCTGTATATGCGGCGCGAAAGTCCCGGAAGGGCAGTTTATGTGCATGGAATGTGGACGTAAAATGGAATAAAAATTATAAAACACGACAAAGGAGGAAAGAAAATGTATTGTAGTAATTGTGGTAAAGAAATATCAGAAGATTATAAGGTTTGTGGGTATTGTGGAGCGCCGGTAAACGTCACAGCTCCGACAGCCGGCAATAGTGCGCAGTTTCCAAACAATAATATGCAGGTACAAAACAACAATATGCAGGTCTCGAACGGTACTCCGCAATATAATAATGGCGCTCCACAATATAATAACGGTATTCCGCAATATAATAATGGGTATCCGCAATATAATAATGGCTATCCGCAATATAATAATGGCTATCAACAATATAATAACGGCTATCAGCAGTATAACGGCGGTTCGATGTATCAGCAAAATTATAATACTGGATATGATACCGACCGTAAGTTTAACTTTGTGGCGGCGTTTTTTCCGTGGATCTGGGGGATGGTCAAGGGGATGTGGGATATGGCGTTGATATCTCTGGCGCTAAGTTTGCTTGGAATACCTTTGGCGATAACAGGTGTGGGATTGGTGATAAGCATTCCGGTGACGATTGCGCAGTTTTTGCTTTTTGGACGTAACGCTAATTATTATTACCGGTTAAAGGAAGAGCGTGGAATAACCTTTTTTAAAGCGGTTTCAGATCCCAATCTTCGGAGAATATAGTGTTTGATGTATATGTACAAATAACCTTGATGAGGAAAGGAGGTATAAAATGAGATGCCCAAACTGCGGTAATGAATATTGTCAGATTATGACGGAGACTACTTCGTCCGGAAAGGATTTTTCGGCTGGGAAAGGCTGCTGCGGAGCCTTGCTGCTTGGACCGATGGGCGTTCTTTGTGGTGCCTGTGGAAAAGGAAAAAAGATTAAGTCTACTTCTTATTGGGTGTGCCCTAATTGCGGAGCAAAGTTTAAGGTATGACGGAAATTGACCACACATGGAAGCGTTCCATGGAAATCTGTGCAAAATATTGTGGCTGCCATCAAAGGGCTGACCGGAGTTTTTTTGTTGGAAAGTATCAGTTCCCTTTGTGCGCCAGATGTACAGGCATCGCCATAGGGCATTTCGTTGCAATTTGTGCGGCTCCTTTTCTGACAGGCGATTATTGGATCGCTGCATTAGCTTTACCAATGGTGGCTGATGGCAGCATACAATATGTTACATCATACGAATCTACTAACCGCAGAAGAATGATAACAGGGGTACTGTATGGGTTTGCCTTTACTTCGGTAACGATTAGGATATTTCGGGAAATTGTGGAGAAAATCCGTAGAATCGATATACAATAAATGCTTCGTATTTACGATACAGATGGCCATCCGGCCGCTTTCTGTTTAGAATAAGGTTATTATACCATAAATGCTTCGCATTTACGGTATGGATGGCCATCCGGCCGCTTTCTGCCTCGAATAAGGTCATTATACCATATGCGCAGACCGGAAACGGTGATTAGCAGAAAATAAGGGAAGAGTCGTTCACAGACCCTGCCATTCCGAGAAGGGGCAGGGGGGACGACTCTTTCTTTTAGGTTTCTTTATTCAAAATCGCTGTCATCAGAGGATGCCTCAAGTAAGGTTAGAAAGGCATCTGGCTGATAGATCTTAAGAGGTGCTGTTTCATAATCTTTGATATTGCGGGTTACGATACAGTCCATTTCGGAGCGGACAGCCGTTTCGGCCATAACGGCATCTTCATAATCACTCATATTGGAGGAAATGGCTTTTCTGCAGTCTATGGAAGTGGTGTCCAACAAGGAAAAGAGCAAGTATAATTTGCTTAATATTTTTCGGGTTTCCCCATCATTGTGAGTGTAGCGGTGTGTCAGATAATAAATATCCATAGATGCCTTGGCGGTGATATATCCCTCAAACTGTTTATTGGCAGCATGGATAAAGATTTTTTCTGCATCCTTATAAAATGGAACGCGGGATTGCAACGCGTCTATAATGACACAGGTGTCGATCAGAACTCTCATATTTTATCCAGCCTTTCTTCACGAGATTCCTCCAGTGATAGGTCGGATGGCAGAATGCCGAATAAGGATTTTGCGATATCTACACGATCCTGAAATGGATTGGAGAGTTTGGCCACTACCTTGCCATTTCGGGTGATATAGATATCTTCTGTTTCTGCAAGAATAAGATATTTCCCTAAATTAAGTTTTAATTCCGTTGCGGTAATTGACATAGTATCATCCCTTTCTGGTGGAAGCTTTTGATTTAATTTTATTATATCCCGATCGCACGAAAATAGCAAGAAAATCGTGCGATTTATAGATTATAAAGAGAATCCCACTAAATTGCAGACAAACTCGTCCTGCCATATTTTCCGCAAAGAAGTTAAATCGTCCCCTTTACGACCAAAACCGATCTGTGCTATAATAACCTTTACTGTTGGCAGACTAGCTGCCTATGGCAGGTGTGGAGATAGAACATGACGAGAGAAGAATTCCAAGCGCTGACGCGAGAACGTATACTGTATCTGGACGGGGCCACCGGCTCCAACCTGGTGAAGGAGGGGATGCCCTCCGGCGTCTGTCCGGAGGATTGGATCCTGCACCACCGTCCGATCATGCTGAAGCTGCAGAAGGCGTATGTGGCCGCCGGGACGGACATCCTGTATGCGCCCACGTTTACCGCCAACCGGATTAAGCTTTCCGAGTACCATCTGGCGGAGCGGATGGAGGAGATGACGCAGGAGCTGGTG
>CANQDS010000153.1 GCA_947593655.1 uncultured Lachnospiraceae bacterium | reverse complement strand
GCATTCGGCGCAGTCACGAATTCCAAGAGAATGATCAAACTGGCGTACCAGAACGAAGGAGGGAGCCTTAAGATGTGGGGTGTATTGGAAGATATTAAAGAAGAAGGGCGGCGTGAAGGCCAGCGCGAAGGCCGGCAGAGAGGACGTCAGGAGGGACGTCAGGAGGGACGCCGCGAAGGGCGGAATATGATTTTACAGATGAACCGGCGTCTGCTGCAGGAAAAGCGTTATGATGATCTGGAACGGGCCAGCAATGATGATGCATTTCGGGAAAGGCTGCTGGCGGAGTTGTTTCCAAAGAAGGCAGGAAAGTAATCAAGAATATTTAACCTGAATTATTCTATAAATGGGTTTATTGCCCAATGACCGCTTTGAAGTTACAATAAGAAAAACGGCGAATGTGTTGTTGTACCAAATGAAATCGCACAGAACCTGAAAACCGCAGACGAGGATGCGGGATATTCCGTGCAGGAGATTGCGGAAAGGTTCGTGAATCTATTATGTTGCGCGTATGATTTCCTCGCAGCGGGGACGACGCGGCCCGGCTGCTCAGCAGGATGTTTTCCCTGAATCTGGCATATGAGGAAAAGCTGGAAACGCTTCAGAAGGAATTCCGGATCAGCGTGACGAAGGAAATAAGCAGGGAGGTGTTTGAAGTGTGCAATCTGAGTACAGGTGTTTATAATAAGGGATATGATACCGGATATGATACCGGATATGGTTCCGGATATGATTCCGGCGTCGAGGCTGGCCGGATGAATTATGCGCGTGAAACGGCATATGAACTCCAGAACGAAGGGATGCCGCTTGAAAAGATGTCAAAGGTTCTTAAGATTGACACGGATCTGCTCCGGCAGTGGCTGGCAGAGCGCGCGGAGGCGCAGGCAAAGCTGTAAGATATCGTAAAAACTGAATAAAGCAGATAGGAATCCTGATATAAGTATGGAAGATGTGGAATTATGAATGCTTATATCGGGATTTTTTATTGGAATAATCTCTCGGAATCATGAGTGATTATATCCAGCACAGCTGGCAATGAATATTGAAAAGTGAACATTATCCAAAATGAATAAAAATAAACATGAGAAACCTGCCGCATTTAAAAGCTACATTTAAAAACCTTTTCTCCCGGCAAGTTTACTTTTGTCATTGAATGGGATATACTATAAGCAGCCTCAAGTTTGCTTTAGATATCAAAAATGCAGGGCGTATTTACAGTGTTTTTGACAGAAATCTGCTGCCGCAGTTGTTTTCACACTTTGAAAGCAGGAAAATTATGAATTACATTTCAGAAAAAAGAAGCAGCACCCTTTCCAATGAGCCGTACGAGCTTTCCTATGATGACATTCGGCAGATGTATCTGCAGAATCAGAAAGAGATGGAAGAGTGCAGACAAGTAACGGAAAGTTCTTATCGCGGCGAATCTTATTATGCCGGGGACGGGCGGCCGGGAGACGGCAAGGTCAGTGATTTTCGGGCGGCGTTTTTTAAAGAAGTGCTGTACCGGGATATGAAAACGGCCGGTTTTATGATGCAGTATCCCCACGGGCTTGTGATCGGACAGGGGCAGACCAATCATTTTTACCGGGGAGAAAACCAGATTTTTGCTAAGAGCCAGCCGACGCTGTATCGTTCGCTGGAAAAGCTGCATACGCAGGAAGAAAAAGAATTGTACCGTTTTATTTCCCGGATGCGGATTGCGGAATTCGGAAATTTCCTGTGCAAGCTGGGAATCGTACAGTTTTGGCTGAAGAATTACGGAGATGTTTTATTCGAACCGCTGGCGCAGCATTACGGGTTGGAAACGGAGTGGCTGGATATCACCAGTGATTTTAACGTAGCTTTATTTTTTGCAGTCTGCGGCTGGGATAAGACCGGGAGAAAGTGGTATCCGCTGACAAAAGAGCAGACAGAAATAAATCCGCAGACACAATACGGAGTGCTTTTTCATATTCCGGAGTATCAGGCATCTGCTGCAAGGATGATGGATGGGCTGGAGTGGGAAGGAAAAGAATGCTGTCTTCAGAATGTGATTCTTCCCATTGGATATCAGCCCTTTATGCGCTGCCACAGCCAGCATGCTTATGGAATCCATATGGAGGATCCGTTCCCTTTACAGGAGGATATTACCTTTGAAAAACTGCATTTTCGGCATTGTGAGCGCTTGTCACGGGATGTCTTTGAACTGATGGAAGGAGGCGGAAAAATTTATCCGCAGGAAGGACTGGGCGATTTTATGGATATCATCGATAAAATCTGCATGACCGCGGAATTTTCCAGAGAAGCCTTTCATTATGCGATGGAGTGTACGGATTATTTTTCCACGGCAGAGGAAGCAGAAAAGGCGCTTAAGGAAATCCCGGTTTTGGGAAAACCGGCCGTGATCGTAGAAAGCGGTGATCCGATTCGGGTTTCGAGGCAGAGAATCCGTGCGCTGAACCGGAAATATGAAGGATTTTCCATTGAAAAAGCTTATGGAATTAAACTGCTGTTCAGAAAAGTGTTCTACCGCTGATAGTTCTGCGCTTAAATCGCGGACATATGCGTATAAAATCTTCATATCTTCGTATCTTCAGTAGTCTTAAACGTCCGTCTTAAAGCACATAATATGCACATAGGAAGCACGGAAAATGTTGAATTTCTGTAGAAGTAAAATTGAAGCAGGAGGTACAGAATATGAAAAGCATAAATGTTGCAGTCAGTAAGGGAACAGCAGCTTCCGTTCATGGTCAGCAGGAGGGAACCGAATGACGTGACATTGGAAGCAATGCGTCAGGCGGAAGACGGGGAAGATCTGTATGGACCGTTCGACAGCATAGAAGCTTTGAAGGAGGCGCTGGATGCTTAAGACAGAGTTTACAGGACAATTTAAAAGGGATTATAAGAAACTGCTGAAGCAGGGATATCATATGAACAGGTTATGGGAAGTTATATCCTTGCTTGCGAATGAAGAACCTTTGCCTGTAAGCTGTCGGGATCATCCTCTAAGAAATTCAGCGGTTGCTCGGAATGACGATTGCACAGTTTTTTGAAAGTGAAGGCGTGGAAGAATAATCCTTGCAGCTTAAAACCGAATGTGAGATAATGCATAACAGATAGCCGGCGCTTGAAAATAGGGGGAATGAATGGGCTGTAAGGATTTGGAACGAAAGACTTTTTTTGAAAAATATAAAGTGGAGAAATATTTTAAGATTTCTGGCCTGAAATGGTCGACACTGAAGGCCATATATAATGATTATGTAAATGACGAGAAATTTTTTACTCAATGTACGGCGGATCTGCAGTCGTATATAATGGGAAATCTGACACATAAGGTTCATTCGCTTCATTGCAGAATAAAAGATGGAGAACATCTGATTGAAAAGATTATACGCAAATGCGGGAAAGAACAGCTCGACAAATATATTGGGATTGACAAGACAAATTATCGGGAGATCGTCAGGGATCTGGTAGGAGTGCGTATTCTTCTATTTTCAAAAGAAGAATGGGAAGGTGTATATGATGATCTGACTAGATTGTTCCCATCGGAAGAAAAGGGTTTGAATTATATGAAGGAAAAGCCTGTCGCATACACACGATATGGGGACAGGGACATATTTCAGGATAAAATACATGCGGAGTATACCAATAAGGGGTATCGTTCTCAGCACTATATTGTAAGATATAAGGAATGTTATTGTGAAATACAGGTGCGTACCCTTTCGGAAGAAGTGTATGGGGAATTTGACCACTATGTGAAATATCCATACAGAGAAGATAATCGCTTCCTGATTCGTTATTCGATAGTTTTGGGGCAGTTGCTTGATTCTGTCGATGAGATTATTTCTACCTGCTATCAAATGGGAGAGAATGGTTGGGATGAGTGTAATCATTATTATGAAAAAGATACATATGTAGATTGGACGAGGCTGGAGCAAAAGCATGAATTGCCGCTGGAAAATACGGGCCGGATAGAGTGTGTTTCAGACGGGCAAAATATTAGTATTAGGGATCGTGCAAATCAAATTATATTCAGAAAGGATCAAATACATGACTGAGCGGAAAAGATATGATAATGACCGGATCGATGCACTGATCAGGGAAGTGGCTTCGGGCGAACAAGAAAGAGATACTTTGCCTAATTCTTCCTATAGATTAGAAAAAGAGGCGCAGGCCATGTATTTTTCCAATATGCGCCGCAACATGCAGTCCAAGATAGCGGCAGCTATTGTACATTGTCATTCGGATTTAAGTGAGTTAAGGGTAATGGAGGCTTTGAAGTAAGATGGAGTCTGAAGCAAACGAAAAAGACTACCAAGCGCTGTTGGGAAAAGTAGGGATAGAACAATTTCGGGAAAGATTGAGCGAATTGATAAAGTCTGCGGAGAGTTTTATCAGCAATGCTGGATATGAGAAAGATGTGCAGTGTAACGAACGGATCATGCTCAGCGTTGTGTTGGATTACTATGCGGATATTGAGAGATTGAAAGAATTTCATAAAATTAAAAATGTTCGGACAGAAAAAATTTTTGCTTATCTGATTGCCTGGATTCTCAGACGGAAGCCATTGCAGTTTGTACATTATACGGAAACGGAAA
>CANQDS010000152.1 GCA_947593655.1 uncultured Lachnospiraceae bacterium | reverse complement strand
TACTCCATATAGTCGTCCTCTTCGAGCATTCCGTAAATTCCCAGATTATCGTTCCGGCTGATGCTTCCCAGACAGTTGTTTCCGCCGTAGTAGATCAGCCCTTCCAGTTCGCCCGGCGTGCCGCGCTCGCCTTTCGTGATCCCGAGCAGCTTCGCCTGATAAATGCTCCCTTCCGACATCGAAAGCAGTTCGCCCGTTTCCCCGTCCCCGATGCCGTGCCCGAGTGCCCCGAAACTGCGGTTGCTCCGGTAATAAGTCATCGTGCCGATCCCGGTCATGTCGTCCTTCACCCAGATGCCCAGCAGATACCGGTTGTCCGCTGCCGGAACCGGCGTCACGGCGACGTCGATGTATTCCCCTTTCCGGTTCATGGTCAGAACCAGCGGCTTGTCTCCGTTTTTGTTCACAAGCTCCGTCAGTTCTTCCTTTGTCTTGATCTCCTGATGATCGACCGCCAGAATATAGTCCCCGGCAAACACTTTGTTTTCCGCCGGTTCATAATTGAGGCCGTCCGCCGCCTCGACCGGGCTGGTATCCAGTACGAGCACCCCCGAAGTCGCCCCGTAGATCCCGATGATCCTGCCGGACGCGTAGACGCGCTGGGAGGGAACCACGCTGACTTCGATCTCTTTGACCGGAAAAATGCCGAACAGCCGGCAGGTGACGGTATAATCCGGCGTCTGCGCCATCTTTCCCGCCGCTACTTCCGAAACCGCTTCTTCCTCTCCGCCGGTGACCGTGACCGGAACCGAAAAACGGTAATCGGGTTCCTCTCCTTCACTCAGATAAATATGTCCGGGAATCTCCCCCATGAAAACCGTGTAGGAAAAACACACGAGGATACACAGATATACCCAGACCAGATTTTTATAAAAACGCATAGAAAAATTCCGCATACCATAACTCCTGAACATTTTGTAATAGTATGCGGAAAAAATCATTTTTTCATGTAAGCCATCTGCTTCATTTCACGCGCATTCCGGTAAACCGTATCGGTGATCTCCACGCCGCCGAGCATCCGCGCCAGTTCTTTTACGCTTTCCTCTTCCGAAAGCTTCTGGATATGGGAACTGGTCGTCTGTTCCTTTACGGTTTTTTCGATCAGAAAATGCGTATCCGCCATCGCTGCGATCTGCGGGAGATGCGTGATGCAGATGATCTGATGGTTTTTCCCGAGCATGTTCATTTTCTCCGAAACCATCTGCGCCGTCCGGCCGCTGATCCCGCTGTCGATCTCGTCAAAGATCAGCGTCTCGATCGCGTCGGCATCCGCCATCACGGTTTTCAGCGCCAGCATCACGCGCGAGAGTTCGCCGCCGGAAGCGATCTTCCCCAACGGCCGCACCGGTTCGCCCGGATTCGTCGAGATCAGAAACTGCGCGTCGTCAAAGCCGTCCGCGGTATAATCCGCCGTCCGCGCAAACTCCATCGTAAACTGCACGTCCAGAAAATTCAGCTCCTGCAAGGCTTCCCGCACCGCTTCCGAAAGCATTTGCGCTTCTTCCTTACGGATCTGCGATACCTCCCCGCAGAGGCGCTCCAGCAGTTCTTTCTTCTGTGCGGTTTCATCGGCCAGACGCGTCAGGTAGGCGTCGTAATCCGCAAGCGTCTGGATCCGCTCCTCCTTTTTTTCGCAGGCGGCAAGGATCTCTTCGATCGAGTTCCCGTATTTGGATTTCAGATGGTTGATCAGATCCAGCCTCTTTTCGATCCAGTAAAACTCCGCCTCGTCAAAATCCGCTCCGCCGATGTACTCCGCCGCCTCGCGGTTAAAATCACAGAGCAGGCTGTCGATCTCCGCCAGCTGCCCAGCCATAGCGCCGATCTGTTCATCGTAACGGGAAACCGCGCCCAGTTCGCGCACAGCCCGCCCGATCAGCTCAGACGCGCTCTCCCCTTCGCCGCCGGTTGCGGCATAGGCAAGGCTTAAGCCTTCCATGATCTTTTTCCCGTTGGAAAAACGTAAGAACTGCGCTTCCAGTTCTTCATCCTCACCCGCATGAAGATCCGCGTCCCGGATCTCCGCCGCCTCGTATTCCAGCAGGGAAAGCTCCCGCTTCTGCTCCTCTTCATCCAGACGGGAATGTTCCCATTCTTCTTTCAGGCGGCGGTACTCGCGGTAGGCCGCCGAAAGCGCATCCTTCTTTCCGCCGAGGCGGTCTTTCGCATAGGCGTCTAAGATCTCCAGATGCTTCTTCTTCGAGAGCAGCGACTGGTGCTCATGCTGCCCGTGGATATCGATCAGAAGCGCCGCCGCTTCCTTCATCCGCGAAACGGAAACCGTCTCCCCGTTGATCCGGCCGATGGCGCGCTGCGCCGTGATCCTGCGGCTTAAGACGACCATGCCGTCCTCCGGCTCGATCTCCAGCTCTCGCAGCCCTTCCAGCACCGCTTCGTTTTCCGGGAAAAAAACAAGTTCCACCAGCGCGGCATCCCCGTTGTCCCTTAACATTTCCTTCGGGACTTTCTCACCCAGCGCCAGATTGACCGAACCAATGATGATGGATTTACCCGCTCCGGTTTCCCCGGTTAAGATATTCAGCCCTTCCGTAAATTCCACCTCCGCCTCATCGATCAGCGCGAGGTTTTTCACATGCAGACTCTGTAACATAAATTCTCCTTCCACTCTCCCAAAGACGCCTGCTTTTTACTGCGCCTCCTGCGCCATGCTCCGCAGACGCTTCATGACTACGGCGGCGTCCTCCGCCGTCCGCACGGCGCACATAATGGTATCGTCTCCCGCGATCGAACCGACGATCGCCTCCATCTGCATGGCGTCCAGCGAGGCGCAAACCGCTCCCGCCATGCCCGATACCGTCTTGATGATCAGGATATTCTGCGCAATATCAATGGAAAGGAAGCCTTCCCGGAAAACTTTTAAAAAGCGTTCGGACATCGGCTCTTTGCCCTCTCCAAGGATCGCATATTTCTGCCGCCCGCCGCTTACGGCGATCTTGGTCAGCTTCAGTTCCCGGATATCGCGCGAAACCGTCGCCTGCGTCACCGAAAACCCTTCCTTTACCAGATAAGCGGACAATTCTTCCTGCGTCTCGATTTCATGGTCTTTGATCAGTTCCAGTATTTTGGACTGCCTTTGATCCTTCATGCCGCCCTCCTATGTATAATTCTCCATTTTTTTGCGAAGCAGCTCCAGAAAACTCTTGTTGCTGAGCTTGCAGATATGGGTGACATGGGACGCCTGCGAGATCACGAAACGGCTGCCGACTCCGAGCTTCGTAAACGCATCTCCGTCGAAACTAACGATAGCAGTCTCATCTTCCTGGCTTCGGCGGCTCCCGATCTCAATTTCGATCACGTCGTCCGCCCCGAACACGATGCTCTTGGAATTGAGGTTGTGCGCATTGACCGGCGTTAAGAGCATCATCTTCGCTTTCGGATCCACGATCGGGCCGCCCGCCGACATATTGTAGCCGGTCGAGCCGGTCGGGGTGGCGATAATGATCCCGTCCGCATGGTAGGTGTTTAAAAATTCCCCGTTGACATAGACATGCAGGCTTAGGATCAGAAGTTCCCCGTACCGGTGGATCACAATATCGTTAAGCGCCGCCTTTGCTGCCGTCTCCCCGGCGCGGTGGCCGGAAAGCATCATCCGCTCTTCCACCACGAAATCATCGCCCATCAGGCGGTCGATCGCCGGAAAAACCGTTCCCGCTTCCAGTTCGCACAGATAACCCAGCGTCCCGAGGTTGACGCCGATCAGCGGGATCTGCAGCTTCTCCACGCGCGTAGCGGCGCGGATCAGCGTACCGTCCCCGCCGAGAACCAGAATGCACTCGGTATCTTCCGGGATCTGCCCGGTGTCGAACGTATGGGCCGGCTCGTGATCCGTGTTGCACAAAAGCCCTTCCGCCCTTCCGCCGTGCGACCGGATATAAGAGATGATCTTTTTCGTCAGGACAAGTTCCTGATCTTTATATGCATTGGTAATGATGATAAAATTTTTCATCGCTTACTTGTCCAGCTCCCCGTGCGCCGCATCCACCACTTCACGGGCGCTGAGCGTTTCCTCCTTTACCGGATCGTTTGATTTTTCCAGATAGATCAGATATTCAATATTCCCTTCCGGCCCCTTGACCGGCGAATATTCCAGCGCCAGCACGGAAAAACCGTTTGCGCCGGCAAAATCCATGATCGTTTCGATCACTTCCTCGTGCACCTTCCGGTCGCGGACCACGCCTTTTTTGCCGACTTTTTCCCTTCCGGCCTCAAACTGCGGCTTGATCAGGCACACCATCCGGCCGCCGTCCCGCAGCAGCGCCCGCGCCGGAAGCAGCACTTTCGTCAGCGAGATGAACGAAACGTCCGCCGAAGCAAAATCCAGAACATCCGGAATATCCTCCGGCGTCACATAGCGGATGTTCGTTTTTTCCATGCAGACGACGCGCGGATCCTGGCGCAGTTTCCAGGCGAACTGCCCGTATCCCACATCGACGGCATAGACTTTCCCTGCGCCGTTTTGCAGCATACAGTCCGTAAAACCGCCCGTGGAAGCGCCGATATCCATGCAGATCTTGCCGGTCAGGGAGATCCCGAAGCGCTCCATCGCTTTCTCCAGTTTCAGCCCGCCCCGGCTGACATATTTTAAAGTGTTCCCGCGGATCTCGATCACGCAGTCCTCCGGAAACGAGGCGCCGGCTTTGTCTTCGCGGACATTCCCCACAAAGACGCAGCCCTCCATGATCAT
>CANQDS010000151.1 GCA_947593655.1 uncultured Lachnospiraceae bacterium | reverse complement strand
GAGTAGTCCTTTTTATATGGAGATTTTAATTTGCGGCGACTGCGCAGTCGCCGTATCGTTTTTTGTGCTGTTTAACACGCATAGTTGGATGCGTGATCCTCACGCTCGGTCTTGCCCTTCTGCCGTTTATCCGCTCCTTTATCAATGGAGAGGTTCCGGATGATATCAATGTTTATGTCTTGTATCTGGTGTTTCTGCTGAATACGGTCATCGGTTACTTTGCATTTGCCTATAAGAGCGCACTGCTGACCGCTTCCCAGAGGGAAGATATATCAAACAGAATTACCATATGCGTAAGTTTTGCAATGTATGCAGCACAGCTTATCGTGCTCTGCATCTGGAAAAACTATATGGCATACGTTTTCCTTAGTCCGGTATTTACGGTAATTACTAATTTTGTAAGGTCATTTGTTGTGGACCGGGTATATCCCCGGTATAAATGCTGCGGTTTTATTGAGAAGAATGAACTTAAGGAGATTTATAAAAATGTAATTGCGCTGATTGGAGAAAAGATAGGGTGGACCATACTGCTTTCTGCGGATACAATCGTAGTCTCATCGGCTCTGGGACTTACCGCTGTAGCCTGCTACAATAATTATTACATGATCATCAGTGCAGTGCGCAACTTGGTAATGGTAATCTTTGATTCGATCCGCCCAAGCGTCGGCAACAGCATGGCCACAGAAAGCCTTGAAAAAAACTATAGGGATTTTAATAAAATATCCGCATTGTTTGTCTGGATATCGGGATTCTGCTCTATATCCATGATCTGCCTGTTCCAGCCGTTTATGAGGATCTGGGTCGGTAAAGAATATCTTCTTTCCATGACTACGGTTATCATGTTCGGCGTATATTTCTTCGGCTGGAAAATGCTCGACGTCCTTGTGCTGTACAGGGACGCCGGCGGCATGTGGTGGTACGGAAAGTCTAGACCGTATGTTGTTTCGATATTAAATATAGCAGGGGATATTCTGCTTGTCCACTTTTTTGGACTGGAGGGAGTAGTGTTTGCAACACTGTTTACATCCGTATGTATGTCATATCCATGGCTCCTTGCAATTTTGTTTAAAAGATACTTTAAAAGCCAGCCTTGGGATTTCTTGAAACATCTGGCATTGCAAAGCGGAGTAGTTATCGTGGCAGGAGTGTTTACTTATTTCCTGTGCTACCGCGTTGTCACAGGTTACAGTTTTATCAGATTTGTAATCAGAGTCATAATCTGCGCGGTTGTACCGAATATCATATTTATGGGAACGATCGGAAGGAAGAAAGATGTCCATGAACTGATTTCAAAGCTGACAAAGGGTAGAATATAAATTGAAATAAATTTTTGGAAAGAAATTCCGCGTCAAGGCGGAGATCCATATGGAGGAAGCAGCCCGGAGAATGCAGGAATCCGACAAAGATACCGCAGTAGAGATTCATACTTCCAACAATAAGAAAAATGTGGAGATTGCACACATCACCGGCGTAAGTGTATCCTCTTTGTAGAAGCCGGAAAGGAATTTTCTGCGGTACTCCCGAATGGCAGTCATGAGAATGTGCAATCCGGAACAAAAATATTCATATTTAGTATACTCAAAAATGCTTCCCAATTCAAGAGAATGGGCTGATTTTCAGTATTTTCAGCAATATTCTTTTCTGCTAATGAATCTTCGAAACAGAATTGGGAGATTTAGTTTTTCTGCTCATTCCTCTCGGGGCAGACAAGTTTTAGCAGACATTGCATAATCATTTTTACCAGAGGATTTGACATATACGTCTTTCTGCATCTGCAGAAAATATATTATAGATAATCGTCGCTCCAATAGTCTTTCTTTGAAAAATTGTTCTGATAGGTTGATTTGGGGATGGTTTTGAGTATAATAAAGATAAGTCAAAAAGCTTCGTGTGGCGGAACATACAAAGGGATTATGGCATTTCTAAAAACGAAGAATAGGATGGACTCGTGTAATGAAGAAAAAGTATACGCTGAAGGTATATCCGGCAGGAGCCGGAAGGGAGGTTTATCGGGTGATTGAAATATCCGGAGAACATTCATTGGATGATTTATGCAGGGCAATTCTGTCGGCTTTTGATTTTATAGATGAACATCTGTATGAATTCTGCATGGATAACAAGATGTATAGTGATTACAGTTATCAGTTGGAGCCGGAAGATGGTGAACCCTCAACAAGGGTACGGCTTGATAAAATAGGTCTGGCGATCAAACAAAAATTTTCTCTTCACTATGATTTTGGGGATGATTGGATGTTTACAATTACAGTTCAAAATATAACAGAGACAGCAGAAGAGGTTGCCCCTAATGTAATTAAAGGAAAAGGTTTTATAGAACAATATCCAAATTACATATAGGAGCGGCTGCCTCCCGGAGAAGGCTTTCCGGATCATAGAAAAAACAGCCGGAGATGATATTGTCTTTGACAGCGTACGATGAGAAATATAGTATCCATTATTTCTGCAGGGAGTGGATTCCCGAGCTGCCTGGACTTTTGCAGAATGATCACGAAAGTGAAAGATATCAAAAGGTCAGGAAATGGTACAAGGCATATAGTGAAAAGTAGGATTTTGGAAAAAATAAGATGAAACAGATTACATTTGGAGGATGAAATGTGCGGTATTTGTGGATTTATCGGTAATAAAGATTCAAAGGAAAGGAAAAAAGAGATTCTTCATGCAATGATGGATGTGATGCGCCACCGCGGACCGGATTCGGACGGGATGTTTGTTTCGGACGAGGCGGCTCTCGGGTTCTGCCGGCTGAGCATCATTGATCTGGAAGACGGCAGCCAGCCGATGCACAATGAGAATGAGAATCTGACGCTTGTTTTTAATGGCGAGATTTATAATTTTAAGAAACTGAAAAAAGAATTAAAGGCGAAAGGGCATCGTTTTGCCAATCATTCCGATTCGGAAGTCCTTTTGCATGGATATGAAAGCTACGGAAAAGAACTGGTGGATAAGATCCGGGGCATGTTTGCGTTTGCGATCTGGAACGAGCAGGATAAGAGTTTGTTTGCTGCCCGCGACTTTTTCGGGATCAAGCCGTTTTTCTATACGATGGTGGACGGATGTCTGGTGTTTGCGTCGGAGATCAAGAGTATTTTAAAGTATCCGGGCTTTGTGAAGGAAGTGGACGAGACGGTGCTGGAGGAATATCTGACGTTTCATTATTCTCCGCTTGAAAAGACGTTTTTTAAGGGCGTTTACCGGCTGATGCCGGGGCATTTCCTGACGTTTCAGGATCAGGAACTGAAGATCGAGCGCTATTTTGATCCGATGCTGACGCCGAAGAAGCGTTTCGGCAGCGATGAGCAGATCATTCATCATATCGATAAGGTGATGGAGCAGTCCGTGAAACGCCATATGGTGTCTGATGTGGAGATCGGGGCGTTTTTGTCCGGCGGCGTGGATTCGAGCTATATTGCGTCCAAATATACGGGGAATAAGGCGTTTACTGTGGGATTCCTCAATGAGAAAAACCAGTACAGCGAGATCGCTTATGCGAAGGAACTGGCGGAGAAGCTGGGGCTGGAGCATCATGCAAAGATCATCAGCAAGGACGAGTATTGGGAGGCCGTTCCGAAAGTAATGTGGCATCTCGACGAACCGAGCGGGGATGCGGCGGCGATCGGGCTTTATTTTGTCGCGCAGGAGGCATCGAAGTACGTTAAGGTGGTTACTTCCGGAGAAGGTTCCGATGAGCTGTTCGGCGGCTATAATATTTATCTGGAGCCGAAGGCGCTTAGCTGGATTGACTGGATGCCGAAGAAGGTGCGCAGAACGCTCGGTGCGGCGGCGGAAAAACTGCCGAATATCAAAGGGCGCAGCTATCTGATGCGCGGTGCGAAAGATGTTGAGGAGCGGTATGTCGGGAATGTCTATATGTTCAGCGATGAGGAACGCCGCGAACTGCTGAAGAAGGACAGCGGGGCGCTTCCGACCGAGGAGCTGCTGCGTCCATGTTTTGCGAAAGTCAAAGATTTGAATGATATGGATAAAATGCAGTATCTGGATCTGAATTACTGGCTGCCGGGCGATATTCTGCAGAAGGCCGACAAAATGAGCATGGCACATTCGCTGGAGCTGCGCGTTCCGTTTCTGGATCGGGATGTGTTTGAACTGGCCCGGTGTCTGCCGACAAGCGCCAAGGTCAGGAAGCACCAGACGAAATATCTGTTCCGTCAGGCGGCGGAGCGTTCCCTGCCTCATGAAAGCGCTGACCGCAGAAAGCTGGGATTTCCGGTGCCGATCCGGGTGTGGATCAATGAGGAGCCGTGGTACAGTGAGATCAAAAAGACATTTACGGGGGAAGCGGCGAATGAATTTTTCCATACCGATAAGCTGCTGCAGCTGTTAGAGGAACATAAAAGCGGGCAGAAGGACAACAGTAAAAAGATCTGGACCGTTTTTGTATTCCTTGTATGGCACCGGGTATTCTTTGAAGACGCGGCTTAAAGTCTTTCCGGGATATATTTTCTAATCTTTCTGAAAAAAGTGCTTGCCAAAGGCATGAAGTTATGGTAATATTCTATTTGTCGCTGGAACAGCGGCGAATAGAATATGGCTCCATGGTCAAGCGGTTAAGACATCGCCCTTTCACGGCGGTAACACGGGTTCGATTCCCGTTGGAGTCATTTTCTTTTTTCCTTTCTTTGGGAAGCAGGGCAGACTGATTACAAATCAGCTGTAATAAGGAAGAGAATAATATGCCGATGTGGCTCAATTGGCAGAGCAGCTGATTTGTAATCAGCAGGTTATCGGTTCGAGTCCGATCATCGGCTTTA
>CANQDS010000150.1 GCA_947593655.1 uncultured Lachnospiraceae bacterium | reverse complement strand
AATATCTTCCGGGTAGACACCATAAACACCAGTGTGACGGCCGGTATGGCGCTGATCATATTGGCGTAGGCTACATGGAAACGAAGCACTTCCGTCAGAGCGATGTAGACACCAAAATCGATCAGCCACCCGCAGCCGGATATGCCCACGAAGCGGACCGCCTGGTGTACGATTTTTTTCCATACAGCATGTTCCATAGCTGTTTCCTCTTCTGCCCTCACCACGTTCTCAGGAGATATTCATGCGTATAAAATCCGCCACCGCCTGATAGATCTTATCCATCTGGCTCAGGCTGTCGTTATATACGCTGCTGTCAAACAGTATCATCTTATAATCCATGACCGAAATCATAATCATCGTCCCGATTACCAGCGTATACAAAATATCTTTTGTACGTGCGGCTTCCCGGACATATGTATGTCTTAACGCACATACTGCCAGCAGCGTAACACCCATGGCCTGCGCAAATTCCCAACGATTCGTGTCCCAGCCGACGAAATTGGTAAAATACGCCCCTCCGATGACAAACGCGCTTGTCCCGATGAAAAGGAGCATTTCTTTATACTTCTTTCCCAATAAGAGCATCAGCGCCACCGTAAAGACAATCAGCAGCATATAGGCCATCAGCTGCCATGGGTTCGCATTAAAGTGTATGGCGCCTGTGTAATCGTTGTTGAGCCTATTGGCCTCATGAAAATACCCGCCTACGCCTTCTACTCCTTGAAAGTTTATGGTAGATGATTTGATCCTTACTATCTGGTTGAGGACCTGTTCGTCCGATGCGTTGAACGTACCGGCAATATAACAGTAGATCAAGCTCGGTATGTTCAAAAGCAGCAGCAACGCAACGTTTTTAATCGTTTGATGTTCTTTTTTCGGATGCAGCACTATCCTGAACAGGCAGATCGAAACAAGCAACGGGCAGATCAAAAATGCGTTCGTTTCACTTATGAGAAGGGAGACCCAAATGGATGCCGTTGCACAGACGATAAACACCGCGTCGCTCCTGATCTTGTCAAACAGCAGGAGCAAAACAAAGACCAATACATATCCGTATTGCTCAAAATAGCCCATTTCATGCGCCAGGAAGGCATCATAGATACTCAGGGAGAACCATAACATCACAGCGCAGCCGATCAGATTATGGGTCTTCACGCTGAAATAGTAGGTGGAATTAATTAGCAGGAAAAGCAGCACCAGACCTATGCTCAGGATAAACAGCGTTAAGAAGACCTTATTATACATAAGATCGGAAACAGCCGCATTTAGGATGCTTCCGACAAAGGCCCGCGGCAGGAAACCGTCTTCGTAAGTAAACACCGTCTGGGTCTGCGCGTATTCGGACGGCCAGCGGAATCCGTATAGGAATCTCCAGATCATTTGCGCAGCTATAAGGAAAAACAGCACCTTGTAAAATAGTGTTTCATGCCGCTCCCTTTTGCTCTGGATCACCTTATGTCTTTTCTCTCTGGGCCTTGTGAGCCACCTCACGAACCTGTCCAGGAGCAGCGCCGCCAGCGTAAACAGACAGATGAACGACACGATACGACTTATGCTCACATCTTTGCCGGAGGACGCCTTCACCGACAGCACGGCTGTGCCTTCGATCTTTTGAGCCGTACCATTTACAGTGTCATAAGCATACAGCCCACCGTCTGCTGATCCGCTGTCAGTCCACACTGTCACCGCATTCCCGGGCGCCCCGTCCGGCGAGGTGATAAACAGATATAAACTATCCTCCGGCGTAACAAGCGCGCCAATATTTCTGAGGGTGTAATATCCACCGTCTACAATCTCTGCCGCATCCGCCGTTTCACTGCGTATCAGTTCATCGTTGAGGTAAAGCATAAAAACGACCTGACAGTGATTCTCCCTGCCATACGTCGCCATCTGAACAGACAGCCTCGTCAACGTCTGTTCCGATTCGACAGGGATCTCCTGCAACATGCTGTACGAAGCCGATATCTCCCCAAACGGCGTAGTGGTAGTTAACTGTTTATACGCCAGCCTATCAGGCGCAGCAAAGCCTCCTTTGCTCCATAGCAGCAGGGATGCGGCGATCAATGCGATCAAGAACAAACTGATCTCGACGACTGTATTTCTTGTCAGCCGCGATTGCTTGTGTTCACCAATATGTTTCATGTCATACCTCTTTTTTTGACATTCATCCCCTAATCCCTCTGGGCGTCGGCCGCCGTGGCGATCACATACTCAGCCGGGAATGATGGTGACCATCCATTAGGATACGATGCAACAGAGATACCGCCTTGCAGATCGATGTTCTCCGCATTCTCCACTGCCTCGCGGCAGCTCTCCGCGAGCGTATGTGTAAAACCGCCGTCGCCGTACAAAGAACCATAATTCGGCTCTGTGAAGTAAAACAGGTATGGATTGATCAGCAACAAGCAGATCAGCGCAGCGCAAAGCCCGACTGCCAGTTTTCCCCTGTGGAAGCGCTCTATGACCACGCATCCGGCATAGGCGAACAACATGAACGCCAGGATATTGCAGGCATAATAGTACCGATCCGGAAAGCTGCTCCCATATGTGCCAAACAGCTGTGTCATCGTCCGGCGCATGAACGCCGAGGCAAAGCAGGTCCCCAGTGCCAGCGCGGCAAACACAGTAAAGGAGTTGAAAAGGCTTTTGGTCTTTTTGACCCGAATAACGGCCGCCCAGAGGACAACTGTCATATAAAGTATCGTCAATACTATCGTGAACGGGTCGCTGAGCATTGTATAAAAGGGCGCCGCCAGGAAGAACAGGATGTGCCGGGCCATGAAAAATTCAACAGCTCCTTCCGGCTTATATGTATAAGCACTGCCTGCTCCCTCACAGGTCAGCAACCGCGGCAACATGAACAGGCCAACCGCAAAGGTGATGATCAGCAGAAGATTTCCGAAAATGCGTCTTTGCCACGCTTTGTCCTTGGCGCAGCGCCATGACATGGCCACCTGAAAACCACCGATCTCCAAAAAGCCAACCGGAAAGGTGAACGCGCCCACCAGACAGACTGCCCCGATCAGCAGGGACTTCACGGAAAAGCCGTTGTCCTCCTCGTACTGGATCATCAGCAAAAACGCCACTGTCGCTGTCCAGAGGAAGGCCGTATTCAGCGGTCGGCCCAGCACCTCCGCAGCGCTCCCGCCTAAATTCATGAAAATGACAGCCGCGTAGGCGGCTATGCCCGCCTTTTTCCCGCACAGCAGTTCAAAGGCGCGGTATCCCGCCACGGCGGTGAAGGCGATGTAGAGATCGGCCGTGACCCCGGCCCAGAAGGGATATGCCGCCAGACTGTACCCATTGAGCAACATGTTGATCCTCTGTGCCAGCCAGATACACAGATATACACCTGTATTGGAGAAGTCGTTGACCCCGCCGCCTCTGGTCGCAAACAGCGTTTTCAGTATCCCCTGATCCAGCTGCCTGGACAGGAAGAAACCATCCTCTCCATATATGATGGGCGTGCTGATGAACTGCAGGTCCCGGAGGCACAGGATCACCGTCCCGCCCAACAGCAGGAGCAGATACAGCACGAGCCGCTTTCCCCGCCCGTTCTCACGGTACTGTTCGTAGTAATACCAGGGCACGCCGGTGGCCAGCATCAGGAGACAGCACATGGCGAACGATGCCAAAAACTGCTTGGATAGTTTGGGGTTTTTATACTCCAGCGACATATTCAACTGCGCGCTCTGCATCTCACCGTTGATAGTGAGATGCGCTCCGCTCTTTGCCAGGATAGGATTCTCCGCTGTCCAGATCGTCACGCCCTGTCCGACAGGACTGTCGCTGGATATCTGGAACTCCAGCAGCTCTCCTGAGGAGACCGGTCGATAGAGGTCAATGTACAGATATGGTCCGTCCGGTATCTGCGCCGCGTTCAGTTCACAGGAACCCACAGGCGCCCCCGCGGAAAAGACACTGATCCTGACAGTACCGCTGTTCTCCCGGCCCCCGTAATTCGCAAACTGAAACCCGACCCGTTTCACACCGTCGAACAGGCAGGGAACTGTCTGAAAGTACGTTGTCTCAGACGACAATTCCGGCGCCGGCACATTCTGTGCCTCCTCATTCAGTCCTACCGTCAAAAACTGCTCGTCCCTATGGCAGAACATCAGCAGCAACGCTGTCGCCAGGAGGAACAGCGCGATGCTGCTCCAGCGCACCCATTTTGTCATTTTCAGCATTTTGTGTTCTCCGATCTGTTCGATATTAGGCCTGTGCTTTACAGCGCTCCCGTCAAGGCCTGCGCTACTTCGCCGGCGATATCATCCGCTCCCGCGCCGCCGGTGAGATACGCCTCGTCGGCGTCCATGCGGCCCTCGCCGGAATAGCCATCGCATACCGCGCACAGCGCGTCCGCGATGGCAGTGGGCCCATAGGCCCGAAGGCTGATGATGTTCTCGCTGAAACCGGCCAGGTCCTTGTTCGCGTAGCAGTTTGTGACCGTCCGCACACCGAACGCGGCCATTTCCAGCGGCGGATAGCTGGGGTGAGGCGACACCATCAGCGAGACACCCGCGTATGTATCCTGCAGCAGTTTCGCATACTCGTCCAGCGGCAGCTTGCCCACCGACCGCAGGACCATCCCGCCGCCAAGATCTACGTCGTCATGCTGCTCCCCGGCGGAGAGCACCGTCCACTCCTCCACATTCTTCTGCCGTTCGCGCCAGCGTTTGAGGGCATGCACCAAAAGCTCGAAGGCATTTCTGCTCACTGACGGCCGGCCATAGACCAGCAGCTGCTTTTTCTTCGCTATCCTGTTTCCGCGCTCCGGCAGATACCGCCTCAGGCTGTCGTTCAGGACCGGGTCAAACTGCCAGCAGCG
>CANQDS010000149.1 GCA_947593655.1 uncultured Lachnospiraceae bacterium | reverse complement strand
ATCGCTGTAGCCCAGTAAATACAAGGGATACAGCGATTTTTTCTTCTGTCAACTGTCAAAGACGGGATTATAGCATAAAGATTTTCTGCAATCAATAGTTGACAAACGGGAACGGGCGTGATACATTATGACTAGTAAATAATTTATCTCAAAAAAGATAATATATTTACCTAGAACGAAATCCGAACAAAATCAAAAGAAAGGAGAAGGAACAATGAAACGGAAATGGGTTGCATGTATTCTGATCGCCGGAATGTCGGCCTCTCTGGCGGGCTGCGGCGGAGGCAAAGAGGGAGGAAGCGGGGCGATCAAAGCCGAGGCGGATGCCAGCGGAAACTATGTGGTAAACGGCAGTTTTGAGGAGGTGGATTTTACCGGATGGACCGTGGACAACGTGGATGATACGACGGAGGAACTCGATATCTATACGCGGGAAACGGACTGCCACGAGGGGGAGCAGAGCCTGCACTTTTATTCGGCGGACTCGGATGTGAATTTTACGGCGGAACAGACGCTGACCGGCTTGGAAGAGGGAACCTATAAGCTGACCGGATACATACAGGGAGACGCGGCCGGAGATCCGGATGCTTCGATCTATTTTTACGCGGTTATCGACGGGGAAACCTTCCAGGCGGATACTTCCTTAAACGGCTATCTGGCGTGGAATACGGCGGAACTGGGCGGTTTGAATGTAACCGGCGGAGAGATCACGGTCGGCGTCAGCGTAAAGACGGCGCCGGGCGGCTGGGGAACCATCGATGATATCACACTGGTAAAGGAGTAGTCATGCAGTTTATTAAGGGAATGGATGTCTCCATGGTAAAGGAACTGGAAGAACACGGGGCCGCGTATTACCTGAACGGAGAAAAGACGGATCTGTTCCGGCTCATGAAACAGTGCGGCGCGGATCTGGTGCGCCTGCGCCTGTGGATGGATCCGTATGATGAAAACGGGGAGGCATACGGCGGAGGCACTAACGATCTGCAGACGACGATCGAACTGGCCGGGCGCGCGGCAGAAAACGGACTGGATTTTATGCTGGATTTCCATTACAGCGATTTCTGGGCAGATCCTTCCAAACAGGTCAAGCCGAAAGCGTGGAAAGATCTGACGGGAAGCGAACTGGGGCAGGCGCTGTACCAGTATACGGCGGACGTCATGGCGCAGCTTAGGGAAGCAAACATCCGGCCGCGGATCGTCCAGATCGGAAATGAGATCACGAACGGGCTGCTCTGGCCGGACGGCCATGTCAAACAGCCGGAGATCATGACGGGGCTTTTGGCCAACGGCATACGGGCAGTGCGGGAAGCGGATCCCGATATCCGGATCCTGCTGCATCTGGATTTCGGGACGGATAACGCCATGTACCGCAGATGGTTTGCTGGAATCGAACCGTATCATCTGGATTTTGACATGATCGGCATGTCTTATTATCCGTATTGGAACGGCAGTCTTGAGGCATTACTTTATAATATGAACGACATCAGCCGGACGTTTCAGAAAGATGTGCTGGTCGCGGAAACGGCGATCGGCTATACGTTAGAGCCGCTGGGATGCGAGGGGATCGTTTTCTCGGAGAACGAGGAAAAAGCTACGGCCTATCCGGCGACGCAGGAAGGGCAGATGAAGTTTTTAAAGGATCTGTACGATACGGTCCGGAAAGTGGAAAACGGCCGGGGCGCGGGCGTGCTGTACTGGGAACCGGCGTGGCTTCCGATCCCGGAATGCGCGTATTCCAAACAGATCGGCTGCGACTATATGAAAGATACCATGAAGCCGGGAAATGCGTGGGCGAATCAGGCGCTGTTTGATGCAAAAGGAAATGCGAATCAGGCGATGGTTCATTTAGCGGAATTGTAAAGGAGGAGAAGATGATGAAAAAAAGGATTACAGCGATCATGCTGACAGCGGCAATGGCAGCGGGGCTGCTTGCCGGCTGCGGGGGAGCGGATAACAGTAAGAAACTGGTTATCTGGACAAATATGCAGGTGGAGACGGATACGATTCAGCAGTATGCAGATGAGTGGGGCAAAGAATCGGGCTATACGGTGGAAGTGATCAACGAAACGCCTTCCGTCCAGCAGTTTGCACAGGCGGTCAACAGTCCGTCGGGCCCGGACGCGGTTGTGGGGTTCCCGAATGACCAGCTGGCCGATTATGTAAACGCCGGAATGGCGGCGGAAGTTCCGGACGGAATGTATGAGGACGCCGATTTTTCCGAGGCGGCCATTCAGGCGTGCTATGTGGACGGGACGCGTTATGCGGCGCCGCTTGCCGTGGAGTCGATCGCGCTGTTTTACAATACGGATAAAGTGTCGGAAGTTCCGGCAACGTGGGAAGAACTGGTGGAAGTTGCCAAAGAAAACGGCGGCGTCCAGTTTGACGCGACGAGCATTTATTACGATCTCGGCTTTGTACGGGCGGCCGGCGGCTATATTTTCCAGTATACGGACGGCGCTTACGATGTCAGCGATATCGGGCTGGCGAACGAGGGAGCGGTCGAGGCGTATTCCTTTATCAACGATCTCTGCAACGTAGACCATCTGGTTTCGGCGGATGTAACTGCGGATATCGCAAGAAGCAATTTCCAGAACGGGGAAACGGCGTTTTATATCGGCGGCCCGTGGGATATCGACGGTTTTGAATCGGCGGGCGTACCGTTTCAGATCACGGAGATGCCGACATTCCGCGGCGGGGATTTTGTGACGCCGGTCGGGACACAGGTCAGCTTCGTCAGTGCGAAATCCAAGAAACAGGAAGCGGCATGGGATTTCATTATGTATCTGATCGATAACGGCGGCATGGGGCTTTATGAGGCGGGCGACCGGATCCCGGCGAAACTGTCCGATCAGGAAAATGACGAGATTCAGCAGAATGAATATTCCAAGGCGTTTATCGCGCAGATCAATAAAGGGGAACCGATGCCGACCGTTTCGGAAATGGGCCAGCTCTGGAGCATTCATGTGAATAATATCCGATCGATGTGGTTAGGCGAATTAGATCCGCAGGCGGCTGCCGAAAATATCGTAGCGCAGCTGAAAGAAGCGGCTGCGATCATGGACGCCGGAAAGTAGGGTGCATATGAGAAAAAATAACAGAAAAGCGTATCCGTATCTGCTTCCGGCGCTGATCTCTATTTTGATCGTGACGGTTCTGCCGATCGTATATACGGTGGTGATCTCATTTACCAATTACAATATGTTCCATATGGAAGGCTTTTCGTTTGTAGGGCTCTCCAATTATATGGAAGTATTTGCCGGAAGCATCAAAAACGTCTTTTTCCCGGTGCTTGGCTGGACGCTTTGCTTTGCTCTGATCAGTACCTTCGGTTCCTATATGACGGGACTGATCCTTGCAATCCTGTTAAACAATCCGCACATGAAAGAGTCCAAGATCTACCGCGCCATTCTGATCGTTCCGTGGGCGCTGCCGTCTACGATCGCGATTCTGGCATGGCAGGGGCTTTTGAATGAACAGTACGGCGGGATCAACAACTTCCTGCATATGATCGGAACGTCATGGAACGTGCCGTGGCTGACCGATCCGTTCTGGGCGCGCGTGGGAATCATCATCGTCAATCTCTGGCTGGGATTCCCGTACATGATGAACGTCTGTCTGGGCGGCCTGCAGGCGATCTCTCAGGAATACTACGAGGCGGCAAGGATCGACGGCGCAACCCGGTTCCAGTGTTTTCAGAAGATCACGCTGCCGATGGTCACGAAATTGTCGATTCCGCTCATTATTTCGACGTTTGCTTCGAACTTTAACAACTTCGGGAATATCTACATGATCACGGAAGGCGGACCGGCGCGTGTGGATAACCAGTTTGCGGGTTATACGGATATTCTGGCAAGTACGACTTATAAAATGACGACCGTATCCAACCGCTATGATCTTTCCGCTACGTTCAGCGTACTGGTCTTTCTGATCGTCGGGACGCTGACGCTTGTCAACATGCGGATGTCGGGTTCGTTTAAGGAGGTGGATTAAGATGAAACAGAAGGAGCATTTAAGGGCTTCCGACCGCAGGATTCTGTGGCTCAGCCGGGTGATCGTCTGGCTCGTGATCATTATCGTCTTGTTTCCGGTGGTCTGGATCGTCATGTCCTCTCTCTCCGCGGGCGACAGCTTCTTTTTATCGTCGCTGTTTCCGAAAAAGTTAAGTTTCGATCATTATGTGGAACTTTTCCGGGAGACGGACTTTGTCTTATGGGTGTGGAACTCGCTGAAAATGTGCCTGTTCGTGGCGGTGATCCAGCTGACGCTGACCGCGCTTGCGGCGTATGCATTTTCCCGGATGCGCTTTACCGGCAGGAAGTACGGGCTGATGACGCTTCTGGTTCTGCAGGTATTCCCGAACAGCATGGCGATCTCCGGTTATTATATCCTGGTCTACCAGTTTGGAATGGTAGACAGCAGCCTTGCGCTGATCCTGGTCTTAGCGGGCGGAAGCGCGTTTAATATCTGGCTTCTGAAATCTTATATCGACGCGATCCCGCGGGAGCTGGACGAGGCGGCGATGGTGGACGGCGCGGGAAAATTTACCGTGTTCCGGCGGATCATTCTGCCGCTGGCCATGCCGCAGATGGTGGTTATTTTCCTGTTTTCCTTCATCGCGACTTACAGTGAGTACGTGATCTCTTCCGTATTCCTGCAGAATCCGGGAAAACGGACGCTGGCGCTGGGGCTGCAGTCGTTCATCACGAATCAGTTTGCGGCGCACTGGACGCTGTTCTCTGCGGCGGCGGTTCTCTCTTCGCTTCCGATCATGATCGTGTTTATGGCTCTGCAGAAGTATATCCAGAACGGCCTGGTTGCCGGAGGCGTGAAAGGGTAAAAAGAATGCGCGAAAGCGCATTCTTTTTTTATAGCTATTTTTCGGAAGGAGTGCTATACTCCCGTCTTTGACAGTTGACAGAAGAAAAAATCGCTGTATCCCTTGTATTTACTGGGCTACAGCGATTCCTTTCGTT
>CANQDS010000148.1 GCA_947593655.1 uncultured Lachnospiraceae bacterium | reverse complement strand
CGATCGGAGAGGATTCCGGGACGATCGAGGACGTTTACGAACCGTATCTGGTCAAAAACGGTTTTATCAACCGCACGCCGAAAGGGCGCGTGGCGACGGAAATGGCTTACCGGCATTTCGGGCTGTCCCTGCTGTAAGCGCAGCTGCGCAGCAAAAAAGCCGTGCTATGCGACAGGTTTGCGGCGGCTGCGCAGCAAAAAGCCGTGCTATGCGGACAGGTTGCGGCGGCTGCGCGGCAGAAGCTGTGCTATGCGGACAGGTTTGCGGCGGCTGCGCAGCAAAAAGCCGTGTTATGCGCGGCCTCAACCGGAAGTTGAATGACTGCCGGAAACTCTCCGGATCCGTTATTGTACCGCTCCGGGATTTCTGCCATAATCGCAGTAGGAAAGCAGAAAGAAAGGAGTGCACGATATGTACAAAACCGGTGAAATCATCAGCAGAAAGAGGGCGGCTCTCGGCTTAACGCAGGCGCAGCTTGCGGATGCGTTAAATATTTCCTTTCAGGCCGTAAGCAAATGGGAGAACAACGCGGCTTCTCCGAGTATCGAACTGCTGCCGCGCCTTGCCGCAGTTCTGGGAACTACGGTGGATGCTCTGGTCGGCTATAGCGGCGTTGCGGCGGATTATGACAGCCGCTATCTTTCGGAGGATTATTATTGGGGGCTGCAGCCGAACCGGCTGTGCTTTGAAATTATGAAGCGGATCCCGCCCGTGAGACCGCTTTATCTTCTGGATATCGGCTGCGGCGAGGGCAAGGACGCCGTTTTTATGGCAAAATGCGGGTATCTGGTCACGGCGTTTGACATTTCGGAAACGGGGCTGGAAAAAGCCAGAAGGCTTGCGGAGCATAACTGTGTAGAGGTCAATCTGTTTAAGGCGGATCTTGCGGATTTTGTCCCCGACCGCAATTATGATATCATTTTTTCGAGCGGCGTGCTGCACTTTATGGACGAATCCTGCCGGGAAGAAGTATGTGAGAACTTAAAAGCGCATACGGCAGAGGGCGGTTATCATGCGCTGAATGTTTTTGTAAAGAAGCCGTTTATTGTCCGGGCGTCTGACGGTACGCGGGATGAGTCGCGGCGGTTTCCGTGGCGTTCAGGGGAATTGTTCGGCTATTATCACGACTGGTTGTTCCATTTGTGCAGGGAGGAAATCTTCGACTGCAATAGCGGCGGCACGCCGCATAAACACTGTATGGATACCCTGATCGCGCAGAAGCTCAAAGAGGGTGCCATTCTGTAGGCACGTTTTTGCATGGAAAGCAATTGCCGCGCAATTTGGTCCGGGCGCGAAGGATCCGGCAGGCTGGATTCTTTGTTTTTCGCTGTTTCCTTCAAAAGAAACAGTTGCGTTTGCCCGTTGATAATGGTACTATATTATGAGAATACGGAGGAAGCATCATGTCAGCAAAAACAAGCGCGGAAGTTGTAATAGACGGAAAAGTATATACCTTAAGCGGCTACGAGGAAGAGGATTACCTCCAGAAAGTCGCCGCATACATCAATAACAAGATCAATGAATACGATGCGCTGGAAGATTACCGGCATTTACCGCCGCAGACGCGGGGGACGCTGATCCAGCTCAATATCGCGGACGATTATTTTAAAGCGAAGTCCAAGATCGGGAAGCTCGAGCATGATCTGGAGCAGAAGGATCAGGAGCTTTACGATTTAAAGCACGATCTGATCTCCCATCAGGTCCGGTCGGAAACCGCGGAAAGTTCCGTGAAGGATCTCGAGGATCAGAACCGCGAACTGAAATGGAGCAACGAGCAGCTGGAGAAGCAGATCCGCGAATTAACCCGGAAGAAAGAGCAGCTGGAGAAGTCGCTGGAGGACGCGCTTCTGGGCGGGAAAGGCCAGCAGAAGGGAGCACCTTCCAGAAAATAAAAGGAAAAGGCAGAAAGCTCATTTTCTGCCTCTTTTTTTGTTTGCGCCCGGCATGGAAACAATCTGATCTTAGTAATAAAATTTAAGAAGATTTTTACAAAATCCAAAAGGAGTTTATGGTAGAATGGGAAAGGAATTGGAACTTCTGGCTCCGGCGGGCTCCTTTGCGATCTTAAAAGGCGTCATTGAAGCCGGGGCGGACGCGGTTTATATCGGCGGACAGCAGTTCGGCGCACGCGCTTATGCCGGCAATTTTTCCGGGGAAGAACTGCTGGAAGCACTGGATTTTGCGCATCTGCGGGACAGGAAGGTCTATCTGACGGTAAATACGCTTTTGAAAAATGCGGAACTGGATCGTCTATATGGGTATCTGCTTCCGTTATACGAGCACGGTCTGGATGCCGTTATCGTGCAGGATCTCGGCGTACTGTCGCTGATCCGCAGATGGTTCGGCGATCTGCCTGTCCATGCCAGCACGCAGATGACGGTCACGGGCACGGAAGGGGTAAGATTCCTTCAAAAGCAGGGTGTTTCCCGCGTGGTCCTGGCACGGGAACTGACGCTGGATGAGATTTGGGAAATCCATGAAGATACGGGAATGGAACTGGAAGTATTCGTACACGGCGCCCTTTGTTACTGTTATTCGGGACAGTGCCTTTTCAGCAGTATGCTCGGGGGGCGCAGCGGCAACCGCGGGCGCTGCGCGCAGCCGTGCCGCCTGCCGTATGCGGTGCGTGATGAGAACGGACATTTTCTGCGGAAAGATTCTTATATTTTAAGTCTGAAGGATCTATGCGCGGCGGAACTGCTGCCGCGTCTTCTGCGGGCGGGCGCGTATTCGCTGAAGATCGAAGGGCGCATGAAGCAGCTGCCGTATGCGGCCGGCGTCGTGCGCGCTTACCGGAACTTTATCGACGCCTGTCTGGGTGATCCGGACGCTTTTACGGTGCCGGAGGAAGAAAAGAAGCGCCTTGCGGCATTCGGAAGCCGCTGCGGATTCACCGATGCTTACCTGATGAAAGAATACCGCGCGGAAAATGCCGCTTCGGGAATGATTACTTACGAGAAGCCGTCTTTTTACAGCGGCGATGCGGAGAAGGAGGGCGCAGAAGAAAAGGAACCGGAGAGGGAATATCTTCCGGTTTCCGGCCGTCTGACATTAAAAGCGGGGATTCCGGCGCGGCTGGAACTGACCGCCCTGAAATCTCCCGGACAGACGGCTGCGGTAACGGGAGACTGTCCGCAGCGGGCGGATAAGTGTCCGCTGGCGGAGGAGGATGTGCGGGCGCGGATGTTAAAAACAAAGGATACCGCGTTTGCGTTTCGGGAACTGGCGGTTGATCTGGAGGAAAACCTCTTTTTTCCGAACGGTGCGCTCAACCGCCTGCGCCGGGACGGGATTGCGGCGCTGGAACAGGCGCTTCTGGAGCCGTTTTATAGAAAAGCGGAGGCGGTGCTGACGGGCGGACTTTCCGGAAGCGGTGTTGAATCTGAAAGCAATATAGATCTGAAAATAAGCGGGAAAACTGGAAACTGTTCAGAAAACAGAAATTCCGAAAACCGCAGAAACTACGCGGAAAGCGGAAGCACCAAAAAAAACCTCCGGCTGATCTGCGCCGTCGAGCAGCGCTTTCAGTTAAATGCCGTTCTGTCCCAAAGCCGGGTGGACGCAGTTTATCTAAGCGCCGACGCCTATTCCAAAGAACGGCTGATCGAGGAGCTGCGGGAGGATATTGTCCGGTGCCGCCGGGCGCAGAAAGAGGTTTATTATCTGTTTCCGGCGGTGTTCCGGAACAGAACGGCAAAGAAGTATGCGGCGTTTCTGGAAGAGTTCCGGGCGCTGGGACTGGACGGCGCTGTGGCGCGTAATCTGGAAACTCTGCATTTTGCAAAGGAGCGTCTGCCGGAATTAAGGCTGATCGCGGACCATCATCTGTACGCTTACAATGACGAGGCGGTCCGGTTCCTTCAAAAGTCCGGCGTTTCGGGCGATACCGTTCCGCTGGAACTGAACCGGCAGGAAATCCGCGCGCGTGACAATGCGCACAGCGAAATGCTGGTATACGGCCGGTATCCGTTAATGGTTTCCGCTCAGTGCGTCCGAAAAAACAGTGCGTCCTGCCGGAAAGAAAGCGGGTTTTTATGGCTGAAAGACCGCATGAAGAAGGAATTTCCGGTGCGGAACTGCTGCGGAGAGTGTTATAATATCATATATAATTCGCTTCCGACGCAGCTGTTTTCTTTTCTGGAGGAATTTCAGGCCGCCGGGATTCGGGATTTCCGGCTGCATTTTACCGTCGAACAAGAGGAAGAGATTGCGGCGGTCTGCGGTTTGTTTGAAGAATTCTGTTCGGGGCGCGGGAATGCGCTTTCCCAGGCCAAAAAGCGGGAGAGTACGAACGGACATTATAAACGGGGAGTAGAGTAGCCTATGGTGCATTTAATTGTGGAAGCATCCAAATATCTGATGATCTTTCTGTTTCTGGCCTATACGTTTGAATGTTTTTATGTTTTCCGATATAAAGAGAAGTCCGGGGAGCAGAAGCAGATCTACCGTATGCAGCGGGTACTGCTGTATGCGATCCATTTTGATGCCTATCTGGTGTTGTATTTAACGACGGAGAACATGCAGATGATCGGTTTTTATCTGATGCAGCTGGTGCTGATCTCGGCTGTTTTGCTGTTGTACCATTTTTTCTATCCGGAGGCGTCTCCGCTGGTCTTAAACAATATGTGTATGCTGCTGTGCATCGGTTTTATCATTCTGGCGCGGCTTTCGTTTGATAAGGCGTTCCGGCAGTTTGAATATCTCGTGGCGGGGACGGCGGTCGCGCTTCTGATCCCGCTGTTTCTGCAGAACCGCGGAAAATTCCGCAAACTGACGTGGTTTTACGCGCTGGCCGGAATCGCCGCGCTGGCGCTCGTGGCGCTGGCCGGGGACACCAGCTACGGGGCGAAGCTCTCCCTGTCGTTCGGAGGGATTTCGATCCAGTTTTCGGAATTTGTCAAGATCCTGTTTGTCTTTTTCATCGCATCGATGCTCTACCGCCGGCATGACCTGCGTCAGGTGATCTTAACCAGCGCGGTTTCCGCGGTGTTTGTCCTGTTTCTGGTCGCGGCAAGAGATCTGGGCGGGGCGCTCTTATATTTTGTGGCGTATCTGGTCATGATCTATGCGGCGACGAAAAAACCGGCGTATTTCATCGGCGGGCTGGGCGTGGCGGCCGCGGCCGCTTTTGCCGGATACCGGCTGTTTTCCCATGTTCAGGCGCGTGTGCTGGCGTGGAAAGATCCGCTCAGCGTCTACGAGCATGAGGGTTATCAGGTCAGCCGTTCCCTGTTTGCCATCGGCACGGGAGGATGGTTCGGGCTGGGGTTAAATCAGGGAAT
>CANQDS010000147.1 GCA_947593655.1 uncultured Lachnospiraceae bacterium | reverse complement strand
GCTGAAGGATCTGTCAGATTGTCTGGAGAAGGATATCTATATCCTCTTTCCCAGCGAGGGCGAGGCGATCCTGATCCCGGAGGATAACGGGGAGGAGAGGCCGCTGCTGGAACAGACGGCCGCCTGCATCCGGAAGGAGGAAGGAGAGGAAAGATGGCTTTCCGGCCGTATCTATCGCTATAGCCGGAAGGATGGGCAGATCGTGATGGAACAGTCGGAGACGGACTGACTGTGACAGGGCTGGAAAAGCAGGGTATTATTGAAACATGATAAATTGAGTGGCAGAATTCGTTTTTTAAACGAATTCTGCCACCATTAGACGAGAATAAATCTCTAATATGAATTAAGTATGGGCAAGAGTATTTGCTATATACAATGACTGTATATTTTCGGGAGCCTTTTCAACATAAGAATTTAAATATTTTAGGCTTATAAAATCAGGAATGTTTTTTAATGGATGAAGATGATTAGCTCTTAAGCATTTGCTGTATAAATTTTTATCTATATATTCTTGCGTGAAACAAGGATAAATGATTGCAGATTGCGGCAGTTTTGTACCATAGGGAGGATTGCATAAAATTTCTTCAGTAGATAAAAGTTTTGTGATAGAGGCTTCATCATTAAGGAGGAGACAAAAAAGCCTATATAAATATAGAAAACGATCAGTTACGTTATTAAATTCTTTTTCTGCCCATTTCCACATGGTGATTAAAAAGTAATTCTCCAATATGGGAAAGAGCATAAGAGAAAGGTAACTGGTAAAGTTTTCATATTGATCCAGCCATTGTGCGGGAATATTGTTCCTATGCATATAATCAGACTGGCGAGAAACATGGCGCGCTATAATGTTCGCGTCGGAACTGTATTTTGTAAAAAAGTCATGATTCCTGTTGATTTCTTTGCTGTGATACTTAAGGGTATCAAATGCCATCTGAAGAATATATTGTCTTGTAAATACGTTTGGCAGATGAAGACATGTCGCAATTCGATTTATATTAATTTGATCGCTCAAAGAGAACGGAGTGTTTGATAATTGGGATATGTTTTTATATATGCAGGATATTGTATAAGGGGCAAACATTTGTTCAAACTGATAGCGCAAATACAACTTATCGGATAGTGACAAATAACGTTCGAAATTTGTTGCCTTGGTTGCGAATAGAATGTTGTTGTCTAGGGCATCAATATGAATTAAATCATAAAGATAGTTAATAGAATTAATGTACTTCTCATATTCTGAAATGCCTAATCCTTTTTGATTACTGATATCGATGGTTGATTTTAAAAAATTCTTGGCGTCTGGAATCTTGATGATTGTTTGATAAAATTCAAACAAACTAAGGGGAACGCCATCTTCAATCAGAGGATTTGTATTAAATAGAAAGAGATTATCCATTTTTTTGAGATGGGCAAGTTTCTTATTGATAGTAGATAGCTGTCTTTTGATATTGGAAGATCTTGCAGAAGATATTTCGCTGGGGGGGTATAGGAGAGAATGATTTGTTCCTTTTATAATAAATCCTGTTTTCATGACATCCCATTGTAATGTATTGAGAGGAAGCAATTTCATCAGAATATCCGGCGAGATAGTCAAAACCATGTAAAGAATCGGTCTTAGGATCGCAACAATAGGTGGAATATTGAGAGAATTCATAAAAGGTCATGATATTATCCTGCCCAATTACTTTTCTCAGTCTGAAAAAAGCGGATAAGAGTACATCCTGTTTGAACATGTATTTCCAGAAGTCCTCTCGAGCAGAAAGAATAGACAAATCTGTGCAATTTTGTATTATACATCCAAACACATTAAAATTATATTCATTAAATAAAGATGAACAATTTCTAAAAATTTCTTCAAAGACATCGTCAATGAATGAAGCAACTGTATTTGCAAAATATGGTTGAGTGTTAATGCCGGATAAAGGGAGACTCTTAAGCAGGGTTATCGGTTTGAGCTGTAACGTGTATAAGAGCACCTTCTCCGCTTCTTCAAGTCGGATTAAGAATTCATCAAAGCAAGTTGACGATCCGGATCCCTTCGAACTCATCTATCCAATTCCCTCCAAAAATAATTAACTGTATATATTTTAAAATACAATAAATTGTGAAGATGTGCAATTATTTTTGACGAAATATTTGTTAGAAGATGAAGCTATTTTAAATGTAGATATTTGGATATAATGAAAACACCGATCGGAAAGAAATGAAGGAAGGGAGGTAGAAAAAGGGCGGGCCTGTGGCTCTTGTAATCTTTGATTTTGTGTAGGGCTATGGGCCCCGTGAAATTGCTGTACCTTGAAAAATGAGATGGATTTCGCAGGAAACGCATATGAAAAGGAGAATGTGCGATGGGAAGGATTTATTTGAAAGATTTCATAGGCGAAGAGTATAGGGACTGGGACGGGAGGAAGGTTCTGATATCGGCCCCCACAGGAGTGGGGAAGACGACGTTCATTTTGGAGACGTTAGTCCCTTATTTTGTGATGCGCAAAAAGATGCGGCTTTTTGAACGATCGATGAAGGTCCTCATCATTTGTAACAGAAGGCTGCTGCGTGAACAGTACTGGTACTCAATTATTGAAAGGATGGAGTCTTATCGGGAAATCGAAGAAACATTAGCCTTGAAAACGTATCAGAGCCTGTCAGAGGAGGTTAATGCAGGTAAGGATATTTCGACGCTCTTCCAGGATTACGCGATCATCGTATGTGATGAGGCACATTATTTTTATGCGGACTCGGACTTCAACCCTGCAGGGACTTTTCCGGTTCTCCAGGCGATCTTTCGGGCGGGGATCGCAAAAACAATCGTTTTTTTGACGGCGACCTCACAGGAAGTTGCTCCTATTCTGGAGAAAGCTTTGGAAAAGTGTGTTAATGTTTGCAGACAGGAATATACAGTCAAGCCAGAGTGGGGAAAGCTGATGAAATACCTTTTTGACTATGCGGCAGATTTTTCCAGATTTCATTGTCATTATGTTATTGATGAAGGCACTCTGTGCAAAACAATCGCGGAGTCGCAGAAGAAGACGATCTTTTTTCTTGATGATAAAAAGACGGCGCGCAATTATGCGGAGCGGATTCGCGAATACGGGAGTTTAAAGGGAAAGGATATTTGTTTGTTGAATGCAGAGAACATCGACGGCAAGGAGGTTGAGGATGTTGTGGATCACCTCGTCATGGCGCATCGATGCCTGCCAAAAGTACTCATCACTACCTCTGTACTTGATAATGGCGTTTCGGTAGAAGACCCGGACGTGGGCAATGTGGTCATTATAACGGAGTCACGCATCAGTTTTCTTCAAATGCTGGGTCGCGTAAGGGCCGGATATGGTGAGGGCATCAACTTGTATTTTCTGGAAAGACCGGCGGCTTTTTTCAAAGAGCGCGAGCAGCGGTATCAGGCCAAAGTTGAAATGGCGCAAAGGCTCGATTTTCGGGCGATCAACCGAAATATGTTTCCATTTATTCGAACGGTGTGGAAAGATGAGGATACCGAACTGACCGAATGCCTGAAAACGTTTTTGATTCCCTCTACATACGAAATTTCGTACATAAACTGGATGACGGGCGTTTTGTGTTGGAAGGGGCAAGGGAATTGTCTCTCAGTAAACGAATTCGCTGTACGAAAAACAGGTGATCTCTTCATACAGGAAGGATTTTTTCGGAAGATTGCGACGGATAATCCACGGAAGGTTGTGGAAAAGCAGATGTCGTGGATTGGAAAAGGACCGGAGGAACTTTGCGTTGTTGGATCTTCGTATAAAGAAGAGGTCATATTGAAATTCCGAGAAGCATGTCTCAAGATAAGGGACATGGGGCTTTCGGACTTTGCGGAAGAAAAGAAGAAAATCGTGACGGAATTTCGTACAGATTTATTCCCAGATCTTGCAGACCGCAATCGATCCGTTGAGACAAAGAAGTTTGCGGAAATTGTGGCCCGCTACGGTATGTTTTTACAGGAAAGAGAAAGAGATGGGAAAAAACGCTACTCGGTACAAATGGCGCCGTCGGATATGTCAAAGGAGGAAATGAAATGAACGAAGGAATGTATGCGGATAAACTTCTTGACGTGAAGGACCTGCAGAAAATTATGCCTATCGGGCGCGACAAGGCGTATGCCCTTATGCATGCCCGGGCCTTTCCTGCGATTAAAATTGGTGGGAGGTATTTTGTATCTGAAAATGCACTTCACAAGTGGTTGGAAAGCCACGCATACAAACAAGTCATTTTGTAATGCAGGCGTGGGCCGGGATCATCAGGCCCCGGCTCATTGCGTAAGGAGGTGAAAATGAAAAAACAAAGAAATGCCAAGGGCGAGGGAAGCTTTAAAACAAACCCGGACGGCACGGTTACCCACCGTAAGACTGTGGGCTATAAAGCGAATGGCTACCGGAAGATATTGACGGTAACAGCAAATAATAAGGCCGCCTGTATAAAGGAGATGAAGAAACGGGAGGCGGTCTGGGAAGAGGAGAAGGCTTCGGAACGGATCACAGCAGGCACTACGCTGTATGAGTTGTGTCAGAAACATCTTCGGTATCAGGTTGAACAGGATGAGTTGAAACCCAAGTCTATTGACCGCAGAGAATGTACTATTGAGAACCATATCGGTGCTTATCCGCTGGGGAGGATGCAGCTGCAGAATGTGAAGGTCGCGGATATTGACGATCACGTTTCCAGGTTGATCCAGGAACGTACACTTTCCTCATCCTCTATAGAAAAAGTGGTTGATGTTCTAAATGCCGCATATAAATGGGCCCTTATGAGAGGAGAAGTTGAATTCAATCCCGTTTTGCCGATCAAGCCCACGTTGGTGAAAAGGATCCAGAAGCTGGTTCAGAAATCAGCCAATGATGCGGACGTGGATGTCCTGTCGGAAGAGGAGGAGGTATGCTTTGAAAAGGAGGCGAGGAAGATTAACGAGCGTACCGGCGGTCCCCAATATGAGTCCGGTCTGTTTGGCCTGCTCCTGCTGCATACCGGTATGCGTTGCGGGGAAATGCTGGCATTGCGGTGGTCTGACGTGGATTGGGAAAAGGGAATCCTGACAATCGAGAAAAGCAGGTCAGTCGCCAGAAACCGAAATCCGGATGCCGGAAAGAAGTACATTATTGTGGAAGGGTCAACGAAGAACAGTAAAGCGCGGAAAATAAAGCTGAAGCAGGAGGCCGTTGACATTTTAACTCAGCTTCGGGAGAGAACTGACGACGGGCCGGAGGAACTGATCGTCAAAACGAGAACGGGAAAGGCAAATACTGCGACCAATCTGGAACACAGGATGGCGACGATCTTTAAGAATGCAGGCTTGCCGGATTTGTCAGGAGGACTTCATATTTTCCGGAGAACCTTCGCAACGCGGATGTATGAAAACGGAGCCCGGGTCAAGGAGATCGCGGCGTACATCGGAGA
>CANQDS010000146.1 GCA_947593655.1 uncultured Lachnospiraceae bacterium | reverse complement strand
CAAGATTCGCGGAGCTTGCCGGACGGTACCATACGCCGGTCGTTCCCCTGTATTTTGATGTGACGGATGAGGCGGCGGCGAAGAGAGCCGTAATGCGGATCAGGAAGGAGCAGGGAAGGCTGGATGTCCTCGTCAACAATGCCGGGATCACGAAAAATGAAAGGATCGGGATGATCCGGGAAGAGACGATCCGGGAATTGTTTTCCACGAACGTGTTCGGGCCGGTGGAACTGCTGCAGCTTGCCGCAAGGGTGATGCAGAGGCAGAAGAGCGGTTCGGTCATCAACATCTCATCTATCATAGGGGTGGAAGGAGCTGCCGGGGAACTGGTTTATTCTGCCACGAAGGGGGCGGTCATTTCCATGACAAAATCGGCTGCCAAGGAGCTTGCGCCTTTCCGGATCCGGGTCAATTCCGTTGCGCCCGGTTTTACGGATACCGATATGTTCCGCAACGCCGTGGGAAGCAGGGATGAGGCGGAAAAACACGTGAAGGCCATCGGATTCGGGAGGCTGGCAAGTCCGGATGACATTGCGGAAGCCTGTGTATTTCTGGCGTGCGACCGCTCTTCTTATGTGACGGGGCAGATTCTGGGAGTGAACGGATCCGCCGTCATTTAGGAACGCTGCGGGATTCGGAAGGAAGGAGCGAAAATGGAAGAATTATACCGCATGGCTCCGTTCGGTCTGGGGCATCAGGAAAAAGAGGAAAAACTGCTGCCGGAATACAAAAAGCTGACGGAGCACCATTACCGTAACTGTGAAAAATATAAAAACATCTTAGACTGCATCGGATGGGATCCCGGATGCCGGACGCTGGAAGGCATCCCGTTCATTCCGGTGCGCCTCTTTAAAGAATATGAGCTTTACAGCGTGCCGGAGGAAGCGATTGTAAAGACGGTTGCATCTTCCGGGACGACCGGGCAGGTTTCCTCGAAGATATTTCTGGATAAATCCACGTCTGCCGGGCAGCAGCGGGCGCTTACCGCCATCGTCGGGGATTTTATCGGAAGGTCGCGGATGCCGATGCTGATCCTGGACTGCCCGGATGTTGTCAAGAACCGGAGCATGTTTTCTACAAGAGGCGCAGGAATCCTCGGATTTTCCACCTTCGGGACGAAAAGGGCGTATGCACTGAAAAACGACATGGCGCTGGATTATGAAACGCTGGAAAGCTTTCTGGAAAATTATTCCGGACAGCGCTTCCTGATGTTCGGCTTTACATTCATCATCTGGAAGCATTTCCTGCTCGAACTTGAAAAAAGCGGAAAGCATTATGATCTTTCCAACGGCGTCATGGTGCACGGCGGGGGATGGAAGAAGCTGAAGAGCGAGGCGGTTTCGAAAGAGGAGTTCCGCCGGAGGTTCCGGGAGGCGTGCGGGCTGGAAGACATCCATGAGAATTACGGTATGGCGGAGCAGACGGGGAGCATCTTCGTCGAGTGCGGATGCGGGCATCTCCATGCCAGCATCTATTCCGAGGTCATTGTCCGCGATCCGAAGACTTTCCGGCCGTGCCGAATCGGGGAGAAAGGGATCCTGCAGGTCATGTCGCTGCTTCCGCATTCCTATCCGGGCCATTCCCTGCTTACGGAAGACGAGGGGGCGGTTCTTGGGGAGGACGACTGCCTGTGCGGGAGAAAAGGAAAATATTTCGAAATCATCGGAAGGCTGGCGAATGCCGAATTAAGGGGGTGCAGCGATACATATGCAGCAGGAATTAAAGGATAAAGTACGGTTCCTCGTGGGAGATGCAGACATTCTGGAGCAGATGCGGGAAACGGCCGGTTTTGAACCGTTTGCACCGGAAACCGTGGAGTTTCTGGATGAATTTTCTAAACTTCTGCGCGGAGATGCGGATGCAGGAAAATATTCGGACGTCCAGACATTTGCGTTCTGGTGCAGGAAATCCTCTGTGCTCCGGATGAAGGAGAATTACGGCGGAAGCCTTAAGAACCGCACCGGGAGGGGGCTGGCGTTCCATGTGGCACCGTCCAATATCCCTATGATGTTCCTGTTTTCCATGGCAGTTGCCCTTCTGGCGGGAAATTCGAGCATCGTCCGGGTTTCGAGCCGGGAATTTGAACAGAGCACGGCTGCGTGCAGACTGCTGCAGAAACTGCTGGGGGATCATCCGGAGGAGGCAGGGAAGATCGTTATCCTGCGCTATCCGCATGAAGAGGAACTGACCCGTTATTTTTCCGCCGTCTGCGACAGCCGCATCATCTGGGGGGGAGATCGGTCGATCGGCGAGATCCGGAAACTGCCGCTCCCGCCGCATGGAATCGATCTTCCGTTTTACGACCGGTTCTCATTCTGCGTGATCAACAGCGCGGAATATCTGAAATACGGAAAAAAGCAGCTTCTTGCGGAAAATTTTTATAATGATACTTATTTTACGGATCAGAACGCATGTACGTCTCCGCAGCTTGTGGTATGGACGAAGGAAGGAGCCGCGGAGGCAAGGCGGCAGTTCTGGGAGGAACTGGAAAAAGTGGTTTCAAGAAAATACCGTTTTCAGGATATTCAGGGGGTGGACAAGCTGGCGGCCGCCTGCCGGTATGCCGTATGTCATTCCGATGGGAAAGCGTTCTGCACGGACAAGAGCCTGTGCCGGGTGGAAATCGGGGCGCTCCATAAGGATCTGAAGGATTTCCGGTGCCCCGGCGGCTATTTTTACGAGTACGCGGCGGAGCGGCTGGATGAGATTGCGGAAGTCTGCACAAAGGAATGCCAGACAATCTCTTATTTCGGATTCGACCGGCAGGAACTGCTGGATGTGGTAAAGAGGAACCGCTGCAGGGGCGTCGACCGGATCGTCCCGATCGGGAAGACAATGGACTTCGGCCTGCAGTGGGATGGTTTTGATTTTATCTATTCACTGTCGAAAGTGATCGGGTGAGGATGCCCGGATGATAAGGAGGATAAGGCTGTGTTTCTGAAATTAGACGAAAAGGCTGCGGATCGGACGGCGGCGGCCGACATGCAGGGAAGAATCCTGAAGTACGGGGAGATCGTCCGGTATGCGGAAAGGTTCCGGAAAGCCGCGCCGGAGCGGGCGGCGGCACTGATCCTGTGCCGGAACGACGTGCCGGTCTTACAGGTGTATCTGGCGTGCATGGTAAACCGCATCGTCCCGCTGCTGGTCGGGGAGAAAACGGAGGCGGGGGCGCTGCAGAATCTGATCCGGGCATACCGTCCGGCTTATGCGTTCGGATACAGGGACGCGCTGGAGAAGGCGCTGCCCGGACGGATGCTGCGGGAGGCAGTGGAAGGAACCGGATTCTGTGCTGCGGAGACGGGGCTGGAGGCGTGGCCGCTTTATCCGGATCTTTCCCTGCTGCTGACCACATCGGGATCCACGGGGAGCCCGAAGCTGGTTCGGCACAGTTATTCCAATCTGGAAGAGCAGGCAAAGAATATCGCGTCTTTTTTCGAGATGGACGGGACGGAGCGGCCGATGGCGGATCTGCCGGTGATGTACACCTACGGGCTTTCTGTTGTCAGCAGCCATTTATACGCGGGAGCGGAAGTGCTGCTTGCCGATGAGAGCATTCTGTCGAAAAATTTCTGGGCTTATTTCCGGGAGCGGGGAGCCACGAGCTTTACCGGGGTTCCGTACAGCTTCGAGCTTTTAAAGCGCCTGAATTTCTTCCGGATGGATCTTCCGTCGCTGAACCTGCTTTCGCAGGGAGGCGGGAAGCTCGCGGAAGAGCTGCAGATGGAATTCGCGCGCTGCATGGCGGAAAGGGGCGGGAGGTACATTGCCACCTACGGCCAGACGGAGTGCACGGCGCGCATGGCTTACCTGCCGCCGGAACTGGCGCTGGAGAAATGCGGGAGCATCGGGAAGGCGATACCGAACGGGAAGCTGTACCTGAAAGACGAAGACGGGAACCTCATACAAGAGCCTGGGAAGGAAGGGGAGCTGTATTACGAGGGGCCGAATGTGACGCTGGGCTATGCAGAGCGCGGGGAGGATCTCGCGAAGGGAGACGAAAGGCACGGTGTGATCGCGACCGGGGATCTGGCCCGCATGGACGGGGACGGGTATTTCTATATTTCAGGAAGGAAAAAGCGGTTTCTGAAGCTTTACGGATACCGGGTGGGACTGGACGAATGCGAAGGCATCGTAAAGAGCGTATTTTCGGGCGACTGCGCCTGCACCGGGACAGACCGGAAGCTGACGGTATGCATCACGGAAGCCGGAAAGGAAGAGGCGGTCAAGGCGCTCCTCCTTGAAAAGACCGGGCTGTATTCCATGGCGGTGGATGTAAGGACCGTGGATCGGATCCCGAGGAACGAGGCGGGGAAGGTGCTGTATGCGGAACTGGAAGGAATGCTGGGCGAAGATCCGGCGGAATGAGCGGGAGAATATATATGAAGGAATGCATTTACGGAGATATCAGGGTGGGATATTGCGGGCTGGAGGAGTCCGTGGAGGAGCTGCCGGACGGATTTGATTATCTGCTGGCGAAAGCCCGGCCGGAAGATGCGGCGCGCATCGCCGGGCTGGAGGAAAAGGGATTCATGTTCCATAACCGCACCATTCTTGGGGAAATCAATCTGGAATCTTTAAAGGAAGAACCGGTTCGGAAAATCCGTGCAGACGTGCGGACGGACAGGGAATTTACGCAGGATGTATACGGACTGGCACAGGGGGCGTTTAGGACGGACCGCCGTTTTCATCTGGCCAGACAGTTTGACAATGACGCTGCGGGGAAGATTTTGAAAGGCTATATTGATTTTTATAAGGAGCAGGAAAGCGTTCTGTTCAAATGCTTCCATAAAGAGCGGCTGGTCGGATTTACGATCGTGCAGATGCTGGAGGGCGGCTGCTGCGAAAATGTGCTGGGAGCGGTCGAACCGGCATACCAGAGCCGAGGCGCGGCGCTGAATCTGTATTCCTACATGCTGCAGCAGCTGCGGGAAAGCGGGCGGAAAAGACTGTACGGGCGGATCTCAACGGCCAACACGGCCTCCATCAATCTGCATATCGCGCTGGGGGCGAAGTACAGTCTGCCGGAAGACGATTATATTTACCGGTATGGGAAATGCTTATAATGAGTCCAAACCCTTATCAAGTTTTCTGACGTATTGATAAAACGCCGTTTTATTAATACGTCAGATCATCTTTCTCAGAATGTCCTGATCTTCCTTGCTTACCTTCAAAGCATTCATAGCGTCTTTCATGCTTAAATGGAATGATTCCATGGCGTTCTTCACAACATCGCGCAAGGTTTCAATCCTTGCTGTTTCGCTGCCCTCCTGTAAGCCTGCTTTTCTGCCTTCCTGCAATCCTTCCTGTCTTGCTCTATCCATCATATCCTGTACGGCTTTACACACATTAATCACCTCCGAGTTATTATAATGGAATGGGCTGGGACGTGCAAGTATAAAATAAAATTTTGACAAAAAAGTAAAGCCATTGCTGGCTTTGAAGCAATTTGTATGAGGTTGGGCTGTCAAACTACCGAGTTTGCAAAGGGTGTAAGCAATCAATCTGCTTTTTAGTTTATAAAAAATTTAGAAAATAATGGAAAGTTTTTCTTGCATTTTATCAAAAATCGCCTATAATAACTACATAAAC
>CANQDS010000145.1 GCA_947593655.1 uncultured Lachnospiraceae bacterium | reverse complement strand
CCCTCAAAAAGGATGAGAGGGAGGTAGAAGGAAGCCGGACGGCGTCTCTGGGACATCTGGAAGGAGATTTCAGGACCAACAGCCACGACCGCAGGGACAGCGCCATGATCTACCGGGAACAATTAAAAGAGCCGCCGGTCAGGATGATGCGCCGCCTGCAGGAGATGCTGGATGAAAACCGGCAGACCAGCGGAGAGAAAACCATGCCGTTTCTGAACCGCCGGAAGGATCGGAAAGAGAAAGAAGAAACGGAAAAAGAGCTGCGCAAAAGCCTTGAGGAGCGCAATATGAAGCGCTACGGCCGTCTGAGCAGGAAGAGGGAGCGGCTTCGGCAGGAAGAGGCGGAGAAAGAGCAGATGCGGACACAGTTTTACCGGAATCTGTCTTTTGCCCGCGAGAAATCACGCAGGCTGCTGGGCGGAACGGATATGACGGCTTATACGGGGGTTCCGGTTGCGGAGGATCCGTTTTCCGGGGAAAATCCGGAGGAACCGAAGAAAAAATGAAAAAAGTCGCATTTTGTCGATTTGATTATAAATTTGTATAGAGGCTCCTGTTAAAGTGGAATTATAATTCTAAGGTTGTATGAAGGTGATGATTATAAAATGAAAGGAGGTAACTGGTCCCTTGGTATGGAAAGAGGGATCAGGCATGTGCATGGCTGAATATTTATCACCGGGAGTCTATGTAGAAGAATTCGAATCAGGCGGTAAGCCGATGGAGGGTGTGGGAACGAGCACAGCCGGATTTATCGGACTTGCGGAAAGAGGACCGATTGAGGGCGTTCCGCAGTTGATTACCAATTTTGCGGATTTCAGGCGAACCTACGGCGGGTATCTGTCTGAGAACGAATTTGGCGAGTATCGTTTTCTTGCTTATGCGGTAGAGCACTTTTTCATCAACGGAGGCTCCCGCTGCTTTGTATCCAGAGTGGCTCCCCAGAACGCAAAGTGCGCCGTTGGATACGCTCCGGCAAAGGAGGGCGCCGTCGTAAGGTTTGCGGCGAAGAATCCGGGGACATGGGGCGACGATATCCGCGTGGTCGTAACGCCGTCCAGCAAGGCGAAAACGCAGATCCTGGAGGTGCTCGATACCGCCGACGGCAAAAAGTATCTGGTAAAGAACGGAGCCGGTTTCCAGCCGGGCGATACGGTTATGTATTTTGACAAGACGGAATCCGTCTATAATCGTGTTGTGAAGAATCAGGATAATATCATTACGTTCCAGCAGGAATTCGGGGACGGCGTGGTAGACCGGGATCTTCTTCCGTCGAAGGTTGTTACTACCTGCGAGTTTACGCTGGAAGTAAAATACAACGATCAGGTGGAACTGTATGAGAATGTTTCCTTCAACATCAACGCTTCCAATTATATTGAGAAAAAGGTTGCCAAATCCGATCTGATCACAGTGCAGTATGTCGGGAAAGAAAGCGGAGAGCCTTCGGCTCCTTTCGATGCGTTGATCGGCGCAGAGGATAAAGAGGCGGCTGTTGTTACCATATCCTTTACGGGCGGCAGCAACGGTTCGATCGCCAATATTTCCGCGGCGGATTTTATCGGCAGGGACAACGGCGCAGGAAAGAGGACGGGAATTCAGTCCTTCCTTGACAATGATGTGGTTTCCATTATGGCGGTTCCGGGCGTGACGGATCCGAATGTGCAGCTTCTTCTGGTGGCTCATTGCGAGAATCTCGGAAGCCGGTTTGCCGTTTTAGATATTCCGAGGGATTCCAAAAAGGTAGCGGATGTGATCGCGCATAGGGAGATCTTTGACAGCAACTATGCGGCTTTGTACCATCCATGGCTGACCATTTTTGATCCTTTGGATAAGAAAAATATTGCGATCCCGCCTTCCGGCTCCGTAATCGGAATTTACGCCAGAAGCGACAACACGAGAGGCGTACATAAGGCTCCTGCCAACGAAGTCGTTAGAGCGTGCGTCGGTCTGGACTGCCAGTTTAATAAAGGAGAACAGGATATCTTAAATCCGAAGGGCGTAAATCTCATCCGTACATTTCCGGGACAGGGAATCCGGGTATGGGGCGCCCGTACGGCAACCAGCGATCCGAGCTGGAAATATATCAACGTGCGCAGATTGTTTATCTTCATAGAGGAATCCATCAAGGCGAATACCAACTGGGCGGTATTTGAGCCGAACGATGAAGTGCTGTGGGTGCGGGTACAGCGTACCATCAGCGTATTCCTTACCGGTCTGTGGCGGAACGGATCTTTGGCGGGAAGTTCTCCGGAAGAGGCGTTTTTTGTAAATATCGGGCGCAATACCATGAGTCAGGACGATATTGACAACGGCCGGCTGGTATGCGTGATCGGCGTAGCACCTGTAAAACCCGCTGAATTTGTAATCTTCAGGATTTCTCAAAAGACCAGCGAGTCTGCAGAATAAAATGGCTGGAACGAGTGAAAGGAGCGTAAACATATGCCTTACCCACATGGTAGATTTAGGTATAAAGTTGAAATTGACGGATTAGACGCAGGCGGTTTTTCGGAAGTAACCGGTTTTGATGCCTCGATCGATGTCATTGAGTACAGAGAAGGGGACATGGTGCAGACGCCCATGAAACTTCCGGGATTGAAAAAATACGGAAATATTACCTTAAGGCAGGGCCTTGCGGATTCCATGGTGCTTTATGAGTGGATTACGGCGGGCGTGAACGGGGCGGTTGAACGGAAAACCATTACGATCACACTGCTGGATGAGGAAGAAGCTCCGGCGGCTTCCTGGCAGGTCATCAATGCATGGCCGATGAAGTACACGGCGCCGGATTTTAACGCGACTTCTTCGGAAGTGGCGATCGAATCTCTGGAAATTGCCCATGAGGGAATGACGAGAGTTTCCTGACGCGGATATCCGGTCAGGACAGAAACGGTAATCGATGATGGGGATGCTGTGGAATACAGGATTTTGGCCTGTAATCTGCGGCATCTCATATATCATTGGAAAACGATGGTTTGTGCCGCCCAGCACAGGCGGCGGAATGTGAGGAAAAATGGAATTTCAGACGGAATATCCCTTTACGCTGCCGCGGGGGTACCGTGACAGGGACGGAAACATACATAAAGAAGGCGTGATGCGGATGGCAAACGCCGGAGACGAGATCCTGCCTTTAAAGGATCCGAGGGTTCAGCAGAATCCCGGTTATCTGACGATTATCCTGCTGGCCAGAGTGATTACCAGACTGGGAACCCTTCCCGCGGTCGATACCAGAGTAGTAGAGGAACTCTTTACGATGGATCTTGCGTATCTGCAGGATCTGTACCAAAGAATCAATACGATGGAAATTCCGTTTTACAAGGGAGTTTGCCCGCACTGCGGCAAGCAGGTGGAGATTCCCGTAAATTTTATGGAAGCCGGGGAATAATTACCTATCCGGCTGACAAAATATACGAAGAAACGGCATTTTTAGGTTATTATCTGCACTGGGGGCAAAGGGAAATTTTTGCGATGAGCCATTTGGAACGCTTAAGATGGTGCAAAGAAGTGTCGCAGATTAACAGCAGATTAAATCAGGAACCGGAGAATGCGTTCAAACTGTAAGAAATAAACTGCTGACCGGCCGGACAGGGAAAGGAGACAAGAGGTGCTGTCGTTATTTGATGCCAGAAGGCAGATGGTGCCGGGACATAGTTTTCTGGTAACTATCGGCCCTGCCACATTCAGTTTTTCCAAAGTTTCCAATCTGGTTGCACAGATCGAATATGACGCGGTTCCGGAAGGAGGGAACAACGATTATCCTCTGTTGTTTAAGAAGCAGAAGACCAATCCGGACATCCTTGTGCTGGAAAAGGGAATCCGTACCAAATCCGGCGACCTCGTCTTTGATCTGCTTCAGGAGGGGATGCAGGTAGAAATGGTAACAATCCTGCTGATGGCGAAAGATGCTGGTCTGGAAAAGGCGTTTTTTTTTAAAAAAGGCATGATCATCAAGCGCGCGTTCTCTGATCTGGACGCCATGAGTAATGAACTTGTCATTGAATCATTGGAAATTGCACATTCCGGACTGGTGGAAGTTCCGATACCGGGAATATAGGAGGCAGTTCGTGCGGGTCTTAAGGGAAGACAGGATGAAACGGGGATTTGTTTTTTCGGATACCGTAGGAAAAACATCCCTTTTTGTAAAAAATATTATTGAAAAATATGGACAGGGTGAAAAGTATGTATTTGACCCGCTCTCTTTTGTATATCTTTTGCCGATCCCTGCCGCAGCGGAGGAGGAAAAGCCAAAGAAGGAAGAAGAGCGCGCCAGAGAATATGTGCTGCGGGAAAAAGAAACCGTACGGCTGATCACAAACTCTCTGCGCAGCAGAGAGTTTGTCGTTCGTTTAAACGAAAGGGCGGTAATGCCGAGTCCGCAGGAGATGCTTTACCGGAAAGCCGAAAAAGAACAGGTTTTCAGCCGGATCAGAACGCTGCTGCAGACATGCAGGGAATTTGAAAGGGAAGTGCTCCAAAGAATCAGCGTTTCCGAACCGCAGTCCCTGGCTATACAGTTTCACAACGAAATAGAAACTGTGGAGAATTATCTTGTGCTCTGGCAGAATGCAGGAATGTTTCAGGCTGATTCTTACCGGAAGGAAACGGTGCAGAGCGCCGTACGCCTCCAGAAAGAATTTCAGATCCATCTGTCTGCACAGGTGCGCCGCCTGTATGAAGAACGTATACAGAAAGAAGAAGCGCTGATCAGGGAAAATCAAAAGGAGCAGCTGCTCCGGCTGGTGTCAAAAAATATATCTGAAATTTTGCAAATAAAAGAAGACACTATGCGGGAAAAGGAAATCCTACAAGAAAACGAAATCTTGCAGGAAAACAAAATCCTGTCAGAAAGAGAAGCTTTGCAGGAAAAGGAACTGCTGCAAGAAAGAGACACTCTGCGGGAAAATGAAATCCTGCAAGAAAATGAAACCCTGCGCCGGGAATATCTGCTCTCTTTGCTTCTGCAGGAATCAGAGGTTGGGGTTGAAACGCTATTGGAACGGCTGCCGGAGCGGGAAACGGAAGATTATGTTCTTTTACCGTTCTTAGAGAAATGGACGGTTATTCCAAATTCGCTTGATCATGAAAAAACGGTTCTGTTATACCGGCTTGCATCGCAGATGAAAGACGCAGAACTGGAACAGGCTTTGATCCGGTTGGAAAGCAATCCGGTGTTTGTTCATATAAAGGAAAACAACCCGGAAAGTTTTCAGGTTGTGGAAGGACTGAAAAAAGAAAACAGAAAGAAGCAGTTATTTCAATTTGTTCAAAAAAATATATCTGAAATTTTGCAAATAAAAGAAGACACTCTGCGGGAAAAGGAAATTCTGCAAGAAAACGAAATCCTGCAGAAAAACGAAACCCTGCGCCGGGAATATCTGCTCTCTTTGCTTCTGCAGGAGTCAGAGGTTGGGGTTGAAACGCTATTGGAACGGCTGCCGGAGCAGGAAACGGAAGATTATACTGTTTTACCGTTTTTAGAGAAATGGACGGTTATTCCTGATTCGCTTGATCATGAAAAAACGGTTCTGCTGTATCGGCTTGCATCGCAGATGAAAGACGCAGAACTGGAACAGACTTTGGTTCGGTTGGAAAGCAATCCGGTGTTTGTTCATATAAAGGAAAACAACCCGGAAAGTTTTCAGGTTGTGGAAGGACTGAAAAAAGAAAACAGAAAGAAGCAGTTATTTCAATTTGTTCAAAA
>CANQDS010000144.1 GCA_947593655.1 uncultured Lachnospiraceae bacterium | reverse complement strand
CGGCATGGTACGGAAGAACGGCAGGCTTCTTTCCGAAGTCCTCGACGACAGCTTCGTGTTGATCCACATGACGGGGAGGTGTCGCTGGTGTGGCTTCTGCACCGGAAACCGTGGATCGTTCCGATTCCCGGCACGAAAAGCCCCTGCCGCTTGCAGGAAAATATGAGCGCCGCTTATGTAGATTTTTCTGACGAAGATATGGCGCGGCTCACAGAAATTTCGGACAGCAACACCGTCTATGGCGGACGGTACGCCCCGGAAATGGAAAAAATGACAGGAAGATAAACCAAAAAAATAGGAGGACTTTATCATGGCTAAGAATCTGATCATCTACTACTCCCGCAAAGGAGAAAATTATTGGAACGGCAGCATCAAAAATATTGCCAAGGGCAATACGGAGATCGTGGCAGAGTTCATTCAGAAGGCTGTGGGCGGCGACCTGTTTGAGGTGGATAAAAAGGCGATCTGATAGTGACAGTGCATTGATCAGGTTATATACAATAAAAGGAGGATGCAAAGCCTGTCCGTGAAGTGCTGGATCTATTCTGTCATTTTGTCTTGATAGATATGCTGACCACCAAGCAATGCGGGATTATCATAGCGATATGGCAGACTTTGCTGTTTTCGCTTAACATTATCCATCAGCATGGCTTCTTTCAGTAATAAGTAAAGCAACAGCGTTCAAGTTTTTACACTCGAACGCTGTAATTTAATGTCCTATGCAGTTTATAACTCATCAACAATCTGGAGGCTGTTAAATTGAAGCCACGAAAGCCTTTACCAGATTCCTGCTGTTTTCATCAACATCGTAGGAAAATTCAGGATGCCATTGAACGCCAACTATAAACTTATGAGACGGCATATATATACTTTCAATTAAACCATCTTCCGAAATAGCCATTTTCTGAAAGGCGGGCGACAGTTTTCTGATCGCTTGATGGTGATAGCTGTTTACTCCCATTTGCTCCTTGCCCAAGATATCATAGAGTAGAGTATCATTTAGTATTGTGACTTGATGTGCTGCTCTGTTATATGGAGGTTTCATGTGATGGTCGATGCCGCTGCTATACTCGGTTGCCAAATCTTGATACAAAGTCCCACCATAGCAAGCATTCATAAACTGAATGCCCCTGCAGATACCTAAAACGGATTTATCTATCTCTATGGCGTTCTTTAAGATATATCGCTCCATTTCATCTCGTAATTCACAACAAAGGCCGCACCATGGTTTTCTTTCAGCATGATAAACAGATGGAGACACGTCATGTCCGCCGGTCAGCAGAAAACCACCGCATATTTCAAGAAAATACGCCAACTCGTTTGCTTCAGAAGTAAGCGGAAGCATTAAAGGTATCGCATTTTCTGCCTCCAACATTTTCATATATCCCGGCAACATCCAGTAGCTTTCTTTTTCATCGTCATAAAGTGGCATAATACCAATTATTTTTCTCATTTCTCTTTCATCTCGCAATCCCGATTTGTCGAACGACTACCTATTACACATTTATTATTGTAACACCTAAATATGAAGAAATCTACTTATATCTTGATTTTCGGACGGAAAGGAATTGTAGGGGGAACTATGGACGGACACAAAATATTCAAAACAGCGACAATTCCTATTGTTTTAATGATTATAGGGTTGAAACACTACACCCAAAATCTGGTTGTTTCAATAGTTGCCGGAATAGGTATTTATTTCGCTGTTTATTTCATAGACAGGCATATAAAAAAGAGGTAATGCCATGCTTAAAGCAATCAATACAAAAAGATACAATCAGCTTGCGGTTGAACTGTTAAAGAAAATATTTAATGGATATTATGAGCAGGGAGCAAAGCTCCCGCCGACACGGGAATTGGCAAAGGAAGCCGGTGTGAATCCTAATACAATGCAAATGGCTTTACAAGTATTGCAAGATGAAAAAATACTCAGCATTAAGATATTTTCCTGCCTCTTATGTATTCTCCAAAAACAGCACCGCCTAAAATCATGATTGCTCCGATGATCTGCAAGGGGAGCAATCGTTCTCTCAATAGTGCGACGGAAAAGAGAACAGCGGACAGCGGCTCTAAATATCCGCAGATTGCGACAGTCTGCACGGGAAGGTTTCCGATAGAGGAAAAGTAAAAATAACATCCGATGCCTGTGTTTAGCAGACCGAGGATCAGTATCGGTAAAATGCTGTTGGCAGGTATCTTTCTGCTATGACATTCGCTTTTTTATTGAAAATGACCATCAGAGAGTACATGACAGCCGAAAGAAGCCCGCAAAGCATTGTTTTTGGATTCACCTCGCAGTCTTGATTTTTCAACGATGGTAGGGTATCATAAATCTGCATATTTGAAAAGTGAATTTATCAGATGAATTACATTTAAATATAAATTAAGCCCTTCCTGCAGCTCGGACAGTTTTGCGCCGTGCCGGAAATCCCAGTACAGTTTGCCGCATATCAGACAGGGCAAACCTGAAAGAGCCGAAAAAAGTGGGGCATGGCAAATAGCTATCGGCTTGCAGGCGGTTGACGGACTAAAAACCTCTGATTATTTGCTGAATACTGCAAAGAGGAACTATTAAACAGGATTGGAGGGATATTATGCGTAGCGACTATCCAAAAATAATTGGCTGTAAAGTCTATGGAATAATTGATAGACCTATTGGCAGTTGCCACCCTCACGATAAGGAAATGATTTATCCGATAAACTACGGATATGTCAAAAATGTTTTTGCGGAGGACGGTGAAGAACAGGATATTTATCTTTTGGGCGTTGATGTTCCTGTAAATATGTTTGAGGGATATGTTATAGCCGTATACCGCAGGTCTGATGACATTGAGGATAAATGGATCGTATCGGCAGACGGAAAGGATTATCAAGATGAGGTCATACTCGAAAAGATAGCCTTTCAGGAACAGTTCTTTGATGGTAAGCTGCTTAGATGAATTCACAGTTTCCAAAAGGAGTTTTCTGTCTTAGACATCAAACTTCCCAATAATCCAGAAATCCCTGTACTGAACTTGAGCGGCGGATGCGACTGGCAGGAGGATGAGGGTTTGCACTGCTTGATAAAAAATGGACATGTGGTCTACATGGGTTCTTGGAACGATGAGGATGTGTGGGATAAACATCTGCTGGACGATGACCAATATCTTGTCTTAACGAAAACGATCTGGGGCGGACCGGCAAAACAGGAATCCTGTATAACATTCATCACCCCATTGATCCCGAACACTTCAGCGGTACGGCGCATGACTATTTGGGTGTTATAGAGAAAATACGGGATTACGCTGAGTATTGAGCGTGATATACCGCTTGCTTTTTTCTGGAAAAATGCGTATACTGTCTTTAGCCAAAAATGCGTGCTTATACATTTTTGTCGAAAGGAGATGCAGACATGATACAGCGCCCGAGGTATCTCAACAAGTTGATTGATAAAAAAGAAAACGGAATGGTAAAGGTAATTACCGGTATCAGACGCTGCGGAAAGTCCTATCTGCTGTTTGAAATCTATCGTAGATATTTAAACAGTATCGGTGTGGATGATTCCCATATTATTGCACTTGCTCTGGATGACGATGAAAATATCCGCTACAGGAATCCGTTGGAACTTGGGAAGTATATCAGAAGTCTGCTTGTGGATCAGGAAAGAATGTACTATGTTTTTCTGGACGAGATCCAGAAAGTGGCGGATATTCCGAACCCGTATCTGCCGGGCAGCGGAGAAACCGTAGGTTTTGTGGATGTTCTGCTGGGACTTATGAAGATCCGGAACGTTGATCTGTACGTCACGGGAAGCAATTCCAAAATGCTTTCCTCTGATATTTTGACTGAGTTTCGCGGGCGAGGGGATGAGGTACGCGTGAACCCTTTGTGCTATCGGGAATTCTATGAGGCTTACGGAGATGATAAGCGTCATGCGTGGAGGGATTATTTTACTTACGGAGGGATGCCGCTTATCCTCCGGCAGAAAACGCCGCAGGATAAAAGCAAATATTTACATGATCTTTTCGATAAAATTTATTTGGATGATATTATGGCACGTCATAAGCTCAGTCACGACAAAACAGTTCTGGACGATTTGCTGGATCTGATGGCCTCTTCGGTCGGTTCTCTGACGAATCCGATCCGTGTTGCAAATACCTTCCGTTCGGCTCTGGGATTGTCTGTGACCAATGATACGGTAGGCAGATACCTTGATTATTTTATCGACGCGTTTATGCTTTATCGAGTGAAGCGGTATGATGTGAAAGGAAGAAAACAGATCGGTTCCCCAATGAAGTATTATTATTCCGATGTGGGACTTCGAAATGCAAGGTTAAACTTCCGGCAGCAGGAAGAGAACCACATCATGGAAAATATACTCTATAATGAACTTCGCGTTCGGGAATTTGACATTGACGTCGGCGTTGTGGAAGTCACAACGAGAACAGACGAAGGGAAAAACAAAAGAGTACAATACGAAGTGGATTTCGTTGCAAACCAGGGAAGTAAACGTTATTATATCCAGTCTGCATTTGCCCTGCCAGATGAAGAAAAGCGGAAGCAGGAGATCCGTCCGTTTACCAGAATACAAGATTCCTTCCGGAAAATCGTTGTGGTGAGGGAAGATATCGAGCCCTGGCATGACGAGAACGGAATTTTATATGTCGGAATCGAGCAGTTTCTGTTGGATGAATTGGCGATGGATCTATAATTAAGATATAATATGCCTGATAAGAATTGGCAATTTGAACTTGAAAAATATATCAGACAGGGCGAACCTGAAAGAGCCGAAAAAGTGGTGCGTGGTAAATAGCTATCGGATTGCAGGCGGTTGACGGACTAAAAACCTCTGATTATTTGCTGGATGTTGCAAAGAGGAATTATTGAACAGGATTGAAGGTAAATAAAGGAATCAGAATAGCAAGATGAAGCAGTTAAAAGAAAAAGAACACAAGGAATTCCACATGACGAGCGATAGACACAAAAAATATGTGATCCGCAGCCTTCGTAAGGGTGAAACCGAACTGCTGAAGGACTTCTTGTATGAAGCAATCTTCATACCGAAAGGAGCAGAGTCGCCAATACGGGATATCATCGAGAAACCGGAACTGCGTGTGTACACGGATGATTTCGGAACACGGAAAGGTGATAACTGTTTGGTGGCAGATTTTGGCGGCAAGGTAGTCGGAGCGGTCTGGACGAGAATCATGGACGATTACGGTCATGTGGATGATGAGACGCCGTCTTTCGCCATTTCGCTTTATAAGGATTATCGTGATCAGGGAATCGGATCACAACTCATGGTGAAGATGCTCGAACTGCTGAAATGGCAGGGATATGAACGGGCATCCCTGGCAGTGCAGAAAGCAAACTATGCAGTGAAGATGTATAAAAATGTTGGATTTAAAACAGTCGATGAGAACGCCGAAGAATATATTATGGTGTGTGAATTATGAGTAATGAAATGAGCAGAACAGAAAATGTCGAATTGACGGTGCTGTGTCTCATCACAGACGGGGACAGAATGCTCCTTCAGAATAGAACGAAAAATGATTGGCAGGGGTATACGCTTCCAGGCGGTCATGTGGAACCGGGTGAATCATTCGTTGATGCAGTGGTTTGTGAAATGAAAGAAGAAACGGGGCTGAACATAAAGAATCCACGGCTTGTAGGAGTGAAGCAGTTTCCAATCGAGGACGGACGATATGTTGTCTTTCTGTTTAAAGCTACCGAATATTGCGGAACGATTGTTTCTTCGGATGAGGGGCAGATGAAATGGGTGGAAAGCAGCCGTTTGTCCGAAATAAACACGGTCGATGACTTTGCAGAATTGATGCGGGTAATAAACGATTCTGCTCTGACGGAATTTCAGTATCTGGTCGATGGCGAGACTTGGACAGTTTCAATTAAGTAAATTGGTATTTAGGTGGTAAATATGGAAATAAGAAAGTTGCAAGAAAAGGACGCAGAGGAACTTTCTGCATTGATTGCGAGAACACTTCGAACTACGAACAGTAAGGACTATTCATCGGAATACATCGAAAACGAAGTC
>CANQDS010000143.1 GCA_947593655.1 uncultured Lachnospiraceae bacterium | reverse complement strand
AATTCTACATGAAAAGAAAGGATCCTGCACGAAATCTCACTATTTTATTGCGTAAAATCTTTATTCTTCAGAGCTGCATAAGCCGGAAGGCTGAACTGTTACGCGAACTGCAGCATCCATTCAGCACTCCTCCTTCTATCCGTCACTTCATAATTCTATAAGGATTTGTTTATAGTTATTTTCGAATTTCTCCAAACTTTGTACACATTTTTCCTCTATGATAAAACCATCAAAGAAATGGAGCTGTTGAGTCGTCGGCTCAGCCACGGTTCTGTCAGTTCCGACTAACAAATTTCCTGCTTTGCAGGTTTACATATTTTCTCTTTTTTTCATATGTTTTTTTAATAGTTTACTCCTCCAGAAAGAGGGCTGGTCTTCCAGCCCTCTTTCACATACTCCATATTCCATTTTCCAGTTCCCACTTTCCGGTTTCCGACTCCCGCTCCATGGTTTCGCTTTCCCGCTTCCCGGTCTCCCGCTTCATGGTTTCGCTTTCCCGCTACCCCAGAAAATGCGCGATCCCCGCCAGGATCAGCAGATGCACCGGATAAAACACATAGAACGCATATTTCATCTGCCTGCCCCTCGTTCCATTGTACAGATAAACCGGAACCAGCATCAGAAGCGCTGCGATCTCGTCCCCGCTGCACAGCAGCACAAGGAGCAGTACCGCTGCCGTAAACGCCGCAATCCTGTGCTCCCGCAGCAGATAAAGCGCTGCGATGGCCGCCACGCCGCCCGCGCCGTAGTCCGTGCAGAGGATATCCTCCGCTATAAACATCCCGGCCAGCACCACCGTCATCACCGCCGCCGAACGGATGAAAAGATCCCGCCAGTGTTTCCAGCCTTCCGCGCTGCGCGGTCGGAAACGCTCTTCTGCCCAGCGGATCCCGATCATGACAAAAAGGCCGAGAAGCAGCGTGAAAAACACATTGTTATAGCTCATATCCCACCAGGTCCGGTTAAACGCGAGATCAAACGGCACTTCGGAAACCAGCGCAAATAAAAACAGGCGCTGTGCATATTTTAATGCGCTCCGCGTATGCAGGAAGCCCTCGACCAGCAGGAAGCAATAGATCGGAAACGCCATCCGCCCGATGATGCGCATCAGTTCATAGAGAGCCAGCCATTGCCGGTAATACCCGCTTTCCAGCAGCTTTGCCGGCGAATAGAACAATTCCTCCGCCAGAACGACAGCGGCCATATGGTCGATCAGCATGGTAAGCACCGCGATCATTTTTAAAATAAAACCGGAGATGCCCCCGGTGTATTTCACACCGGAGGCACTTTTATTCTGTAATTCCAAATCAATCTCCTTATTATAACCTAATTATAATCCGAACGGCAGTCCCGACATATTCACCGTTACCCGGTCAAGATGCCAGATCTCATCTACATACTCCTGAATGGTGCGGTCGGAAGAGAATTTTCCGACATGCGCGACATTCAAGATCGCGCTCTTCGCCCACGCATAGCTGTTCTTATAATACTCTTCGACCTTCTTCTGGGCGTTCACATAAGCCCGGAAATCCGCCAGTATGAAATAGCGGTCCGCCGGCTGCCCCGGCTGCGTATTCAGCAGCGAATTATACAGCTCGCGGAACAGTTCGCGGTCGTTGTTGGAATAAGTACCGTCCACCATCTGGTTTAACACCCTGCGGACATCCTCGTCGTTGTAGTAAATATCCATCGGATAGTAATCCTTGCGCTGCTCGTGCGCGATTACCTCATTGGCGCTCATTCCGAAGATAAAGATATTGTCCGCGCCGACCTCATCGTACATTTCCACATTTGCGCCGTCCATTGTTCCGATCGTCAGCGCGCCGTTTAACATGAACTTCATGTTGCCGGTTCCCGATGCCTCCTTGCTGGCCGTGGAGATCTGTTCGCTGACATCCGCCGCCGCAAAGATCATTTCCGCGATCGATACGCGGTAATCCTCGATAAATACCACTTTCAGCCTACCGTTGACCACCGGATCGTTGTTGACCACATCCGCAACGCTGTTGATGAGCTTGATCGTATTCTTCGCGTTGCGGTAGCCCGCCGCCGCCTTCGCGCCGAAGATAAAGGTTCTCGGGCAGATCTCCATTTCCGGATGATCCTTGATCTGGTTGTACAGGTACATCACGTGCAGGATGTTCAAAAGCTGCCGTTTGTACTCGTGCAGACGCTTAACCTGAACGTCGAAAATGGAGTTCGGATCCACATCGATCCCGTTCTTTTCTTTGATGTATTTCGCCAGACGGAGTTTATTCTGGTACTTGATATCCATAAACTCTTTCTGCGCCCTCGGATCGCCCGCTACATCCGCCAGCTTCTCCACTTTGGACAGATTGGTGATCCATTCTTTCCCGACATATCTGGTCACCCAGTCAGCCAGCAGCGGATTGGCGTGCGCAAGGAAACGCCGCTGCGTGATCCCGTTCGTCTTATTGTTGAACTTCTTCGGGAACATCGCATAGAAGTCCTTTAATTCCTGATTCTTTAAGATCTCCGTGTGCAGACGCGCCACACCGTTGACCGAATAGCCCGCGCAGATCGCCAGATGCGCCATTTTTACCTGCTTATCGTACAGGATCGCCATCTTGCGGATCTTTTCCTCATCTCCCGGAAATTTCGCCTGGATCTGCAGTAAAAATCTGCGGTTGATCTCTTCCACAATCTGGTAAACGCGCGGAAGCAGCCGCTGGAAGATCTCGATCGGCCATTTCTCCAGCGCCTCCGCCATGATCGTATGGTTGGTATAAGCCACACAGTGAGTTGTGATCTCCCACGCCTCATCCCAGGAAAGATGCTCCTCATCCAGCAGAATACGCATCAGTTCCGCAACCGTTACCGTCGGGTGCGTATCATTCATCTGGAATACCACCTTCTTCGGCAGGTCGTGCAGATCGCTGTGGGACTTCTTAAACTTCGCTAACGCCCTCTGGATGCTGGCGGATACAAAGAAATACTGCTGCTTTAAGCGCAGCTCTTTTCCTTTGACATGGTTGTCGTTCGGATAGAGGACTTCGACCAGGTTGCGCGCCAGATTCTCTTCCTCTACAGCCTTCTCATACTCGCCCTTATCGAACGAAGAGAGCTTAAACTCCTCCTTCGGCTGGGCGTCCCAGATGATCAGGGAATCCACGACATGGTTGTTATATCCCACAATCGGCATATCGTATGCAACCGCAAGCACGGACTGGTAATTTTCATGGACAAAATCCAGATTGCCGCTCTCATTGGTAAATGAACGGACATTTCCGCCGAATTTCACTTCATAACAGTATTCCGGGCGGCGCAGTTCGAACGGATAGCCGTTCTTCAGCCAGTTGTCCGGAACCTCGATCTGGAACCCGTCCTCGATCTTCTGCTTGAACATGCCGTAGCGGTAGCGGATCCCGCAGCCGTAAGCGGCGTAGCCCAGCGTCGCAAGGGAATCCATGAAACATGCCGCAAGACGTCCGAGGCCGCCGTTTCCAAGCGCCGGATCCGGCTCCTGATCCTCGATCGTATTCAGATCAAGCCCGATCTCTTCCAGCGCCTCCTTGACTTCATCATAAGCGCAGAGATTGATCAGGTTGTTCCCCAGCGCGCGCCCCATCAGAAATTCCATGGACATATAGTAAACGGTCTTCGGATCCTGCCGGTCAAATGCCTGCTGCGTCGCCATCCACTCGTCCATGATCACATCTTTGACTGCCAGAGACACCGCCTGGAAAATCTCCTGCTGGTTCGCCTCGTCCAGCGTCTTCCGGTACATGGTTTTGACATTATCCGTGACGGTCTTAATAAATACTTTTTTACTGAACACTTTGTCCCTCATTAACGAATCCTCCTCTTTTTCCTTTTGAAAGGCATTGCACGGAAAAGAGGGAGATAAAACCCGCCGGTTTTCTCCCTCTTGCATTATATGCTACCTTTTCTCGACTGCAAGTTGTACTTTCTCACCATTAATGCTCCATTCCTTCTCATAGCCGGTCAGTCCGCCTGCAGTAATCTGTTCCGCAAGTACTTCTGATTGGATATCCCCGCCGTATTTGCGGAAGATATCTGCGACTTTCTCTTCTGCGATATAGGAAACCGCAATGTGATCTGTCACCTCAAAGCCTGCTTCCTTCCTCATGGTCTGGATCTTGCTGATCAGCTCGCGTACAAAACCTTCTTCCACAAGCTCCGGCGTAAGCCTTGTATCCAGTACCACCGTCACGCTGTTGTCTCCCTCGGTTACAAAACCTTCCGCCTGCGTCATCGTGATCAGCAGATCCTCTTCCAATAATACAACTTCACTACTGATACTGTCAAGCTTCAATGCGCCCGTTGCCTTCAATTCTTCCATTGCCCGGTTTCCGTCCAGTTCCGCAAGAACCGTCTGGATCTGTTTTAAATATTTTCCGTATTTCGGCCCTACGGTGCGCAGCTGCGGCTTAAACTGGTAATCCGTATACGCGGAAACGTCCTCCGTAAACTCCGCTTTCTTGACGTTTAACTCATCGGCAATGATATCGATGTAAAAACCGCTTAACGCTTCCGGCGCCTTGATATACATCTGCCCGATCGGCTGGCGGTTCTTGATCCCCGCGCTGTTGCGGCACGCACGCCCCATGACGACGATCTTTAAGACTTCCTCCATAGCCGACTCCAGTTCCTGATCGATCAGGGCCATATCCGCCTCCGGAAAATCGCACAGATGCACGCTCTCCGGTGCCGACGCGTCCACCGTGCACACCAGATTGCGGTAGATATCTTCCGTCATGAACGGGATCATCGGCGCCGCCGCCTTTGCGATCGTAACCAGAGCCGTATAAAGGGACAGATAGGCGTTGATCTTATCCTGCTCCATGCCCTTCGCCCAGAAACGCTCGCGGGAACGCCGGACATACCAGTTGCTCATATCGTCCACAAACTCCTCCAGCGCCCTTGCCGCCTCCGGGATCCGGTACGCGCCCAGATGAGCGTCAACCGCCGCAACCGCGGAATTTAACCGGGAAAGGAGCCATTTGTCCATAACGGAAAGCTTCTCATATTCCAGAGTGTATTTCGTCGGATCAAACTCGTCGATATTCGCATACAGTACGAAAAACGCATAGGTGTTCCACAGCGTCCCCATGAACTTGCGCTGTCCTTCCTGCACAGCCTTTCCGTGGAAGCGGTTCGGCAGCCACGGAGCGCTGTTGATATAGAAATACCAGCGGATCGCATCCGCACCGTAAGTTTCCAGCGCTTCAAACGGATCTACGGCATTTCCTTTGGATTTGCTCATCTTCTGGCCGTTTTCATCCTGAACATGCCCCAGCACGATAACATTCTCATACGGCGCCCGGTGGAAGAGCAGCGTCGATTCCGCCATCAGGGAATAGAACCATCCGCGCGTCTGGTCCACGGCCTCTGAAATAAATTTCGCCGGGAACTGCTGCTTGAACAGATCTTGATTTTCAAACGGATAATGATGCTGCGCAAACGGCATGGCGCCGGAATCAAACCAGCAGTCCACAACCTCCGGCACGCGCTTCATCGTGCCGCCGCAGTGCGGGCAGGTGCAGGTGAGCGTATCGAGGTAGGGGCGGTGCAGTTCTGTGGTTACGGGCGCCCCCGTCTTTTCAGAGAGCTCCTTGCGGGAACCGATGACTTCGATGCCGCCGCAATCAGGGCAGACCCAAACGGGGAGCGGAGTACCCCAATAGCGGTCCCGCGAGAGCCCCCAATCGATGACGTTCTCGAGGAAGTTTCCCATTCTCCCCTCTTTGATGGTCTCGGGCATCCAATTCACCGAGCGGTTGGAGGCGATCAGTTGCTCCTTGACCGCCGTGGTCTTGATGAACCAACTCGAGCGGGCGTAATACATGAGGGGCGTATCGCAACGCCAACAGTGCGGATATTCATGCTCGAAGGGGAGGGCCTTGAAGAGCTTGCCCTCTTCCTTTAATTTCTTGAGGAGGACCTTATCGGCATCCTTCATGAAGAGGCCGTCGAGATCGGGGCAACGGCCGTCGAACCGCCCCCGCTCGTTGACGAGGGCAATGACGGGAAGGCCGTAATGCTTGCCCACGTTGTAGTCGTCCTGCCCGAAGGCGGGTGCGATGTGCACGACG
>CANQDS010000142.1 GCA_947593655.1 uncultured Lachnospiraceae bacterium | reverse complement strand
TGTGTGCCGGGGATCAAAACGGCGATTGCGGCAAGCTGCATCGGGTGGAAAACGGCGCGCTCCGGCAGGAAATTGCCGCCGAAGCTGTGGTAGTACCACAGGCCGAAAACGCAGATGCAGGTCAGGGCATAGACGAGCATAAGGCCGGTATTGAAATCCGTGTTCGTCCAGACGTCGTACAGCCGGTTGAAAACATCGCGGGAAGGTACGGACGGAACGATGAGCAGGGCAGAGATCCCCATCATAAAGAAGGATGCCAAAAACTGGATGCCGAGCGCGATCAGAACCGGAAGGAAGCTGAAGAAGAAATAACCGACTTTTTTCATTTGCAAAACTCCAATCTTGTTGTAATCTGTTTATTAGTTATTATACACGAACCGGATAGAATTGCAAGAAATCTGTTTACTTTAGAACTTTAATATGCTAAAATTACTGTATTCATAATTTCAGCAGGAAAGGGAGCGGTAACATGGGAAAGAATTTAAGAACGGAAGCGGTAGACCGGCTGTTTGACGCGGTCTTATGCCTCCGGAACAGGGAAGAATGTTATACTTTTTTTGAGGATGTATGCACGGTGAATGAGCTGCAGTCTCTGTCCCAGCGCTTTGAAGTCGCGAAAATGCTGCGCGACCAGAAGACTTATCTGGATATTGCAGAAAAAACAGGCGCTTCCACCGCGACCATCAGCCGGGTAAACCGGTCGTTGAATTACGGGAATGACGGATACGACATGGTATTTTCCCGCATGAAAGAGCCTAGTACTGTCCCGCGAACGAAGTGAGCCAGTGACAGTACTGGCCTCCGACGGCATGAGCCAGATATCAACTTATATTTATAGAGGAGCCTAGCGCTTTTTCCCGTCGGAGTCGTTTTCCCCGGAAGGGAACTGGTCGATGATCCGTTCAATGATCATTTTCTTGATATAGACGTCGAAGCTCAACAGGCAGATAAAGCTGAACGTATGCAGATAATTGCGGTCTTCTTCCGGAAAATCATGGAACGTGCTGTCAGCGATCCGGTATTTTTTGGCGAGATCCTTGAGCAGTTTCTTGGATTCTTCTTTTTCCAGATGGAAAACTTCATTATAGACGTCGAGCATGTTGAAGCCGTCTTTGCTGCCGAAATATTCCCGTGTGATCGGATTTAAGATCGACTGGATATCGCTGATGCTTAAGATATTTTTGAAATAATAAATAAAGATCAGCGTCAGCAGATGCTCCTTGGAGTATTTCTTCTTCTCCGGAGGAGGCAGCAGATCGTTCTTCGCGTAGTTGTTGATCATGGTCTTTGTCAGGATCTTGTCCTCTTCGTAGCGCTTGGATGCGGCAAGATGCTCGTCCATAAACGTGGTGACCTGATCCATGTACAGATCGATATTCGGGATATCTTCCGGTTTGACATAGTCGATCGATTTGAGCGTGGCAAGCAGATTCGCCAGAAATTCGTGTACGTTCTTTTCCATTTTTTTCACCTCATGCTACATTATTATAGTACAAAAAAGCAGGATGCGCAAGCGCGTAACGGTTTGAGCCCAATGATCGCACTGGCATTCGTACTGTCCCGCGAACGAAGGGAGTGGCTGACAGTACTGGCATCCGACGGACTGAATCAGATATCAACTTACAGTTATAGAGGAGAAAGTTATGTATGATTTTTTAAATGAGCCGCAGAAGGAAGCGGTTTTCCATACGGAGGGGCCGCTTTTGATCCTTGCGGGGGCGGGAAGCGGCAAAACCCGCGTGCTGACGCACCGGGCGGCGTATCTGATCGAGGAAAAAGGAGTCAATCCGTATTATATCCTGGCGGTTACGTTTACGAACAAGGCGGCGGGGGAGATGCGGGAGCGGATCAACGACATTGTCGGGTACGGCGCGGAAAGCATCTGGGTATCGACGTTCCATTCCACCTGCGTGCGGATTTTACGCAGATACATCGACCGGCTGGGGTACGGCACGAATTTTACGATCTATGATTCCGAGGATCAGAAGACGCTGATGAAGGATATCTGCAAGCGTCTGCAGATCGATACGAAGATCCATAAGGAAAAATCGTTTCTGGATGCGATCTCGGCGGCGAAGGATGAACTGACCGATCCGATTGCGTTTGAGACAAACGCCGGGGGCGATTACAATAAGCGGATCCAGGCGCAGGTGTACCGGGAATATCAGCGGGAGCTGCAGAAGAACAACGCGCTGGATTTTGACGATCTGATCATGAAAACAGTGGAGCTTTTCAAGTTAGATAAAGAGGTTTTGAACGCTTATCAGGAGCGTTTCCGCTACATTATGGTGGACGAGTACCAGGATACGAATACGGCGCAGTTTGAACTGGTCCGTTTGCTTGCCATGAAATACCGCAATCTGTGCGTGGTGGGCGACGATGACCAGTCGATCTACAAGTTCCGCGGGGCGAATATCTATAATATCCTGAATTTTGAAAATCATTTTCCGGATGCGGCGGTGATCCGCCTGGAGCAGAATTACCGTTCGACGCAGAATATCCTCGATGCGGCCAACCATGTGATCGCAAACAATGTTGAGCGGAAGGAGAAGCGCCTCTGGACCGAGAACGGCGCTGGGGAAAAGATCCGTTTCGAGCAGCTGGACACCGGCTACGAGGAGGCGGATACCGTCGCGCGCGATATTCTGGAGAAGGTGGGAAACGGCAGCTGCCGGTACAGGGACTGCGCCGTTTTGTACCGGACCAATGCGCAGTCCCGGCTTTTTGAAGAGCGTTTCCTGATCTCCAATATCCCGTACCGGATTGTGGGCGGGCTGAATTTCTATTCGAGAAAAGAGATCAAGGATCTGCTTTCTTATCTGAAGACCGTAAGCAACGGCAGGGACGATCTGGCGGTAAAACGCATTATCAATGTGCCGAAGCGGGGGATCGGCGCGGCGACGCTGAATAAGGTTTCGCTTTACGCGCAGGAACAGGAACTGGATTTCTACACGGCGCTGCGGCGCGCGGCGGATATCCCCGGAGTGGGGAAAGCGGAGGCGCGGATCCGTCCGTTTGTCCTTTTGATCCAGTCGCTGCGGGCAAAAGCAAAGCTGCTTTCCGTGACGGATCTGTTAAAAGAAGTGATCGATGTGACCGGCTATGTGCGCGAACTCGAGGCGGAAGGAACGGAGGAAGCCGTGGAGCGGATCGAGAACATTGACGAACTGATCAGCAAGGCGGCCGCTTATGAGGAAAGCGTGGAGGCACCGTCGCTGGACGGTTTTCTGGAGGAAGTTGCGCTGGTTGCCGATATTGACAGCTTAGACAGCGGAAACGATTATGTGGTTCTGATGACGTTGCACAGCGCCAAGGGGCTGGAATTTCCGAATGTTTACCTTGCCGGAATGGAGGAGGGGCTGTTTCCGGGCTACCGGGCGATCACGAGCGATGAAATCTCTCCAAACGGGGCCAACACGGAACTGGAGGAGGAACGGCGGCTGGCGTATGTCGGGATCACGCGCGCGAAAGAGCATCTGACCATTACTTCCGCAAAAACGCGGATGATCCGCGGCGAAACGCGCTTCGGCGCCGTGTCGCGTTTTGTCAAGGAGATCCCGCCGGAACTGCTGGAGGGTCGGATCACGGAGCCGGAAGCGGATTTTCCGGAGGAAGAGCTGAGTGCGTTCCGGAAAGCAAGGAAGGCGTTTCTGATGCCGCCGACGCAGTACGGGACGAGCCGACCGTCCGGCGGGGGCGGGGATTTCGGCCGCCCGGCCTATCCGAAGAAAAAGGAGCCGGTGTATACGCCGGTCGGCAGCCAGCGCTCGTTTTCCAGCAGCAGTACGAAGAATACCCGTCTTTCCTATCAGGAGGGCGACCGCGTGCGACACATCAAGTTCGGCGACGGGACGGTTGCGGCGATCGTGGCGGGCGGCCGGGATTACGAAGTGACGGTGGATTTTGATAAAGCCGGCACGAAGAAGATGTTTGCCTCGTTTGCAAGGTTAAAAAAGATCTAAAATCTTGTCAGGATGGAATCCGGCCGCCGGATGTTTCCGCGGCGGAGGGCGTGAAATGGCGTTTAGAATCTGTTCATAATTTTTTTTGGATAAATTTATAATTTTCCGTAGGAAAATGGGAAAACATATGTTATAATAATGTAAATTTCATTTTGAGATTATACTATGAGAAGGAGTGGAATGCATCATGAATAAGGTGGACGAAATTTTAAGCGGCACGAAGATCAATGAGATGCTGAATGCTGCCAAGCTGAACGACCTGCTGAAGAAGAAGGAGAAAGAGGAGGAGAGCCGGAAGCCTTCCAAGGCAGTGATCATTTTTGCGGTGATCGGCGTGATCGTTGCAGTTGCGGCTGCCGCATACGGCATTTATCGTTTCTTTAAGCCGGATTATCTGGACGACTTTGAAGATGATTTTGAAGATGATTTCGATAATGATTTCTTCGAGGATGAAGATGAGGATGAGTCGGACGACGATGATGACGACGACACAGAGGATAACGAATAAGAACAGGACGACAGGGGGCTGGGTAAGCCCCCTGTTTTCACGTAGTGCGTTCGGTAGTGGGGAGAGTATAGCCGAAGATTGATCACTACACGGAAGTATGCGTGGCAGAAGCGGCGGAAGGTGCGGGAGTGAGTGATGCGGCGCGGAAGCGGCGGAAGGTGCGGGAGTGAGTGATGCGGCGCGAAAGCGGCGGGAGAGAGTGATGCGGCGCAGAAGTGAGTGGAAGGAGCGGTATCGAGCATCGGCCTCGCAAGATGGGAAAACGGCTCATAGGAAATGTATAGGATAGGAGAAAGAATATGAAAAAGGGACAGATCGGGGAAGGAACGGTGCTGGAAGTCCGCTTCCCGAATAAAGGAATCGTACAGACGCAGGAGGGAGAACTGATTGTGGTGAAGAACACCCTTCCGGGGCAGAAAGTGGCGTTTGCGGTGAATAAGGCGCGGAAAGGAAAGGCGGAAGGGAGCCTTCTGGAGGTTCTCGAACGGTCGCCGCTGGAAGAAGAGGCCGGATGTCCGCATTATGGCGTCTGCGGCGGCTGCACCTGTCTGTCTCTGCCGTATGAAAAACAGCTGGAGATGAAGGCCGGGCAGGTGGAAAAAATCTTAAAAGAGGCGCTCGGAGATTCCGGCAGTTATGAATTTCTCGGGATCAGGCCGAGTCCGAAACAGTACGGCTACCGCAATAAGATGGAGTTTTCGTTCGGCGATGAGTTTAAGGACGGCCCGCTTGCGCTCGGGATGCATAAAAGGGGCAGTTTTTATGATATTGTTACGGTGAGCGGCTGCCGGATCGCGGATGAGGATTTCCGCCGGATCCTGCTGGCGACGCTGGAATTTTTCGCCCGGAGGGAGGTTTCGTACTACCACAGGCTGCGCCATACCGGCTATCTGCGTCATCTGCTCGTCCGAAAGGCGGAGAAAACCGGGGAAATTCTGGTGGATCTGGTTACGACGACGCAGACGGAAGAACCGGAGCGGTGGGAGAAAGCGGAACTGTCAGAGCAGCTCAAGCGGCAGGAGAAGACAATTTCGGAAGGTGAGGAAGAAGCAATGCTGAACGACTGGGCTGGAATGCTTCTGGAACTTCCGCTGGAAGGAAAGCTCCGTGGAATCCTGCATACAAGAAATGACAGTGTCGCCGATGTTGTGAAGAACGAAGGAACGGAAATCCTGCATGGGGAGGATTTTTTTGTCGAAGAGCTTCTGGGATTGCGGTTTCAGATCACGCCGTTTTCCTTTTTCCAGACAAATTCGCTCGGGGCGGAAGTGTTGTACCGGACGGCGCGGGAATTTATTCTTGCGGATGATCCTGACGCGCTGCAGGAAAAGGTGGTCTATGACCTTTACAGCGGAACGGGAACGATCGCCCAGATGATGGCTCCGGTCTGCCGGGAAGTGGTCGGCGTGGAGATCGTGGAGGAAGCCGTGGAGGCGGCGCGGGAAAATGCCAAGCGAAAACTGCCGGTTTCTGGCGGGCGATGTTTTAAAGGTTTTGGATACGATCGATGAGAAGCCGGATTATATCATTCTGGATCCGCCGCGCGACGGCGTCCATCCGAAGGCGCTGGAGAAGATTCTGGATTACGGGGTGGAGCATATGGTTTATATTTCGTGTAAGCCGACGAGCCTGGCGCGGGATCTGGAGGTGTTTGCGGCGAGGGGATATGCGGCGGAGAAGGTGTGCTGCGTGGATATGTTTCCGGGGACGGCAAATATCGAGACGGTATGCCTATTGTCCAAACTCAATGTCAAGCAACATATCGAGGTTGAACTCACCATGGACGAGATGGATTGACCGCCGCCGAGAAGAAAGCCAGCTATGAAGAAATTAAGG
>CANQDS010000141.1 GCA_947593655.1 uncultured Lachnospiraceae bacterium | reverse complement strand
TCTGTTTTATGAGGTAACTATTTAAAGAAAAGCCTGAAAAATCAATAATTTAGGGCTTGACATTATAGGAAGGAGGACTACATCATGCAGTATGAGAAACCGTCGGTTCTGATCGCAGAAGGAGCCGCAGAGGGCGTATTTGCGGCAAGCGGAAGCAGTTCCGGAAATCGGCTCGTATGCCAAAGCCGCTATATGCAGGGCGTTTACCATGAATCGAAAGCAACTGTTTTTGGAATTATGAAAAAGTTTCTTTCGATGCTTTTTGTCACTTCTCTGTTTCTGTCGCTCCTTTCCGGATGCGCAAAAGATCCGGCCGGTAATTCTGATCCGGTCCGTCTTCAGTGGTACATCAATTTCAGCTGGTATAATACACCCTGGGGGGGTAATTCGGTCAGCGAAACCGTGACCGAAAAGACCGGCGCAGACATCGAGTTCATCTCGCCGAACGGAAGCGAAAGCGAGATGTTAGACGCGCTGATCGCCGGGAACAAGCTGCCCGACCTCATCACGCTGGGGTGGTGGGAACCGCAGTTTCGTGAGATCTTAGACCGGGATCTGGTCTATCCGTTAAACGAACTGGCGGAGCAGTACGATCCTGATTTTCTGGAAGCGGCAGATCCGGACCGGCTTGCATGGTATACGCAGCCGGACGGCAACGTCTACTGTTATCCCAATTCTTCTTATACGATCAAAGATTACGAAGAAGGACGCGGAGCGGCTTCCAACCAGACGTTTCTGGTACGGAAGGATATCTATGAAGCGATCGGCTCTCCGGATATGACGACGCCGGAAGGCTTTGCCGACGCTGTCCGTGCCGCGGCAGCCGCTTTTCCCGAGGTAAACGGCAGGCCGCTGATCCCGGTCGGCGCGCATGAGTTTACCGAGAGCGGATGTGATTCCTTTGATAAATTCCTGCTTAATTTTCTGGCCGTTCCTTATGAAAAAGACCAGCAGTTTTACGACCGGTATACAAGCGGTGGCTTCTGATGTTCCGCCAGCTGGGGGAAGAAGGGCTTCTTTCCAGTGATATTTTTATTGACAAGCGGACACAGATGGAGGAGAAGATCGCGGCGGGGCAGTATTTCTGCATGATCTACCAGCGCACGGATATGGCGGATATCGAACGGCAGATGTACGAAAAGGATCCGGATTCCATTTATATTGCGGTTGACGGACCGAGGAACGCAGATGGCGATCCGCATACGCTGCCGGGAACAGGAATCAACGGATGGACGGTAACGCTGATTTCCAAAAATTGTGAACACCCTGACCTTGCGATCCGGCTGATGTCGTATCTCATGAGCGAAGAGGGACAGAAACTGACCGCTCTTGGAATTGAGGGAGAAAATTACTATATAGAGGACGGACGGGCGGTTCTGACCGAAGAAACACAGGAGCTTCTGTTCGGCAATTATCCGGAATACTTAAAAGAAGTCGGGGCAAACGACGCCTACTGGATGCTTCAGGACAACCGGATGCAGGAAGAATGGAAGCCGTTAGAAATTCCGCCTATCCGCCAGATGGAAGAGTGGGCTCTCCCCTATACGTCCCTGACCAATCAGTACGATGTGAATTTTACACCGGGATCCGATGCGGACGCGGCTTATCAGAAGATTACGGCAATCCATGGCGAAATGCTACCGAAGCTTCTGCTCGCATCTTCCGAAGAAGAATTTGAAGAACTGTGGGAACAGTATGTCCGGCGGCGCGAAGAAAGCGGACTTTCTATTGTTTTAAAAGAGAGCACCCGTCAGATGAACGAATTGAAAGAACGGCTCGGCATTTCTTAGGGGGAAAAAGTATGAAGAAGTGGTTTATCCGGCTGAAATTCAGCCGTCAGATTACATTGATCTGCGGTTTTTTTATCCTGATTCCTATGCTGGTCCTCTGGTATTCGACCGTCCGTTCACTGGGCAGTACCGCGATCGAGACGCGCATTCAGGAAGTCCAGTCCGACCGAGATCAGTTTCTCGCAAAAGCGCAGGGAACTGCCGAATTATGCAGTATGTCTTCTCAGGTGTTTCTCAACACCCCTGCGCTGACTGATCATCTGTCGGCATTAATGCATGAACAGGAGCCGGATTCTCTGGAACTTCTGAATTTTTACCGCGAAGATCTGGCAAGTCTGGAAAAAATCATCATCAGTAATCCGGATCTCTACCAGATCCGCGTTTATTCACTGAAAAAAGGAATTCGGGAAATGATGCCGATCCTTTACAGTGCGGAACGGATGGAACGGATGCCGTGGTCAAAGCTGTCGCCTCTTTCGGGATCGTGGTATTTCGACTTTAATGACCAGCTGTTTGCCGAGTATCCGGTTACGCCCCATATCATGAGCTATATCTCGGATATTAAGACTGCGGATGAGGAAAAAGTCGGCATTCTGGAGGTTGCCGTCGATATGCGCGAAATGTTCCCGATGCTGTTTTCGGAAGATGAAAACAACTGGTCGGCGCTCCTTGACAGCGACGGAGTATCGGTCGCCGGTACGGTTTATCTGGAAGGGGAAGAGCTTGCGCTCGTGCCGGATTCCGACGAACCGGTCCAGATTACGGTCGGAAGGCGGCGGATGCTTGCGGTCCGGACCAATGTCCGGGAGTTGAACTGCACCTATCTTCAGATCACGGATATCTCGGATATTTATTCCACGATGGCGTGGCAGGCGGTGCTTTTGTTTTTCATCACCACCACGGCCGTCGTTTTCATGGTGCTGGCGGTATCCGTTTTTACCAGACGGATGCTGCGCGGTTTTTACGGTGCGTTCGACGGCATCCGGGCGTTTGCAAACGGAGACTCCAATGCGGTCGTAGAAATTGCCGGAGAGGGCGAGATTGCCGATTTTGCGAAGGAAGCGGGCGATCTTTTGGATCTGCTGCGCCGCTCTATGCAGGATAATCTGGAACGGGAACGGCAGATCCAGCAGTCGGAAACGCGGGCTCTGCAGAACCAGATCAATGCGCACTTTATTTACAATGTTCTCGAAGCCATTAAAATGATGGCGGAAATTGATGAAAAATATGAAATTGCGGACGCCGTAACTTCTCTCGGCAAGCTGCTCCGCTACAGCATGAAACTGGAACGCGGCAATGTGGAGCTGGAACGGGAATTTGAGTATATCCAGAATTACATCGATCTGATGAACCTGCGCTTCGACGCGATCATCCTGCTTGTGATCGATGTGCCAAAAGAGCTTATGGAACAGAAGATCCCGAAGATCAGCCTCCAGCCGATCGTGGAAAACGCGGTTGTCCACGGTGCGGCGTCGCTTTCCACAGACAGCACGATCTATCTGAGCGGCAGCATCGACCGTGAAAGGAGAAGCTTTACGATCCGCATTACCGACGAAGGAAACGGCATGGATGAAGAGACGCTTAGGCGCTTAAACCGTCAGATCGAGGGAAAGGAACCGGCGCAGTCCCGCTCCGGAAACGGGATCGGGCTGAAAAATGTCCATGACCGCATCCGCCTTTCGTTCGGGGAAGAATACGGCCTTAAGGTAGAGTCACGCCCCGGCGGTGGAACCACGGTGATCGTGCATCTGCCTTATCAGGAAAAGGAGGAGCAGAATGAACACCATTTTGATAGCGGAAGATGAAAAACTTCTGCGCGCGGGGTTGAAAACCATGACGCAGCGTTCGGGCGTTCCGGTCGGAACCATTCTGGAAGCCCGCGACGGTCTGGAAGCGCTCGAACTGCTCCGCAGCAAAAAGATCGATCTTCTGATTACCGATATACGAATGCCGAAAATGGACGGAATCGAACTGGTATCCCGTCTTTCCGAATTGGACGATCCGCCCGCCGTACTGGTCGTCAGCGGATACGACGATTTTTCCTATGCGGTGGAAATGATGCGGAACGGCGTACAGGATTATCTGTTAAAGCCGGTCGAACGCGAACAGTTCTACCAAGCGGTAAAGAAAGCGGAGGCGCAGTACCAGAAGAAAGAAGCTGCGCGGAAAAACGGACAGTGGGAAACGATGGACGCCCTGCGCCAGCTGATGTTAGAGGCCGACGACAGGGAGTGCGCCGTAAGGGAACGCATGGAGCATTACAGCGGCCGGTTCTTTCCGGAAAACTATGTAGGTTTCTGTGCGCCGGAAACGGAAAAGCAGCTGCCGGAACATACGTTAAAACTGCGCGCCGTCGGACCTCTGATGTTTTACGCGGCCGAAGCACCAGAAAGCGGGGCGCTTCTAAAACTGCTTGCGCCGCCGGTCGGACAGAGCGGAGTGCATTTCGGACTGGAAGAATTGAATGCCTGCTACCGGGAAGCGTACAGCGCATGGCAGATGTCTTTCTTTACCGGAAAGCTCGAAACAGAGGGCGCGCCGTACCAGCCGTGCGGCATAGCGGCGGAACAGCTGGCAGGACTGGCGGGGCTTTCCAAATGGCACGATATTTCGGAAGCGCTGAGAAAAGAAGCCGGCCGCGTGGCTGACCGGGAAGTCCATCCCGAAGCGTTTGCGGATCTCTGCCGGTTGTTTGTCGAACAGCTGGAGCGGACCTATCCGGATCTGGTCGATGAACAGCATACCATCCGGATCTATGCGAAAATATGGAATTTCGGAAATATCGGACGCTATCTGGATACGTTAGACGGCTGGCTGGAGGATTTCTGCGGAAGGACGGCCGTCGCATTTTCGGATTTTGAGAATAAACAAAAGATCCGGGAGGCGGTGCAGTATGTCCAGACGCACTTCCGCGAACCGTTAAACATGGCGGAAGTCAGCAACCGGATCTCCATGAATTATTCCCTGTTCAGCACGCTGTTCAAACAGTATACCGGGGTTAATTTTGTCAACTACATTCAAAAACTGAGGATCCATGAGGCGGAGCGGCTCTTAGAAACGACGGACTTTCGCGTTTACGAGATCGGCCGCCGCGTGGGATTTTCCGATGACAAACATTTTTTAAAGATCTTCAAAACGCTTACCGGTTTTTCTCCTACGGAATACCGGAAATCCAAAGCGCTTATGGAACGGAAAGACGCCGATCCAAACGGGCAGGAACCTTGATTCCTGCCCGTTTTAAAATTCTGACACCTCTATAAAATCTGCAAGATTGATTTGAACACGGCGGTTTTGTACAATGCGTTCATAATCAATTGACAGGAAAGGCGGCGGTGATTTGAATACACTGAAATTTATCAATGATAAGGGAGATTTTGTTGTGCCTTGCGCCCAGCGGTATCAGGAAATCTACTTTCCCCTTGTGAATGAATCGGGGATGATCTCCTCGGTGACGTCGATGCTTGCGGGAGACTGCAAGAGAGGGCAGAATGAATACCTCCTGCCACCGGCGAGCGCAGAGACGCTTCACGAGAGCCGGGCAAGCAGGAATTTCTGGATCATGGCGGACGGCTGTAAGCCGTGGTCGGCGGCCGGACAGAGCGCTCGCCAGCAGAGTAAGCGTTTCTCTGGCGAGGAAGAAGAAACATGCCTTACCGGAGGGCTCCTCTGGCAGAAAACCGAACGGGAAAATAAAGAACTGGGGATCAAAGCGTCGATCTTAAGCTTTGTTCCGGCCGGAAATGAACCGACGGAGATCATGCAGGTGATTCTGGAAAACCGGAAAGCGGAAGCGGTCAGCCTGACTCCGGCCGCCGTGATCCCCGTATACGGAAGATCGGCGGACAATATCCGTGATCACCGTCATGTAACGAGCCTTCTGCACCGGGTAGAGATCCGGCCGCACGGGCTGGATATCACCCCGACGCTGACGTTTGACGAGCGCGGGCACCAGCCGGGGACGATCACTTACCGCGTATGGGGCGGCGATGAAACGGGCGAGCCGCCGCAGAGTTTTTCGGCGCTGACCGGCGATTTTGTCGGGGAAGGAAGCTGGGACTGGCCGCAGGCCGTTGTACGTCCCGAACTTTCCACGCGGCTCTATGCCGGACAGTGCGTGGAGGGCGGAGAAGTGGCGGCGGCGCTCTTTTTTGCGGAGGTAACGCTGCTTCCGGGAGAAACGCGCCGTTACCAGATCGTCCTTTCCATCGACGGGAATCCGGCGAAGTATCTGCTGCCGGATGAGGTAGACGCGGCATTGGAAGAGACCAGACGCTGGTGGGAAGAACAGTCTGCCCAGCAATTTTTGATTCAGGACAAAGATTTTGCTCCGTGGATGCGCTGGGTGGCGATCCAGCCGGTTTTGCGGCGCATCTGCGGATGCAGCTTCCTCCCGCATCATGACTACGGACGGGGCGGGCGCGGATGGCGGGATCTCTGGCAGGACAGCTTAGCCCTTCTGCTGTCGTCGCCGGACGGCGTCCGTGACAATCTGATCCGCTATTTTGCCGGGGTAAGGAGCGACGGAACCAACGCGACGATCATCGGTTCCCGGCCGGGCGAATTCAAGGCGGACCGCAACAATATCCCGAGAGTCTGGATGGATCACGGATTCTGGCCGCTGCTTACGGTTTCGCTCTATATCGACGAAACCGGAGATCTGGATTTTCTGATGGAGGATCAGCCTTATTTTGCAGACGGTTTTCGCTGGCGCGGAGAA
>CANQDS010000140.1 GCA_947593655.1 uncultured Lachnospiraceae bacterium | reverse complement strand
CTGGCGGAATGCCAGCAGGCCGTTGTCGCAGCGGGCACAAGCATAGAGCAGTCCGAGGGCGGAGGGCATATGGCGGTTTCCTGCATGGAAGAATACTGCGAAACGCTTTTTTTCATATACGAGGCATTGGAGTCAGACGGCTGCAGTTCCGAGGAGAAATTCCGGCTGCTGCGCCGACAGCTCGTAAAAATGGAAAATATTGTAAAAAATGATATTCCTGTCAGGAAAGAAGCCGTTTTCTTCCCGTATAAAGCGAGCATGTGGGATTCGCTGGAGAGCGTATATCTGGCGCTGCGGGAAGATCCGGAATATGACGCCTACTGCGTGCCGATCCCCTATTTCGAGTTAAAGCCCGACCGCAGCTTCGGGGAGATGCATTATGAGGGCGGCCAGTACCCAAAGGATATCGAGGTCATAGACTGGCAGGAGTACGATCTGGAAGAGCGGATGCCGGATGAAATATATATACATAATGCATATGATAATTGGAATCTTGTTACAAGCGTCCATCCGCGTTTTTATTCGAGCAATCTGAAGAAGTACACGGACATGCTGGTATACATTCCGTATTTTGTTCTGGGCGAGATCGAGCCGGATAATCAGGCGGCGGTCGATTCCATGAAGCATTTTATCTGGATGCCGGGCGTTGTCTATGCGGATAAGGTAATCGTGCAGTCCGAGAAGATGAAGCAGATTTACATTAACGAATACCTGAAAGAGGCGGAGGCGAACGGTTTAACGGGAAGGCATCTGGACCGGAACTATCTGGAGCAGAAGATCAGCGGCGCGGGTTCGCCGAAACTGGAACGGGTGCAGCGGATCAAAAAAGAGGATCTGGAAGTTCCGCCGGAATGGCGGAAGATCATCCAGAAACCGGACGGCACGGATAAAAAGATCATTTTCTATAATACGAGCATCAGCGCCCTGCTGGAACAAGGGGAGAAGATGCTGGAAAAAATGGAACGCGCCTTTGAGATTTTTAGAGAGCATAAAGACGAAGTGGCGCTTCTCTGGCGGCCGCATCCGCTGATCCCGTCTACCATCCGCGCCATGCGTCCGCAGCTGTGGGCAGAGTACAGCCGGATCGTGGAGAAATACAAGCAGGAAGGCTGGGGGATTTACGACGACAGCACGGACATCGACCGCGCGGTAGTCATAAGCGATGCCTATTACGGGGACGGGAGCAGCGTGGTGCAGCTCTGCAGGAAGAGGGGAATGCCGGTCATGATACAGAATGTGGATGTATGAAATGCGGATGGATGGAAATGCAGATGTATGAAAACAGGGGAGATCATAACCAAGACAACCGCATTTTACAGTAAAGCGCTGCCGGAGGAGACAATGGAGTTCCTGCGCGGGCTGGCACAGGATTACGCGAAAGTAAAGAATTATGTGTACAGGCGTTATTCCGGAATAGGAAGCGCGGGCAGGCTTACGCCCATCTACGGCATTTTAAATGAGATGCGTTACTGCGGGCTGCGGCAGCAGCTGAATCTGCCGGCCGTATATTATGAACTTGCTATTTCCGAGGCGGTCGGGGACATTAAGGGCATGTGGGGCCTCCTGAAAAACAAGATCCGAGACAGGATCAATGCAAATGACAATCTAAGCGATGAGGATCGGCTGTATCTCAGGACGGTTTTAAAGATCAACAGTACGTTTGCGGCGATATTGAACCGCCGGGAGTACGAGATGCCGGAAAAAGCGGCCGGGCTGGATCTGGACGTTAAACGGCTGAACAATCTGCTCTGCCGTCTGGTCAGGCGGAATCTGGAAACACCGGAGGTCAAAAAGGCGGATTTTTTTCTGGTATCGCCAAACGGCTATCGTCTGGATAAGGAGGGATTATACCTCACAAGCCGTACTCCGCGTCAGCGGGTTTTTATCCCGGTAAAGGGAATCGGCGAAGCAGATCGGCAGCTGCGGATCATCCTCGGAGAAAATAATGTAAGGATCGTGCTTCCGTTAGATGTGGAAGCGAGGAAGCGGAAAGATTATACCAATATCATTTATGTTTATATCGGATACACGGATATGCTGACGCTTTCCAATGGAAATGTTTACGGAAAAGCGCTGGGCAGTATAGTTACACCGGAAACGGAGCGTCTGTCTGAGAAAAACAGGGAGCGAGGCAGGATTTACGCCGCATACAGGAAGAAAGCAAAGCAGGGTGCGGTATGCACCGGTCAGAAAGAATTTCCAGATCGACCGCCTGCCGGAAAGGATGCGGCGCAGAATGCAGAATGGGAAAAAAAGCTGGAAATCAATAACCTTGGCAGGAAGAAATATGAGGAACAAAAACGGCGGATGCGTGAGAAAACGCAGAATTTCATCAATGCGGAATTGAACCGTATGTTCCGGGAGGAAAAACCGGCCAGGATAGTGATTACAAAACCCGTTACAAAAGGCAGGGAGAGAAATTATTCCAAGAGTTTGAACCGGAAAATGACGAGGAGTTTCCGCGGATATATCCGGGATCAGATTGCTTTTAAATGCCGGTTGAATTCGGTGGAGCTTATGGAAATCAATCCCAAAGGGACGGGGAGCATCTGTTCGAACTGCGGGAGCGAAGGGAAGCGGATCAAAGCGGATTTTATCTGCGAGGTCTGCGGGTATCGCGGTACGATAGCGGTTAATTCAGCGAGAAATATCGAGCGGATTGCGAAAAGCGCGGGAAGCAGGATGCAGATGCAGATTTAAGAAATAATGATAAAATTGTATGCCCTGAGAATGAACAGTTTATGGCTGTTTGAACGGCTGAGCCGTATCGCGGGAAACAGCGTTTATGAATAGAAGCGGACAGGTAAATGTCCAGACGGCGTTATCAGGAGCCTTCGAGGCTCTGCTTGTACGCCAGGACCGCGGCTTTATGCGGAGCGAACTGCGTGGAGGGTGTGGGAATGCTCTTTGCGCGGAGGCGGGAGCTAAGCTAATTCTTATGATAATTTGGAATAGAGTCATTGTAATTGAGAGGCATAATAGCTGATATGTACCTTGAAAATTTCATACTTAAACGGTGATGGTTTGGCCTCACTTTCGGAGCGCTGAATCCGGCACTATTATGATTTAATGACTTTGGTAGTTATCAAACTTAGCAATATCGTGTATAATGGTGAAAAAGGGGAAGAAAATTACGATCTGCTGCATTTTTTGAATACGGTAATGTATCCCCATAAGGCAGACTTTATTAAAACTGTGTCGGAATATATTGACTTTTCGGAGACGGAAGAGTTGTGGAAGGAGGCGTCGGAAGTGACAGGACTGGGGCAATGCGTATATAATGACGGAAGGATGGAAGGCCGAGAAGAAGGAAGAGAAGAGGGCCGGGAAGAGGGCCGGGAAGAAGGAATACGTGTTTTGGTGCTGGACGGAATTGCAGAACAGGTATCAAGGGAACGCATCATTGACAAGCTGCAGAGGTACTTTAAGCTCACGGCGGAGAAAGCGGAGCATTATTATGACATGTTTGCCAGCGAAGCATAACAGCACAGAACGCAGGCGCGTCAGCAGAGGATGACAACTGAATATAAAAATAAGGAAAATCCCGTTATAAGTATGAAATGGTTCATTTTATATTGTGACGGGATTTTTTGTGCGGAGGCGGTGGCCGAGCTAATTCTTATGATAATACGAGGAAAAATGATTTATGCACAATAAGATTACGGTTGTAGGTGCCGGATATGTAGGATTGTCTCTTGCCGTCCTGTTGTCACAGAACAATGACGTCAAACTGCTGGATATTGATAAAAGAAAAATCGAACTGATTCGAAATCGGATCAGTCCTATACAGGATGAGTATATTGAAAGATTTTTGGCTGAAAAGGAATTGCATTTATGTGCAGTAACTGAAGAAACGGATGCGTACTGCAACGCAGAGTTTATTATTGTGGCAACGCCGACAAATTACGACGCGGAAAAGAATTATTTTGATACATCAACGGTAGAAAAGGTCATTAATCAGGCGTTACTGGTAAATCCTCAGGCTATTATTGTGATAAAGTCTACGGTTCCGGTCGGATTTACGAGACAAATTTCTTTCAGATATGATTATGCCCAGATCCTATTCAGTCCGGAATTCCTGCGGGAATCAAAAGCGCTTTTTGATAATTTGTATCCTTCGAGAATTATTGTCGGATGCGATAGCAATACCGGTGATGCAGCAAACAGATTTGCAGATATTCTAAAGGAGTCGGCGTTAAAGAAGGACATTGAAGTGCTGCTTATGGGCCACACAGAAGCAGAAGCGGTTAAACTGTTTGCAAATACCTATCTGGCATTGCGTGTGAGTTTCTTTAATGAATTAGATACATATGCTGAATTGAAAGGGCTGGATACGGAAAAAATAATAAAGGGAGTCTGTCGGGATCCCAGAATCGGAGATTTTTATAATAATCCATCGTTTGGATATGGGGGATATTGTCTTCCAAAAGATACCAAACAACTCTTAGCTAATTTTAAAGATGTTCCAGAAAACATGATCACTGCGATTGTAAATTCTAACAGCACGCGAAAAGATTTTATAGCGAATCAGGTCTTAAAGAAAGCCGGATATTATACATATGATGGCGGTGCTGATTGGAGAAGGGAAAGAGAGAAGCAGATAACAATAGGCGTTTACCGGCTAACGATGAAGACAAATTCTGATAATTTCAGGCAGAGTTCCGTTCAGGGTGTGATCAAGCGGCTGAAAGCTAAAGGGGCAAGGGTTATTATTTACGAACCATCTATTGAAGATGATGCAACTTTTTATGGAAGCAGGATCGTGAATGATATTGAGCAGCTGAAGAGGGAAGCGGATGTGATTATTGCAAATAGATTCGATGAATGCCTTGATGATGTAAAGGGGAAAGTATATACGAGGGATTTGTTTAAAGAAAATTAGTGAAATATGTGAAGGGAAACGGATTAAAGCGGATTTTATCTGCAAGGTCTGCAGGTATCACAGTACGATAGCGGTTAATTCGGCAAGGAATATCGAAGGGATCGCGGTTGTATGCGAGCGAACTGCGTGGAAAGTGTGGGGAATGCTAAGCTAATACTTATGATGATGAAATATCAGAGTTCATTAGGTTTGTCTATGATATAGAAAAAGAAGGCTAAGAATTTGTCTAAAGAGAAAGTAACAGGAGAAAGAGTAAAAAGGAACATGGAAAAAATTTAGAAAATGCAGATAGATAATTTCATGAAATTGCTAAACAGACTCATAATTAGATTCGGCAATTATTAATAGAGGTATAGCCTCTTTACAAGCGTTTATTTATGGAAAATATGACGGAAGTAGATAGAACTGTGATGTTTAATGATGCACATTATGGGAATTTTAACAGTGTTATAAGATGACAGAAGGATCGAGTATACTTCAAAATATGGAAACCATAGGAGAAACAATGATTTTAAAGGATTGTAATTATTTAATGCCTGTTTCTATTAATGATGCAATTATTTATAAAAGTAAACTTTGGTTTATTATAAATGACTTTAATGGTTTGGCGTCGGAAGATGTAGAAACAGGAGATATTGAATTTATCGGTGAATTTGCAGATGAGTCGTATGCTTCAAAACGATTATATGAAACAATGCAAGTATGTGATGGAAAGATATATTTTGCACCTTTTTATGCAAAATCAATAGCTGTTTTTGATATTGATGAAAAGAAATTTAGCAGTATACCGTTGGATGAAAAAAAGGTAAATTGCAAATCGAAACAGCCTATTTTTGGTGGCAGCAAAATGTATGGGAAATATATGTTTTTTGTGCCAGTACATAGCAAAGCAATTATTCGATTGAATACAGAAAATCAAGAGTTAGATTATATAACAGGATGGGCAGAAGAGGTTGCAAGCATAAAGTTTAACGATGATGCTTATGTTAGAAGACAGGTGGTTTTAAGGGAAGGTAAACTGCTGATTCCCTTTTGTAATGCAGATGCAGTGATGGAACTAGACTGTGAAACATTGGAGTATAAAATATATCGGATAGAAAATGAAAAAATAGGTTTTTCAGGAATTTGTTTTGATGGTAAAGATTTTTGGCTTTCGCCGAGAAGGGATGGTAACATAGTGAGATGGAATCCTTTGACAGGCCATGAAGATGTGATAGAGATAGATAAAGACGAAGGTGGCACGAAAATTTTACATGCCTATGCTGGGATTGCAAGCAGTCAGGGAAAAGTAATGATATTTCCTCTTGTCCATAAGAAATGTGGCGATATATTAAATTCTAAAATTATATTACAGGAAGGAATATTTGAATTTGTAAAGGATGAAGAGCAGCTTATATCATATTTCCGTAAAGATACAGGGACATTGGTTTTCATCAATAAAAAAAATGATGTTAAGTCAGAGATAGAGATTAAGATTAGGCAAAGGGATGTAGATGAAAAACGTATTATAGAAGAAAGTAAGGAAATTTTGTGCGAGGATAATTTTATTAGTTTAAGAAACTTGATAAGTGTGTTGGAAGGAGTACATCACAGCCGTCCACCAGTCAAGGGTGAAATGCACCGCGCAGGCGCGGCCCCTGACAGGCAGCCGCCA
>CANQDS010000139.1 GCA_947593655.1 uncultured Lachnospiraceae bacterium | reverse complement strand
TCTTCCCGAAAAGCGGCTCGCCGTCGTTGATGACCATGCACGGCACGCTCATGATCTGATACTTTTCCTGCATCGCCGGAAAATGCGCGATATCGTAAACGTCCGTTTTGATCCGGTCGCTCATGGAGGCCAGCTTCTGCGCCGCGGTCACCAGTTCCGGGCACATCGTACAGGAAAGCGATACGGCGATCTGGATGCGCACCGTTTTCGTGATCTTATGCACGCGTTCCCGAATGGTATCCTCCACCGGCTGTCCTTCGCCCGCCGCGTTGTAAAGCCCCATGACAAATGAGGAAAACTCATGCCCGCCCGGCACTCCGTGAAACGCCAGTCCGGTCCAGATCCCGTCTTTTCTGCAGATGCGCACGCACGGCAGGCCTTCCGCCGCTCCGCCCGGTTCGATCTCCACCGAGAGCTTATCCGTCATATGCGCAAGGCGCGTCATATAATCGTGCAGTTCGCGGGAGAGCGCGGTTTCGTCCAGAAAAAGCCGCAGGATCATCGGATGCTCCATCTTTTCAAACACTTCCGCAAGCTGGATACGGATATCATCGGAAAATACATCTTCTCCGCCGTCCTCCGGCGCGTTTTCCTTCACTGCAACGGCCGGATGGAGCCCCGTTTTCGTCTGCATATCCGCCGCATAGCGTTCCAGTTCGGTTGCCGCAAGCGCGCCGTCCCCGGTCGCCGTCACGACCTGACGCAGATTTTTCGCACAGACGTCCCCCGCGGCGTAAACGCCGTCTGCGCTGGTTTTCTGCGCACGGTTCGTCAGAACATAGCCCTGTTCGTCCAGTTTGGCCAGTCCCGAAACCAGCGCTGTCGCCGGTTCATATCCGGCAAAAACAAAGATGCCGATATTCTCTCCCGGCTCGGCCTGATAGGTAACGGTATTGCCGGAAGACAGATTTTTGTAAGTGATCGAGCGGATCAGGGAATCCCCTTCTGCCTTCTCGACCACAACCCCGGTGTGAACCGTGATCTTTTCATGGTTTTTCACCGGATCCGCAACGGATTTTGCACAGGTGAAATCCTCCTCCCGGACCAGCACGGTAATATGCCGGGCGTATTTCGTCAGAAACAGGCTCTCCTGTGCAGCCGCAAATCCGCCGCCCACGACAAAGACCTCTTTCCCGCGGAAAAATTCCCCGTCGCAGGTGGCGCAGTAGGCCACTCCGCGCCCTTTGTATTTTTCCTCGCCCTCAAATCCGACCATGCGCGGATGCGCTCCGGTCGCGATCAGGATCCCAAACGCAAAAAGCGTTCCTTTTGTTGTGCGGACTTCCTTGATGTCTCCGTCAAGGGAAAGCCCTTCCGCTTCCGCAAGCAGAAATTCCGCACCGAAATTTTCCGCCTGTTTTTTCATATGGGAAGTCAGTTCTTCTCCGCCCGCGCGAAGCACGCCCGGATAATTGACCACTTCCTCGGTAATGGTGATCTGCCCCCCGAATTTTTCCTTCTCTACGACGATCACACGGTAGCAGGCCCGTGCAAGATAGATCGCGGCGGTCAGCCCGGCCGGGCCTCCGCCGATGATCACCGCATCGTAGAGCCGGTCCTGTTCTGCCTGTGCGCTCACAGCCGCCCCACCAGATCCAGGCTTGGTTTTAAGGTTTCGTCGCCCGGCTTCCATTTTGCAGGGCAGACTTCATCCCCGTGTTCCGCCACAAACTGGCTGGCTTTCACGCGGCGGAGCAGTTCCTCGGCGTTCCTGCCTACGTTGCCTGCTGTTACTTCGTAGGCTGTGATCCGCCCCTCCGGATTCACGATAAAGCTGCCTCTCTCCGCCAGTCCGTCCGACTTGATATACACCTCAAAATCCTTGGCAAGCGCATGAGTCGGATCCGCGAGCATCGGATAGCAGATCTTTTTGATCCGGTCCGATGCGTCGTGCCACGCCTTGTGTACAAAATGCGTATCACAGGACACCGCGTAGCTCTCGCAGCCGGTTTTTTGAAATTCTTCATACAGATCCGCCAGATCTTCCAGCTCTGTCGGGCAGACAAAGGAAAAATCCGCCGGATAAAAGAAGAACACACCCCATTTACCAAGAATGTCCTTCTTCGTAACTGTCCGGAATGTGTCCTTACAAAATGCCATTACGCTGAAATCTTTGATTTCTTTCTGAATGAGCGACATATGATGGTCTCCTTTCTGTCAGTTCCTTCATGGTTCCTTCCATCATATGCTGCCCGTTTTCCCGTAAAAATATACAATTTTTTTACATCTGTTTAAATACTTCCGTCTCCTGCTTTAAGCTGGATGCGATCGCCTGATTGTCGTCCATGTGGTGCGCGATGCTTTCCATATCGTTCAAAAGTATCTGGGTGCTGTCCGCCGCGCTGCTGATTCCGTTCACGCCCTCATTGATCGCAAACGCTACGGAACTGATCGCATCGGCGATCTCCTCCATCGTTCCCCGCAGCCCTTCCATGCGCTCCGTAAATTCGCCCATAGAAGTTTCGATGTAATTTGCCTTCTCTTTGTACTCCGTGCCGCTGTTTACGAAATTCTTAAACTCCGGCAGGATCGATTCTTTCATGAAAACAACCAGATCGTTTGCGTTTTCCGCCAGATTGTTTACCGCAAGCGTTACAATGCCGTTAATATGCTGGATCCGGTTCGCCGCTTCCTGGCTGGCCGCCGCAAGCTGGCTGATCTCCTGCGCAACGACCGCGAAGCCTCTTCCCGCTTCCCCGGCACGCGCCGCCTCGATCGATGCATTCAAAGACAGCAGGTTTGTCTGGCTTGCGATATTTAAGATATCGTTGGTCAGGCTGTTGACCTGATTGACGCTTGCGCTTTCGTTGATCGCCTGCTCTAAGACGACCATGATCTCGCTGATCTTGCGCTCGGTCGTCTCCATGTTCTGACGCGCCGCATCTTCCATGTTGTCCGCGTGTTCTTTCATGACCGTCGTATATTCCATGATGCCCGCGATCTGATCGTTCATGGTAACAACTTCCGCTTTCACCGCGTCCGCATTGGCGCTGACGATCGATGCGCTGGAGGACATCTCGGTCATCGTAGCGGACAATTCCTCGGTAAGCGCCGACAGATCCTCCACGCTGTGGTTGGACGTTAAGACGCTGTCCCGTACCTCGTTGACAACTTCTTCCATCTTGCGGGAATTGCTGATAATGATCTTAAAAATATCCTGCAGTTTCCCCATAAAAACATTAATGCCGTTTCCGACTTCCGCGATCTCCCGGTTGGAAAGGATCGTAACCCTCCGCGTCAGATCTCCTTCCCGGTTATCAATGCTCGAAATGATATTGCCGATCTCATGCTGCGTTTTGCTGAGCGGCTGGATCACCAGACGGAATACGCTCACCAGCGTCACGATCAGCGCCATGATACTGATCACGACAAATACGATGCTAAGGCCGAGCGCCTGTCCGTAAATCTGATTCTGCTGCATCCGCGCCGCCTGTGCCCGGTCCTGCATGTCGTCTGACATCGTTCCGATAAAATTCTGAATGTTCGTCGCATATTCGGAAACCGCTCCGTTCGCCAGCGCAAATGCGGCCTGATTGTCGCCGTTCCCGCTGAAACCGAGCAGATTGGCCGTTTCCCATTTCAGTCCCTCATAATTTTCCCGGAGGCCGTCGTAGTTCGCCTTCTGATCTTCGGTAACATAATCCTGAAAATCCACTAAGTATGATTCGATCGTAGCCTCTTTCTCCGTGATCTGCCCGACCAGCGAGATCATCGTATCCAGATCCGTTGCAACAATATGGGAAAGCCCCATCCGGTGCAGATTCTGCGTTTCTTTCTGGATATCCGCCAGTTTGCTGATCCCGACGATGTACTCGTTTGCCATCCGCGTTGCGTTCGCATTGACCTTCTGCAGATTCACAACCGAAATGATATTAGAAAGCAGACTCACGATCCCAAGGATAAATACCGGCAGCAGCAAGATCGATTTGGTGCTGACCTTCTTCTTTGCATGATTCATGATGATGATCTCCTTTCTAATTGACCGTAGATGCCGTGATGCCTTCTACCAGCGTATCAACCAGTTCCTGCGGCGTAGCGTTGCTCGGATTGCCGTCCGCGATCTCCAGTCCGAAATTCATGCACGGCGTCCAATAGTTATTTCCAACCCTCTGCAGAACACCGAACTCGGACTGCGCAAGAACCGCCTGGATCGCCGGATTCTCCGCAACTGCCTCCGAAGCCGCCGCATTGATATTGGAAGGCCCCTGCCCTCTTTCTTCAAAACGCAGATTCTGGTTCTGCTCGTTGGTGATCCAGTCCGCAAATTTATAAGCCCAGCCCAGATGCTCGCTGTAGGAATTGACACCGACCATCTTGTAGCCGACAAAAGACGCCATCTGGATCTGCTGGCCGCCGCAGGTAAACGTCGGCAGCTTCACTGCCGCATAATCGTCGCCCCATGTTTCCTGAATCTCAACGGCGTTCCATACGCCGCTGACCGCCGCGATCACGGTGCCGTCCTTGGCCTTGGATGGGAACTCCGCATCCGTCTCATTCAAAAATCCCGGATGCTGTGCGATCGCCGTCATCGCATTGACGACATCGACGCCCGTAATATCGCCTTCAGTCGTGTTCCAGTTACAGTGGTTTGTCACGCCGTCGTCATTGATCCCGAATTCCAGTCCCGTGTTGCCGAAAAACGAATACAGATACCAGCCGGAATCCCATTCCATCGAGAATTTCTTGCCGTTTGCCGCCGCAACATCGAGGATCCGATCCAGCGTCTGGACATCCTCCTCCGTAAAATAAGCCTTGTTGTAATACAGGAAATAGCCGTTATCCGCGCTCATCGGATAAGCGTACAGCGTATCGTTAATGCTTGCCGCCGCGACCGCGCCCTCCAGATTCGCTTTCTTAACCTCTTCCTGATTCGGGATCGCCGACACTGCGCCGCCCGCTACCAGAGCCGAAAGCTGGTCGTCCGCGAGGAAAAAGATATCCGCCGTATCGTGTACGTTCGTAAGCACGTCATTCTTGGTATTCGCGTCCGACTGCTCGATAAATTCAAATTCAAAATTCGCCTGTCCGGCGTATTGCTGCTGGAAACTCTCGCCCATCTTGGCTAAGACGTCAAAATTGTTGGCCTCCGCCCGGATCTTGATCTTGACATCCCCATTGTCCGCCGACGTATCCAGAGTATCCGTTCCGTAAGCCTCTGCTGCGCCCGTTTCCGAAGACTGCTGCGCGGTCTGGCCCCCCGAAGCGCATCCGCCCATGCTTCCAGCAAGCAGGGTTGTGCACAAAACCGCCGGCATCAGCTTCCTTACTGTTTTCTTTTTCAATTCTCCTTAACCCCTTCCCCTATAAAATTATCGTCTGGTTCCTATGCTTTTTATCATATTTATTTATAACATATCCCGCATGGATTTTCAAGGTTCGCCCGCAGATTCCGACATATGTCAGCAACACTGCCATCGTAACGATTCAACCCGACGATTACGGGCGGCAGTTCCCGCAGGGCTCATAGCCGAGCGCGATCACTTCCTCCCTGCTGCCAGTAAAAGATTCCCTGTTTTTCTCCTCGATCTGCTGAACCGAGCGGCAGTCCGGATCGTGGAATTTCCGGGTGTTCGTGTTTAAGATGTAAGTTTCCGTCCGGGAGCCTTCATCCGGCTGCTGCGTTTCGTCCGCCGTTTCGTTTCCCACATAGGCACTTTCCCCCGTGGCGTAATCGATCGCGATCTGCGGCTGCACATTATATGCAAATACATGAAAACAGATCCCGGCTCCCTGATCTTCCACAGAATACGCTTCGATCTGAACGCCGTCCGCCAGCAGATTGTTCCCTTCAAAAACCGGCGTCACGCGGTAAAGCACATGAAAACCGGTTTCTTTTACGAAATCGGCGACTTTGTTTTCAAACGGCAGCATTCCTTCGACATTCAGATACCGCGTGCCCGTGATCAGATTTTTCTCATTGTCATTCTCCCCGCTCAGCTGATAGCCGATCAGATGACAGCGGTTATAGAGATAATTTCCGTCCACGCAGTCATACTTCACCAGATGCCAGCCGGTCGGTTTCACCGCGCCGATCGCCCCTCGTTCCTCTGACGGCATCAGATCCTTTCCGATGCAGGCCGACGCGGTCCGGCAGCGGCCGAGCGCGTCCAGTTCGCTGTAATGCTCATAGGAGTGCGTGGTATAATCGCTTTCCTCAAAATCCGGCATATCATCGTTTAAAACCGTATACGGGCTTCCGGAATATGCCGGGATCTCAGCCGGATCTATTTGCGGTCCTTCCTCAATAACCGGAAAATTTCCCGGCTCCGTCAGCTGCCCGGTGCAGCCGGATAAAAGAAGAAACAGCGCAGCCAGCAGGGAAACGATGCACATGCTTTTTCTTTTCACACCAGTTCCTCCGCCTTCAATGACACATATCCCTCATAATAATAACTGCGTCCATTCCCTTCACGGAAAGGGTGCGCAATATTCATTTCCACATATTTTTCGATGATTTCATCCAATATCATTCTTTATTATCCGATAAACTTATCATAATTGCCATGATCTCCTGCTACACTCCAATTATACAAAAAATCATCTGGCTTTACAATATTTTTCTTGACAGATCCGAATGACGGCATCATAATATATTCAAAGCATATTTTCCAGTCAGGCGTGGCCGTAAAGGGCTGCACGTCTTTTACAAATCAATGAGAAATCGATTGTTTC
>CANQDS010000138.1 GCA_947593655.1 uncultured Lachnospiraceae bacterium | reverse complement strand
CTGCCTTGCAAAAAATGGATAAAGTCAACCGCATAATAATCCGATACCGCAAAAACAGCCGAAAAGTTCCTGATCTTGGGCAATTTTTCCTGGTAAAAAGCCATCCGCTCCGCCTTGATCATCGGGATCATCATAAACTCCGCGCCGCTTTCGAAGCCTTCCTGAAAACCCTTCCAGCGTTCCAGATCCATGTCAACATCATTGTCGGACAGACACAGGGCGCGCTCGTGCCCGCAAAGACGGAAATACTCGCCCACCTGAAATCCCCCGTGCCGGTCGTCGATATTTACCGCGCAAACGCGTTCCGCCGTGACTCCGCAGGCGTCATAGACCGCAAAGGGTATGCGGACATTCTCCCGCAGGCGCCCGTAATCCGCGTTGCAAAAGCCGATCAGCACCAGTCCCTCCAGGTTCCACATGGTGGCGAAGGAAACAATTTCGTCAAGGACGTTTACCGCCTTTACCATCATCTGTAATCCGCGTCTGGCCGTTTCCGCACTGAGGGCGTTAAGCGCCGAGGCAATAAAAGCGTCCTCCAGAACGTGAGATTCATATTTCTCATGGGCATTGATGACCACTCCCACAATTTTCGCCGGGTTTTCCGCCAGCAGCACCTCCGCCGCCCGCGGCAGATACCCGCGCTCCTCTAAGGCGCGGCGCACCCTGACAGCCGTTCGCTCCGACACCATGCCGGTCTTGCCATGGAGCACATACGACACCGCCGCCGTACTGAGCCCCAGTTCCGAAGCAATATCCGAAAGCCGCACTTTTTCTTCCATGTCACACCTCTTTTCCACTTTCTGAAAGACGGGACTTGCTGTTCAACCATAGTGTGATTGCCCGTCAGACCATGAAGGAAAAATTCACTTATTATCTGTTAAAAAACCTACTCTATTGCAATTCTTCGCCATGTTTCTTGATCAAATCCGGTTCCTCCCGAAGCATTTGAAACGAATAACAGCATCGGAAGCTGCGGAGCTTCCATTTCTGCAGAGTGGTAATGAGTTCATCCACCGTCACATGGGTTTCCTGGTCGTCTAACCGCGTTTCCAGCAGACGGCAGACCAGCAGTGCGGTATAGTATAGCAGAGCAGGAAATGCGCCCTGATCCGTGGCGGAAGCCTGTGGTTCACGGGCCGCCCGTCAAGGTTGGTCTTCATGATCCGGAAACATTCCTCAATCTGATACCGTTTCCCGGATACCGCAAGGATCTCCTTTGCCGGATCAGAAAGGTTGGTTGCCACCGCATAGTAACCGTCATACTTTTCTTCTTCTGCGATCTTAGACTCGTCCAGAATGTATTCCACGGCCGCTTCTTCCCCTGACTTCGTTACAGCAGTCCGTTTCAGGAACCGCTTTACATCATTCGGCCCGCTTTTGATCTATTGTTTTACATCTTGTTACTATTTCAACATGATGTCTCCATGGTACAAATCCGAAGATTGCAGGAAACTCTATTTCTGCACCAGCTTGGTGCAGTTTTTGATTTTCACTAATTTCTGCACCAACCTGTTGCAGTTTTAAGCTGTTTAAATCAATACTGTCTTCAATCGTATGAGCCATTTCAGAAAAGATATCGCTTGATGAATAAAACAAGTACCATTTTTTCATATTCCAAAGATTTCTTGCTGAAAAACCTTTTTCATTAGGAAATTCATTTTGTAAATCAAGACTTAACTGCTCTACAATTCCTTTTCCCCATTTTTCTTCCGCTTTTCTTTCTACTAAATCCCGCCCCAATTGCCAGTTAAAGTAAAGTCGTTCTGTATTAACTTTAACAGCTGCTTTTATCTGTGTGGAAATATAACGTTGTTTCACATCATGAATCCAATTTACATAATCAGAGTCCAAATTAATATCATGCGATTTCACAATATGAGGTTTTGTTTCTTCAGACATATGATTTCCCCATTTCTTCAATATTTTTATTCAAAAAAATTTGAATATTGGGGTGCGGAACTAATAACCGCACACCAATTAATATAACACAAAAAACGTAATTATACTACTGAACATTGTAGTTGCAGTGTAGTTCTGGAGAAGATCCACGACATTCTGCGTGATGCCGGTGCAAAGACCTCCCTGTTTTCTTAACTGTTTACTGATATGAATAAAAGGGTTAGCACCTTCTTCCTAATATTACAACATCTGCAATTTTCCATTTACCACAAATGAACCAGTCGCATATGTACCGTATTCCAAATCACAGCAATTCCATCTTATAAAACTTTGCCTGAAATGTCTGGCTGCCGTCGAGCTTTGTGTATTCTCCGTAATGGTCGAATTTCAGACCGCATTTTTCCATGACTCTGCCCGAACGCGGATTATCCACCGCGTGGTCGGAACAGATCTTATTTACGCCAAGTTCTTTATGTGCAAAATCAATGATAGCGCGCATCGCTTCGGTGCAGTATCCCTTGTGCCAATAATCATAATGGAGATTATATCCGATGCACCAATAATCTTTCATTTGTGCATCAGGGCCTATCGATCCCGTTCCGATCACTTTATTTTCTTCTTTCAGGACAAATGCCCAGTTCCAGTCCTCTTCTTCAATGAAAGTTGACTTAATCCAATCAATCGTCTGGCTGATATCGGTATATGTAGAATATGACATATACTTTGTAACTCTCTCATCACTGTTCCAGCTATAACAGGCTTCTGCGTCGTCAAGCGTAAGCGGACGCAAGATCAGCCTGTCCGTCTCAATGACCGGTTCTTTGCTCATGTTTATATCCCCCTTTAAATGCCGGTTTTTCCCGCAGCATGGCGATGCCGCCCCGGTCGGTATACACGGACAGCTTCATTCACCGCACGCCTATCGATTTCAGATATCGAACAATCTCTATATGCGTCATGAACGCTACGTTCTCTGCCCGTGAGACACGGCGGAAGATGTTCTCCATCCGCTCCCACATATTCTCCGCGTCAAGATCATAGGAGTGGCCTACGATCTGGCAGAGGGCGAGTTCGGTGTCTGTTTCCAGAAAGCCATCCACAAATTGATCAAGCTCCCCGTCAAGATGAAAGATGCCCGGACGCCAGTAATACAGATCCTCCGGCAGATCATAAGAGCGGCTCATCTCGGATATTCTCGCGTATGCAAAACCGCAGTCTTTGGCAGCTTCGGCCATCACGGGGCTCCAGTAATCAAAAGGCGCGGCAAAACCGCTCACCTCCTGCCCGAAAAGACAGCGGAGGTTTTCTCGATCCTGCCCCATCTCATGAAGGATAAACTCACGGGGCTTTCCTTCAAAATACGGGTGCGTCAGGCTGTGGCTGGCGATCTCATGCCCATTGTAAAGCTCCGACACCGCATCGGGCGACAGTCGCCTGACCACCATGCCGCTCTCATGAACCCATGCAAATTCCGAACGCATGAGCTCGGAGTTTAAATTGAAGGTTCCCTTGATACCGTATTTATTTAGAAGTTCCACAAATCTCACGTCCTGTAAAACACCGTCATCGTAAGAAACTGTGAAAACCTTTTTCTTCCCTCCGGGATAAAACAGCTTTTCCATATGACTTCCTCCCGTCATTACGCATCTGCCGTTAAGCGGCCTCTGTTTCCCATTATACCTGCTTTTCTGAAAAAGTCAAAATGCCAATGATGGGATCAGGCTTTTCATTCATTCCAAAACACTCTGACAGCCTCTTTTTATCATGCGCGCTGCTCTTTCTGAAGCAGTTCGATCATCCGTTCCGCTCCTTTTTTGGTATCTGCAATAATTTCCTCCGGCGTCATTTTAATATGCCGCAGCGAGTTATATTCTCTGATCCTGCGTATATCCTCAACATCAAATCTTTTGCTCACAATCGGTTCCGTCTTGATCATATTCATCATCTCCTTCTAACAATGCCGACGGCGGATATATCAACAAATCTTTATAGCCTTCCATCGTTGTTATGATTTTTACACCCTTTACGGTTTTTACATTGACAATATGCTTAAAATTCCATGAAATAATCACATCACAACCTGCAAGGATTACAGCTGCCTCTTATTTATCATTGGAATACTTGCAGAAACACATATGATACACATGAAAGCCGTAATAAAAACAGCTTTTCTATATGCGCCTATTTCCTCCACACCCGTCAAAATCGAACCGGCATTCATCAGCAGGGCGGGCGAATATACTTTTGCTTTAGGGATAACGCCCCAAAGATAGGCCAACACCGCAATTCCGCCGGTACACAGCATAACGCCTGTATTATTTTGCAAAATTGATGAAAACAGGATGATAAGACCAATTACCCACACGCCAAACAGCCACCACATGGCCGCTGCGAAAAATAAATGCTCCATCTGTCCGTTGTCCCAAAAATAAGCGGTATAGCCATAAGTAACCGCAAAGCAAAGTCCATAACCCAGCGTCCACAGGGATAAAAGCAGTACGGTTTTCGCCAATACGACCTTATACCTTGACAACCCCTTTGTGAGTGCAAGCAGTAATGTTCCGGATCGGTATTCTTTTGTAAAGCTGTCGCTCATGATCAGCGCAAAGGCAATCAGCGCGATCGGAATATTTTTAAAAAACTGCGCCCATGAGGTAAACGCATCCACCTGAATATTTGTGACGATCAAGCCGCTTTCTGCTAAGGCGTCGGAAAACATTTCCATCATAAACGGCGTCAGTTTTGCGATCGCAGGATTCATGATGCCGAACAGGGCAAACAGCAGTACAAGGAACATGAGCCTGCCCGTCCGCGCGGCTTCCAGATATTCTTTTTTCAGAAACGCAAACAGTGTCTTCATTTCGTCACCTCCAAAAACAGCGATTCCAATGTTTTTTCTTTTTGTTCCGTCTCAATGATAAATCCGTCCGATTGCCGCATATTTCGGAGTTCGGCGATCGTTCCCTGCAGAACGATTCTGCCATTGTCCAGAAATGCAGCTTCGGTACAGATACGCTCCACATCGGAAAGAATGTGCGTGGAAAAAAGTATCGTAGTCTGTTCCTTTGCCGCAAGAAGAATATCCAGTATTTCCTTGCGGCCAACCGGATCAAGCGCGGATGTCGGTTCATCGCAGATCAAGAGCTTCGGCCGGTTCAGCAGCGCCTGCGCGATTCCCAGACGCTGTTTCATGCCTCTTGAAAATCCTTTGATACGGCGGTTCTCCTGCCCAAGTCCTACCAGTTCTAACAGCTCATTGCTTCTCGTCGCAAGATCGGTTTGATCCATTCCGCTGATCTCTCCGCAAAAATGTAGATATTCCAGAGGCGTCATATACGGGTAAAATTCCGGTACATCGGGCAGATAGCCGATGTGCCGGTTTGTACGTGTCTGCCCGAAATGCACCTTTTCTCCCATAACGCAGATCTGTCCGCCATCCGTTTTCAAAAGCCCGAGAATTGCCTTCATCGCAGTTGTTTTCCCTGCGCCGTTTTTGCCGATAAAACCGTAGATGCTATGCTCCGGTACGGACAGATTCAGTCCGCAAAGGATCTCTTTACCGCCAAAACTCTTTTTTAAATTCTGTATTGCCAGTATTTCCATGCTGATCTCCCTTCCGCCGCTTCGGCCAGCGGCACAAACAGTGAACGCTAAATATCCTCTTTCCCAAACACGAAGTACAGGATCGGGCCGATAAACTCCATACCAATGATCGCTACAACAAGCCATAGCGTACGATTCCCTCTTTTATAATTCTTATGTGTCAAAATATGGTACAGCGTATACCCCAGAAGGGCAAATTCCGCGATCGCAAGCGGAATGAGGAAGGGAAGAAATTCTGTAATCTTATCCATTTTGTTCATTCTCCTATAAACATAAATTTTATATCTGACTCAGATTGTCGGATGCCAGTACTGTCATCCACTCACTTCGTTCGCGGGACAGTACCAGGCTCCTTTTTGAAAATCTCTACACAAAAACCGTTATACCCGCAGCGTGTGCAGGTAAGTTTTCTTAAGGTTGGGGTATGTCCCGCCCAAAACGCCTCTTTTAACCCCGGTTTAAAAACCTCATGACAGTGCGGGCAGATATAGGCAACCCTTGAAAAATAGTACCTTGTTACCCAGACCGTATAGAAAACGGCCAGCAGTCCATAAAGGACAAAAGGCTGCCATATCCCCGCCGCGATCCAGAGTATGATCGAACTCCACTGAAAGATACTTAAGGGGATTCCCGTAATCAGCAGGATTGCATGAAGACGTTTCATTTCCTTTTTGTTTTCCAGCTGATAAGCGATATCGCTGATCGATTCGATGGAAAAATTGGAAACGCTTTTTAATGCCCGCCGGATCCCGCCAAGCAGTTCGAGCTTTGCCTGCCGCTGCCTGATCTCCTCAGAAAGCGTCTGCTCCTGCTGCTCCAAAAGGACAGAGATCACGCTTCCAGGATCCGCGTCAGACAGCAGCTCTCCAATGCTGTTTATGGAGAGTCCGGCGTCGCGGAGAAAGCAGATGATCTTCATCCGCTTTAAGTCCTCCTCCGAATAAAGCCGTCTGCCTCCCTCGGAGAGTTCGCTGGGTGTCAGGATACCGCGGGTATCGTAATACTGTACGGTTCGGACAGATACGCCGCAGAGCTTCGCCATTTCTCCCGTCGTGTATTTCGGCATAGCTTTTACCTCCTTTCGCCCCTCATTCTACTTCATTACGCTGCGTCACAAGCAATACCTTACGCAAGGGGATTTCTCCTCTATAAACATAAATTTTATATCTGACTCAGATTGTCGGATGCCAGTACTGTCATCCACTCACTTCGTTCGCGGGACA
>CANQDS010000137.1 GCA_947593655.1 uncultured Lachnospiraceae bacterium | reverse complement strand
ATGGACGTATGAACAGGGAGGAAGTGTTCATACCGTCAATCCGGGTGATGCGCTGACGGGAACGGCGTATCCGCTGGAAGGGAGCGAAACCCACCAGACTGTGACGTTTACGGCACAGTGGACGGAGCGGCAGACCGGAACTTTCCATTTTTCCACAACGGATCCGAACGCGGAACTGAAACTTGTGGATTTTGATACTGCGGGTTCGGTAACGGACGGCGCATGTGTGGAAAACGAAGACGGCACTTATACGGTTACGCAGACGGATATCCAGAAGGATTCCTACACGGTTACGCTTCCGGAGGTTTCGATCGGAGCGGGGACGAGCGGCTATGACTGGACCTTCCGTTACTGGCTGGTGGATGGGACACCGCACGAGCCGGGAGAGACGGTGCAGTTATCGTATGGAGAAGATGCGGAACTGAATGCGGAGGCGGTTCAGACGAAATACGCCCAGGTTCGGTTTGATGCGGGAGCGGACGGGGATGCGTCCGTGACGGAGATGCCGGAGGCGGAAGAACCGTTTGTGCTGTTTTTTGATCAGGATACGGCGAAGTGGTATCTGGAATATACGCTGCCGGAAAATGTGCCGCAGCGCCGGGATTATGCGTTTACCGGCTGGTCATATGGCGGGAAAACTTATGCGGCGGGAACGGCGCTTACGCAGACGGACGGGATCGATCTGTCCGGAGAGAGCGGTACAACAGCTGCGGTGACGTTTACGGCCCAGTGGACGAAACTTCCGTCGGCGGAATTGAATTTTGATCTTACAAGTGCATCCTCGCAAACGACGTTTACTTTTGATCCGGTGAACGATATCCGGAAAGCGGCGGGAAGGCAGATCGCGGATCACCGTTATCTGGTTGTTTTGGAAGAGGGAGAAGCGGAATCGTTTGAACTCCGTCTTCCGGAAGCAGAAGCAAACGCCGCAGAGGAATGGCGGTTTACGCACTGGACGGTTACGACTTCTGCAGGGACAGTGAATCAAGAAGCGGGAGATTGGATCACGATTGGATTCGGAGAAACGGTTACGATCGCACCGGCGGGTACACCTGTTTATTACGCAGCAGTCTCATTCGATGCGAATGCGGGAAGTGATCGGGTGGAAAATCTGCCGGAAAACGCTGCAGAGATGCAGGGAACCCATGTGCTGGAGGATTCCTATGCTTCGAAATGGTATCTGGAATATACTTTACCGGAACAGGAACCGGTTCGGGAAGGGTATTTCTTTACCGGATGGACATATGAACAGGGAGGAAGTGTTCATACGGTTAATCCGGGCGATGCGCTGACAGGAACGGCGTATCCGCTGGAAGGAAGCGAGAACCACCAGACCGTGACATTTACGGCACAGTGGACAGCGATCAGGACGGCGGGAATTACATATCTCGGAAACGGCGGCACGATTTCCACAGGAAATACCGTGCAGACCGCACAGGCGAATAGGGAACAGACAATGTATAATATTTCCTTAAATGCTGCGCCGGTGCGTGACGGCTATTTCTTCCTAGGCTGGCTGTGCAGCGCGGACGGAAGAACGTATGGAGCAAATTCTTATTATACAGGAACTTTTGATGTGTCGGAAGTGCAGTTTACGGCCCAGTGGCAGGAAGCGGCACAGGTTGTTGTTCGTTATGATGCAAACGGCGGAACTTTAACCGGAAATTCTTTTCAGGCGCTGGTGCAGAATGCTCTGGATGACATGAACGCGGTTTTCCGTCTTTCGGATGCGCCGTCTAATCCAAACGTGGATTTTCTGGGCTGGCTGAACGGCCGGGACGGAATTTTGTATCAGCCGGGCGATACGCTGACGGTTCCATACCGGACGGGCGGGGAGGCTGTTCTGGAGCTGGTTCTGCAGGCACAGTGGAGCGTGGAAACGGAGATTTCTTCGGCGGGAACTTACCGGCTGGTGCCGGGAAGGCGTTACTGGTTCGGCGCGGGCAACTGGGTATCCGGTTCGGAAGGGATTGTTTATATGGGAAGCCGTTCGTTTTATGTGTCGGCAGATGCGGAATATACGATTCTTCAGCGGTAGTTTTTTAAGAAAGGGTGCATATGCTTATGAAGGCAATACCGAAAAAAGTGCTGATCCTTATCGCAGTGGTTCTTGTGGCGGCGGCTGGCGCAGCAGCATTTTTTCTCCTGCGGGGAAAAGAGGAATCCTACCGGCGGATCGAAGTATATGAGATCGACGGAAGCGCAATGCTGACGCGCAGCGGTATTGGCGATATGGATGCATATGCGGGGATGCTGCTGCAGTCCAAAGATGCGGTGAGCGTTATGAAGGAAAGCTATCTGGCCCTTAAAATGGATGAGGATAAATATGCCCTGCTGGAGGCGCTTTCGAAGATCCATCTGGAAGCGGAAGGGAACAGTACGGACAGCAAGACCAGAATCTATCTGGATGAGGGCGCGCTCGTAAACCGCCTGGAAAGTGAATTATCCGAGGATTCCGTGTATGAGGTGAATACGCCGAACTCCACAATGGCAATCCGCGGAACAACATTCCGCGTAGCGGTCGAGTATGATGAAAACGGCGTTTCCCATACGCAGCTTTCGGTTTTTGAAGGGAAAGTCGAGTGCCGTCTGGTGCATCCCGACGGTACTGTCGATGAGACGCCGGTTATGGTGGACACCGGAACGCAGATCGAGATCCGGGGAGATATGGAAGAATCGGAATATGTGGTTTTGGATGGAAAAGTGGATTATGAGGAACTGAAACTTAAGGTATTGGAGTTCATCAGTGCGGCGTTTGATGCCGATAAGGAATTGTCCATTTCCAAAGAGGAACTGGCGGAGTTGATCGAGAGCAAACGGAATACAGAGGAGCCGGAAATACCGGAACTGCCGGAGGAATCCGAGGAACCGGAAGAGTTTACGGTAACGTATCAGTATGGCGGAGAGCCGTTTGCGGTGATGCAGGTGCAGGAGGGCGGTTTTGCAAAGCAGCCGCAGCTGCAGCCGACTTCGGATGGGTACTGGAATTTTGATTTTCAGACGCCGATCCTGTCGGATACGTCGATTGAGTGGATCGGAAGGGAATGATGCATGGAAATGATGCGGCCGGTCAGATGAAACGGGATAAAATGTATGAAAAAATATGATGAGAAATGCCGCGCGGCTTGGTCGTGCGGCATTTTTGCAGGTGAGGGAAAATCAGAGAACAGGGATGGCGGGTATTTTTTGCGAGGGAGCAGAGTAAACTGGTAGAGAGCCCTTGCAAAAAAGTATAAAAAAGTATAAAATGAAGAAAAAAGTATAAAGAACTATAAAAAAATGGGCGAAACTATAAAGAGTTGTAAAAAGTATAAAGGATTATAAAGAAGTATAAAGAAAACGACAAAACTATAAAAGATTATAAGAAAGTATAAAGAAAACGGCAAAACTATAAAAGATTATAAGAAAGTATAAAGAAATCGGCAAAACTATAAAGAATTGTAAAAAGTATAAAGAGGAATAAAAATGCAGAATCCGTTTACAACAACATTCAGCAAGACGCCGGAATATACCTATATTGCGACGCGTAAAACAGATGAAATCCTTGAAAATTTCAGTTATGAAAACCCTTCTGAATCCGTGTATAAAATTACCGGAGTCCGGGGTTCCGGGAAAACGGTCATTCTCGCAAAGATAGAGGAAGAATTTCGGGATGAGAAAAATCAGAAAAAAGGGTGGCTTGTACTTGACTTAAATTCCACCAGAGATATGCTGGGACAGATCGCGGCCATGCTGCATAAGGAAGGGTTTGGGGAGAGTGATGTAAAGAGCAGAAGCGTAACTGTGTCTGCGAGTGTTCTTGGAAACGGAGGAGGGATTGGGTATTCTTCGGAAAAAGAGGATCCTTTTTTCGATATCGGAGTTGAAGTGGAATCCATGATCCAGCAGGTGCAGAAAGCCGGGAAGAAAATTCTGATAGGAATTGACGAAGTTTCCAAAACACAGGAAATGATAAAATTTACATCGGAATATGGAAGATGGCTGAGGGCAAAGTATCCGGTATATCTTGTTTGCACCGGGCTTTTTGAGAATATTCAGGAAGTCAGCAATGTAAAAAATCTTACCTTTTTCCGAAGGGCAACAACGATAAAAACAGAACCGCTGAATATGGTGCGGATGTCTGAAATGTATAAAAAGCAGCTTCATGTTGATGCAGATGAAGCACGCAGGATGGCAAAATGCACGAAGGGATATGCCTATGCATTTCAGGAACTGGGTGTGCTGTACTTTAAAAAACGGGAGTTTGAGACGCTGGAAGATCTGATCCCTGATCTGAAAACAGAGCTATTTACTTACTCTTATGAAAAGATCTGGGAGGAAATGACGGAAACGGATCGGTTTTTACTGTCTCTTCTCGTGGAAAAAGAAGAATACAAACGAGAAGAAGTATTGGATTTAATGGGCGACAGAGCGGGCAATTACTCAATGTACCGGGATCGCTTGATCAAAAGGGGGATTCTGGAAAGCAGACAGGCGTATATATCTTTGGCATTGCCGTACTTTGCAGATTATATCAAAGAATATTGTTTATAAAAATTTGCACAAAATTAAACAGCACAAAAACGCTCGCTTTCAAATCAATCAAGCGGGCGCTTTTTTATTCATGTATCGTTTATGTATAAAGATAAAAAGGTATCTGGCAAACGGAATTGTCGGATACCTTTTTTTCGCAGATTGCGCACGTCTGCGAAAAAGAATTATGATACCTGTATGTCAATTATGCACAAGTTAGATTAAGTATAGCATTGTTTTTTTGACATGACAACAGTTTTTGCCGGATTTCATTTATATTTTTTGCAGCCTGCTTTCCAGAAAAATCATGCACAACCGTGGAAAAAGCGGAAAAACAGCAGGAAACAGGGGCATATTTCCAGGAATCCGGCAGAAGATCCTGTCTTTTTGTGGTCAGATACATGGTCAGAAATCAGTGGAAAACGGAGGACGAATCAAATGGGAAGACACGGCGAAAATATCAGGAAACGCAGCGACGGGCGCTGGGAGGCGCGCTACACGGTATACGATGAAAAGAAAGGCGGAAAAGTCTGCCGTTCCGTATACGGACATACCTATGAGGAGGCCAAGGCGAAACGCGCCGCCGCCGCAGCGGCTCCGGCAGAAGGCGTCCGTTTTCTGGGGACGGAAAGCGGGGCACGGCGCGAACCTGCTTTCGGGGAGGCGGCAGGGGAATGGCTGGTTGCGGTGCGGGCGGGGCAGAAGCCGTCCACGTTCGAGAAATACAGCCTGATCTACCAGAATTACCTCGAAGCGGCGTTCGGCGGTACACCGGTCCGGCAGGTCACGGAACAGCTTGCCGCCGCACGCCTTGCATCCTACGGGGAGGTCTCGGAAAGCCTCCAGAAAAGCATTTACGGAGTTCTAAACGGGATCCTGCGCTATGCGGCGGAGCAGTATCATATGACCGTCCCGCAGATCCGAAGACCGACCGCGGAGGCGCACCGGAAGGAAGCGGAAACATTCGACAGGTACGAGCAGGCCCGGCTCCTTGCAGTCCTCCGCACGGATATGGACCGCTTCAAGCTGGGGGTGCTCCTGTGCCTGTTCACCGGCCTGCGCCTCGGCGAGCTCTGCGCGCTGAAATGGTCGGATGTTGATTTTGCAGGCGGAGTCCTCTGCGTCCGGAGGACTGTCCAAAGGCTTTACGTGGAAAACGGCCGCAGGAAAACGGCGCTTGTAGAGACTGCACCCAAAAGCGGCAGTTCCCGGCGCAGGATCCCATTGCAGAAGAGCATGGCCGCCCTGCTTATGGGTTTCCGGAACGGGAAGGAGTACATATTCGGCGGGGACAGGCCGCTGGATCCGAGAACCATGCAGAACCATTACCGAAAGATTTTGAAAGAGGCGGGCGTTGCCTACCGGAATTTCCACACCCTGCGCCATACTTATGCAACGAATTGCATTGAGGGCGGGGCGGACGTCAAATCACTGAGCGAAATGCTGGGGCATTCCAACGTAAAAACCACCATGAATTATTACGTCCATCCGTCTATGGATGCGAAGCGCATGTACGCAGACCGCCTGTGCGAGTTCTATGCGGGGCTTCGTGGTCAGATTCCGGGTCGGAACGGTTAGCTGGATGTGCGGATAACGGGGGATTGCGGGGCATTTTCGCAGACGTGCGCAATCTGCGAAAAATTCTGACCGCTGTCCGCCTGTCCGGGAATCCATTTCCGGGATGAAGCAGTATGTAATTATTATCAGCGGAATCAGCCGTCTTATCAAGAAATATGCACAGGGAGAATGGATGAGGCGGGGCATCTGTCTGTCGGGGAATGGGACTGGTATGAGGAAAAAACAGAAGCAGAAGATATTGGAGATTCTGGATACGCTTGTCGCCGCGCATAAGGCGGTAAAGAATGCCGCGGGCAGGGGAAATATCGAAAATGTCTGCGCTGTGCTTGCGGAATGCCAGCAGGCCGCCGCAGCAGTAGGAAACAGCATCGAGCAGTCGGAAGGGAACGGGCATCCGTCTGTTTCCTGTCTGGAAGAATACTGTGAAATGCTTTTTCAGGCATACGGGGCGCTGGAAGAGGGGCGTGACATGGATGAGGCTTTCCGGGGGCTTGAAAAGCAGCTGGCCAGGGTGGAAGTAGCTGTAAAAAGCGGCATTCCGGTCAGGAAGGAAGCCGTTTTCTTCCCGTATAAGGCGAGCATGTGGGATTCCCTGGAGAGTGTATATCTGGCGCTGCGGGAAGATCCGGAATATGACGCTTACTGCGTGCCGATC
>CANQDS010000136.1 GCA_947593655.1 uncultured Lachnospiraceae bacterium | reverse complement strand
GTATATTTCCGCTTTTTGAAGCTGATGATCATTGTGCCGATCGGTCCTATAGCCTTTTCCACAATGGCAGGCAACCGGAATGTGGCTCATACGGCAAGCGCTTATGCCAAGTATTTCTTGTCTGTGGTGTTTGAGGCGGTCACGATGGCACTGGCAATCATGGTGTGCAATGCTTTTATCAGTTCGGGACTTCCGTCATTTACAGGAGGATATGCAGACTGGGCGAAAACCCTGATTTATCTGTGTGAAATGACCTTTACTATCGCATTGACGGTAGGCAGCGTGAAAGGGGCACAGTCCCTCACAAGTAAAGCATTGGGATTATAAGGAGGAGCAGTATGGAAATCAGAGCGTTAACAGAGGCAGAACGGAAATATACTTATCAGCAGAGTATGCAGCTGCGGGGACAGACCGGATGCATCGGTTATCTGCGTGGGGACTTTGGCAGAGATGGGGATGAGTTTTATACCACATGGACAGATCAGTATGACCAACTAAAAACGGACGAGTTCAAGGCAGAGTTTGACGATGTGATCAATGCCCTGCGTTCTACGGAATATGGGCTTTTGCAGAACAGGTCGGCAATGAGGCGGTATGCGGCACAGAATACGGGAAGTGCCTTTGAGGAAAATTACTGTACGGAGTACTGTTTCCGTGTGGATACGGAGAAACACGCATATCTGTTGCGGTGTAATCCCACTCAGGGGGACTATAACTTCTACTGCTACTGTTATAAGAGGATGGATTAACTACTATAAGATAGGCAGTATGAAAACTCTTTGTAAAGAGCTAGATGGGAACATCAGATTTAGACTTCGAATGTGTATTTGGAAACATTGGAAAACACTAAAGAATAGGGCAAAGAACCTGATGAAACTGGGGTTACCAAAGTGGGCAGCGTACCGCACTGCATATATCAATGGTTATGCTCGAGTTTGTCGCACATGGGACATACATCAGGCAATAAGCAACGAAAGACTAGCCTCATTTGGTTTGGTCTCAATGTTAGACTACTACACCGAAAGGTGTGTTACTTGTTAAGTTGATTGAACCGCCGTGTACCGAACGGTACGCACGGTGGTGTGAGAGGTCGGTAGGCGAAATAATCGCCTACCTCCTACTCGATCGTTACTTGCGGTTATGTCTATTGTCAATGTATGCCAAAGCTGCAAAAACAACTAACAGCAGCGTAAGTATCTCAAGTGTGTTCATACTGACCTCCTTTCTGTTTCCAGAAAGGACAACCGCAGACTATCCCCCATATGCTCTAATCTGATTAAAAAATTATAGCATATTCTGTTCAATATGTTCAATAATGCCATAAAAGTTTTATGATAAATCACGAGCAATGGACATGGGTTGAAAATTTAGTTTTCAGGGAGAGGGATTGGATGTATAATATAATATATAATTAAGAAAAAGGGCAAGATAAATGAAGTGAAAGAGCCGGTATAATGGAAGGCTGCGGGCTTATGTGAAAGAAAGAGGGGGTTGCTTTGAAAACCTGGGATGAGCTTTTGACAGAAATTTTCAAGGGTGAAAAAATAGATATGGAATGCAAAAAGGCGGAAAACAGTGTGCCGGATTCCGTTTATGAGACATATAGTTCGTTTGCAAATACAAAGGGAGGTACGATTGTTCTTGGTGTTGAAGAAGATAAAACGAAGAATAATCGGGAGGAACGCTTTATTATCCGCGGCGTTGCCAATCCAAAGAAGCTCAGAGAGGATTTTTGGAATACCATCAACAGCCAGAAGGTGAATGTCAGTGTATTGGTGGATGATGATGTTTATGTTGTTGAGCATGAGAACATCGCGCTGCTTGTGATTGAGGTTCCAAAAGCTGATTATACCATGCGCCCGGTGTATGTTAAGGAGAATCCGTATAAGGGGACATTTAAAAGAAACCATGAGGGTGATTACCATGCCCGGGAATATGAGGTCAGGGCAATGATCCGGGATCAAAGCTCTGAGGGAAACGATTTTACGATTTTGGAAGGATATACTATGGATGACATTGATGCGGATACGTTGGAGAGGTACCGTATCATGTTTAACGGCTGGAATCCGGAGCATGTATGGCGGGAACTTCCGGATAAGGAATTTCTGGAAATGCTGGGCGGATATCGAAGAAACCGCAGAGATCACGTTGAAGGGCTGACGGTTGCGGGATTATTGATGTTTGGAACAGGACTGGCAATACGGGACAGATTTGACAATATTTTGATGGATTACAGGGATGAAACGGGAGCTGCTGGTGAAACCAGATGGGTGGACCGGGTGACTTATGACGGCACATGGGAAAACAATCTTTTTAACTTCTTCCGGAAGGTAACGCCAAAGCTGACAGAAGATCTGGCAGTACCGTTTGTTCTGGAAAATCAGCAGCGGGTAAATGACACGCCTGTTCATAAAGCGGTACGCGAGGCGTTTGTTAATATGATCATCCATTCTGATTATCGAATGGATGCGGGAGTGCTTAAGATTATTAAATTTGACAATGGCTTTAGCTTTTCCAATCCCGGCAATCTGAAGCTTCCGAAGGAACAGATATACAGGGGAGGGGATTCCAAGGCGCGAAATCCGCATATGCAGACAATGCTTAGAATGGTTGGATTTGGTGATAATGCAGGTTCCGGTTTTCCTGAAATATTAAAGGTATGGTCGGATAACGGCTGGGAGGAACCGGATCTTTTTGAAGATACGATTTTGAATCAGGTAACGCTGACTTTGAGAAAATCAGCGGAACAATCAGCGGAATCAGCGGAAAGATCAGCAGAATCAGCGGAAAGATCAGCGAAATCAGCAGAAAAATCAGCGGAATCAGCGGAAAGTTCAGCAGAATCAGCGGAAAAATCAGCGGAATCAGCGGAAAGATCAGCAGAAAATTATGCAGAGTACGAATACGGATTATCCGATCGGCAGAAACAGATCCTGTCCGTCATGCGTGAGGGAATCGAATACAGTACAGGTGAAGTGGCAGCCAGTATAGGTCTGAAAGCCCCAAGAACGAGGCAGCTTCTGAATGAATTGGTTGATATTGGTGAATTAACCGCTGCGGCGACGACCAAAAACAGAAGGTATATTAAAAAAGTACAATAAAAAACGGAGGAGAGAAAATTATGGCGGTATGGAAATGCAGTATATGTGGTTATGTGTATGATGAGCAGGAAGCGGGCGTGCCGTTTTCGGAATTAAAGGAATGTCCGGTATGCAGACAGCCGGCGTCGGTATTTGAGAAATGTCCGGATGCGGAAGCACGGGCGGAGGAATCGGCCGGGAGCGGTTTCGAGAAAGGGGATTCTGCGTTGGAATATCCGACGGAATATGCGCGGCGGGATGACTCCTGCAGATATATGAAAGAGATTCATCAGATGGCGGTCAGCGGCCGGTCCATTATTGAGGCGATGGGAACACAGATGCCGATGCCGTCATGGGATGACATATTGATCCTGGGGGCGCAGCTGAATCCGGCGCCGCTTATGGAAGATGAAGAAGTGGACACGAAAACGGTGATCGGGACTCATGCCAAGAAACCGATGGTTTTGCAGAATCCGGTGTATATTTCCCATATGTCTTTTGGGGCGCTGTCACGGGAAACAAAGATTGCACTGGCAAAAGGAAGCGCGATGGCAGGCTCTGCGATGTGCAGCGGGGAAGGGGGGATTCTGCCGGAAGAAATGGCCGCTGCGGATAAATATATTTTTGAGTATGTGCCGAACCGCTACAGCGTGACTCCGGAAAATCTGAAGAACGCCGATGCAATCGAGATTAAAATCGGACAGGGCACCAAGCCGGGCATGGGAGGCCATCTGCCGGGAGAGAAGGTGACACCGGAGATCAGCAAAATCCGGAATAAGCCGATGGGACAGGATGTGATCAGCCCGTCTAAATTTGAAGATATCAATAGCAAAGAAGATCTGAAAGATATGGTGGACTGGCTGCGCGCGGCTTCCGAAGGGCGGCCGATCGGAATTAAGATCGCGGCAGGGCGAATAGAGAAGGATCTGGAGTATTGTGTATATGCGGAACCTGATTTTATCACGATTGACGGAAGAGGCGGGGCGACCGGTGCGAGTCCGAAGCTGGTGCGGGACGCGTCCAGTGTGCCGACGATCTATGCGCTCCACCGCGCCAGAAAATATCTGGATCAGGCGGAAGCGGATATCCGGTTAGTGATCACCGGCGGTCTGCGGGTGTCGTCGGATTTTGCCAAGGCGATCGCAATGGGGGCGGATGCCGTAGCGATTGCATCAGCAGCCCTTATTGCGGCAGCCTGCCAGCAGTACCGGATCTGCGGCAGCGGCATGTGTCCGGTTGGTGTTGCCACGCAGGATCCAAAGCTGCGGGAACGTTTTCAAGAAGAGGCCGCCGCGCAGCGGGTGGCAAACTTTTTAAATGTCAGTCTGGAGGAACTGAAAACGTTTGCGAGGATTACCGGGCATCGGAAACTGCATGATCTGTGCGTGGACGATCTCTGCACGATCAGCCGGGAGATTTCGGAGTATACGGATATTCCACATGCTTAAGTGAAAGGATAGAACTTGTCATAAATAAATATCTTTTTAAATCAACATTTAATAAAAGAAGAGAGCCGCTGGAGTGCCTTAAAAACTCCACCGGTTTCTTTTGCGTATATTTGTAATGGGAAAAGCCTCAAAAATAATACATGTTAATGTTGAATTCAAATGATTCGTGTGGTAGAATATAACGCAGATATTGTGAACCAGCGTGATTACTAGGAGATAAATATGGAGCCAGAGAATGCTATTGAAAGCGTGATTCACGAAGCTGAACTAGATGACAGATATGCATTGGTTTTGCAAAAAGAAAAAGATATTGCGTATCATTTGCAAAAAATAAAAGAGCATTATATTTTAAAGAAAATGTGTCATTATGACAAATGCGAATCTACAGCTAAGCAATTATTAATGACAATATTAGCAGATCCTGAATTGTCTGAAATACATTCGGCTCGATATCGGGTTAAATCTCTTGAAAGCTTGTGGACTAAATATATTAAGAAGAAAGCTCTATTACCAGAAAATTCTGGAGCGGACTATAATATTGAAAAATATAGGCCAATGGCGGAGGATAATTATTATAAAATTATTACTGATTTAATTGGAATCAGAATTTTAATTCGTTATCAGCAACAGTGGGAAGTTGTGCATAAATGGATATGGACGAATTTTTATAAACTGGATAAGCCTTATATAAAAAATTGGCTTACCGATTATCCATCAGGTGAAGATGATTTTTTAGTAGAGAAGCCTAAAATTTATTTGCGTGAAGAAAACGATCGTCTATTATATCAAAAATTTGGAAAAGATATTTTTGAATTTCATGTTTCTAATGCAGGTTATAATAGTATACACTATTTATTATGGTACGACGGTAAATATGTAGAAATACAAGTTAGAACGATATATGACGAAGCGTGGAGCGAGTGTACTCACGACTTGGTTTATAAATGTAAAAATAAAGCGAGCAAAGTTGATTTAGAAAGATTAGCTGTAATTCTTGCAACACAAACCCAAGCGGCAGGAATGCTGGCAGATTTGATGTTTGAAAAAGCTCAGCCAAATGAACAGAGAAATAATGGTGAAATTTCTTTTGAAAAGAATATGCCAAAGTTGCAAGACGATAAATATGAGAAACTGCAGAAACAAATTCGAAGCATAAGTAGTTTACAAAAAGATGATTTAGAATTTGACGGTGCAATTGATGACTTGATTTGTTAAAAGAGGTATTTGAGAATGAGTAATGCTGACAAATTTATTAATCTGCTTGAGGAAGGAAAAATCCGTAAACATGTTTTGCCCAATAATGCACCTGATTATTCTAAATTTCAAGAAAGGAAAGATTTAGAAAACTACAAATTTTTTGTTAATAGTTTTGCACTCGATGAAATAATGAAATGTGAGGTAGCATTTTATAATGGCGACGAACAAATCTAATTATGATTATGAGGAAATTATTGAGCATTTTGGCAAAGAGAAGATAATGCAACGTTACACAACTATGGAAGAATATTTAAACTCTTTTATAGAGCGTAGTAAATTTAAAGATAACGTTACAATATCCTATAGTTTGCTTAATCAGGCAGTTATTGACTATTTTGCAGACATTGATCGTTTGAAAAATTTTCATCATATTGCCAATGTCAATTTTATCAAAATACATGCATATTCGGCTTATTGGATTTTGAGAAGGAAACCAATTCAGATCATAAAAGATTGTGAAGATAATACTGAAATTGCGTTTATGAATGAAAACTTTGTGGCTTCATATTTATTTCAGTTTCTTAGAGGAGAAGACAGAGGTGTTGTAATCAAAAAAGAAAATAGACTTGATTATGATGAATTTGTTGAAAATTTGAAGTATGTTTTACGATATCGTATGGTAACACCGCAATCTTTAGAAACAATGTTAGAAGCTTACGTTGCAGGTCGTGTGTTTGAACGTTCAATAGGTATAAATGATTAGTTCCCAAAACTATTCATGGAATTACTATAAAATTAAGGCTTCCGAAATATGCTCGGAAGCCTTTTGCTATGTCTTATTTTCTGCCGCGATAGCGGATTGGTGCGGTAACGGTCAGAACGCCGGTACACATCAAAAGCAGCCAGAAGATCAGGTGGTTATTGTCTCCGGTAATCGGGGTTTCGCCGACTTTTGCAGGATCTTCCTGCAGTTCGATGCCGCTGGTGTTGGCAGAACTGCCGCTCTGCGAGCCATCGCTGCCGGAAGCGCCGTTCTGCTGGCCATCGCTGCCAGAGCCGCCATTCTGCTGGTCATTGTTACCGGAACCGCTATTCTGCTGGCCATCGC
>CANQDS010000135.1 GCA_947593655.1 uncultured Lachnospiraceae bacterium | reverse complement strand
GCTGGGCATGGGATTGCTACAGAAGATTTATCCAGATGTACTCCGACGTTGTTATGGAGGTCGGCAAGAAGTATTTTGAAGAGCTGATCGACAAGATGAAAGCGGAAAGAGGCGTAAAACAGGACGTTGAGCTGACCGCAGACGATCTGAAGGAGCTGGCGAACCAGTTCAAGGCAGAGTACAAAGAGAAGATCGGAAACGATTTCCCGGATGATCCGAAGGAACAGCTGATGGGAGCAATCAAAGCCGTATTCCGTTCGTGGGACAACCCGCGTGCGAACGTATACCGCCGCGACAATGATATCCCGTATTCCTGGGGAACCGCGGTAAACGTACAGTCCATGGCATTCGGAAACATGGGTGATGACTGCGGTACGGGTGTTGCACTTACCCGTGATCCGGCGACCGGCGAGAAGGGTCTGTTTGGTGAATTCCTTACTAATGCACAGGGCGAGGACGTTGTTGCCGGCGTCCGCACTCCGATGAAGATTACCGAGATGGCGGATAAGTTCCCGGAGGCATTCCAGCAGTTCAAGGAAGTATGCGCTACCCTCGAGAATCATTATAGAGATATGCAGGATATGGAGTTTACCGTAGAGCACGGCAAGCTTTACATGCTGCAGACGCGTAACGGCAAGAGAACCGCACAGGCTGCGTTAAAGATCGCCTGTGATCTGGTAGACGAAGGCATGAGAACCGAGGAAGAAGCGGTTGCAATGATCGATCCGCGCAACCTCGATACGCTGCTGCATCCGCAGTTTGACGCTGCTGCATTAAAGGCTGCGACTCCGGTCGGAAAAGGACTTGGTGCATCTCCGGGCGCTGCATGCGGTAAGATCGTATTCTCCGCAGAAGATGCAGAAGAGTGGAACGCAAGAGGCGAGAAAGTCGTTCTGGTACGTCTTGAGACTTCTCCGGAAGACATTACCGGTATGAAGGCTTCTCAGGGTATCTTAACGGTTCGCGGCGGTATGACAAGCCATGCAGCCGTAGTTGCGCGCGGTATGGGTACCTGCTGTGTATCCGGATGCGGCGACATCGCTATGGATGAAGAGAATAAGAAATTTACTCTGGCCGGAAAAGAATACCACGAAGGAGATTTCCTCTCCATCGACGGTTCTACCGGAAATATTTATGACGGCGCGATCCCGACGGTTGATGCGACCATCGCAGGCGAGTTCGGACGCGTTATGGCATGGGCGGACAAGTACCGCACGCTGAAGGTACGTACCAATGCGGATACTCCGGCTGACGCAAAGAAGGCCCGCGAACTGGGCGCAGAAGGAATCGGCCTCTGCCGTACCGAGCATATGTTCTTCGAGGAGAGCAGAATCGCTGCATTCCGCGAGATGATCTGCTCCGATACCGTAGAAGAGAGAGAAGCGGCATTAGAGAAGATCCTGCCGTATCAGCAGGGAGACTTCGAAGCGCTGTATGAAGCGCTGGAGGGATGCCCGGTTACGATCCGTTTCCTGGATCCGCCGCTTCATGAGTTCGTTCCGACCGAAGAAGCTGATATCGAGAAGCTGGCGAATGCTCAGGGCAAGAGCGTAGAAGAGATCAAGACGATCATCGCTTCCCTGCATGAGTTCAACCCGATGATGGGACACAGAGGATGCCGTCTGGCAGTTACCTATCCGGAGATCGCAAAGATGCAGACGAAGGCTGTTATCCGTGCGGCAATCAACGTACAGAAGGCTCATCCGGACTGGAACGTAAAACCGGAAATCATGATCCCGCTTGTATGCGAGCTGAAAGAGCTGAAATATGTGAAGAAAGTCGTTGTTGAGACTGCAGATGCAGAAATCGCAGCAGCAGGCGTTTCTCTGGAATATGAAGTAGGTACCATGATCGAGATCCCGAGAGCTGCTCTTACGGCTGACGAGATCGCGACGGAAGCAGACTTCTTCTGCTTCGGTACGAACGACCTGACTCAGATGACGTTCGGCTTCTCCCGTGATGACGCAGGCAAGTTCTTAAATGCTTACTATGACACCAAGATCTTCGAGAACGATCCGTTCGCAAAACTGGATCAGACCGGTGTCGGCAAGCTGATGGAGACTGCAATCAAACTCGGCAAGCCGGTTAATCCGAAGCTCCATGTCGGCATCTGCGGCGAGCACGGCGGAGATCCTTCTTCCGTAGAGTTTTGCCATAAGATCGGACTGGATTATGTATCCTGCTCACCGTTCCGCGTGCCGATCGCACGGCTGGCGGCAGCACAGGCAGCGATTAACAACAAATAAGTAATTGAAAAAGCCTGATTTCATGCGGCTTTGAGGGTTATTAACCCGTAGTAATTGAAATGCAAAAGACCGTTTTAGGGACTGTTTGGTTCTTAGGACGGTCTTTTGGTACAATAGGAAATTGAGTGAAAAAGAGAAAATGTCTTGCATATGATGGTTAGTATGGTATACTGTTTTTTACTTTAAATTGCTTTAGAGTTATGAAGTATAAGGTAGGGATTGATATGTACAGTATAAATGAAAAAACAAAAGAGATGGCATCATTCGTTATCGGGATTAATTGCGATACGTTCAAGGAATTTGATCATGATGATGAGATAAATTTTTTAAATCAGGCAGGTAAGCAGGGATGTAGTTTTTGGCCAAACACAGATAATCGGATTGTTGGCAGGGGAAATCCATTGCTTGCGAGAGATGAATTACTTTCAATGGATGAAGTGAATAAGGGACTGTTTGGAGAATAAATATGGATGAAGTTACCAAAGTTTATGAAGATAGAGCACTACAGCGTGAATTGGAAGAGATATATAGTCAGTATCACAATTCAATCAAAATATTTATAGGTCAACTGGAAGTTTTGCAAAATAAATTTCCAGTTGAAATCTTGAATGAGATTCGTGCGGTTTTTTCTCATATAGCTAAAGTATATGTCTGCGAAAGTGAGAAAGTTACATGGGAAAATGTCAATAAGGCGAAAGGGCATATTAAAAGGGCGCAATTAGATGCATATAAATATATGTGTTATGCTTTCAGCAAATATTATATTGATTTTCGTGAGTTGTATAAAAATGTGGATTTATCTCATGTAAATAATGGTGACTTTATAAATGAATTATCAAAAACTTATGCATCTGCGATTGCAAAGGCTGAAAAAGCAAGAATGATAGAAGCACAGGCAAATGATGTTATTGAGTCATATGAGAAATATGAAGAGGCATATAATGAATATGCAACAGTATACAAATTGATTATTACTAATTTGCCAATTACAGAGAAATTGCAGCAGAAGGAAAAATTGGAGAAAGAGGAATTTGATAAGAAAATAGCAATTTTGAAAAAAGGAAATGAGGACTTGCTGAAGCAATTTTCTAATTTACAGGATGAGAATAATAAGGAAAAGAAAAAGAATACAATCCTTACATATGTATCGATAAGTCTAGGTGTTCTTTCGGTTGTTTTAGGAATAGTTGCATTTATATAAAAAGGATTCAAAAATGGTCTGATATAAAAGCACAATGTGTCGAATATTGTTTGTCGAATTGCAGATTGGGCGGGGTAAAAGTCCCCTAAGTCTAACAACCACACAGGCGGCGATTAACAACAAATAAGTAATCAGCATATCCGTTTACGAGACAGTCAACACCCAGAACACAGGCCGGAAAGAAACGCCAAAAGAAAATTATGATTTAATGACTTTGGTGGTTATCAAACTTGGCAATATCGTGTATAATGGTGAAAAAGGGGAAGAAAATTACGATCTGCTGCATTTTTTGAATACGGTAATGTATCCCCATAAGGCAGACTTTATTAAAACTGTGTCGGAATATATTGACTTCTCGGAAACGGAGGAGCTGTGGAAGGAGGCGTCGGAAGTGACAGGACTGGGGCAATGCGTATATAATGACGGAAAGATGGAAGGAAGAGAAGAAGGCAGAGAAGAGGGCATACGTGTTTTGGTGCTTGACGGCATTGCGGAACATGTATCAAGGGAATGCATCATTGGCAAGCTGCAAAAGTATTTTAAGCTCACGCAGGAGAAAGCGGAGCATTATTATGATGCATTTGCCAGCGAGATGTAAAACAGGACTTACGCTTTGTAAAAAATTCAGGGAAGCAAGGATGTAGCTTTTAAGGCTTCTTTAAGCCGGAATGAAAATTTTATAGCAACAATAACTGAAAGGCATATGGAGAGTAAAGATGTAACAATCCATATGTCTTTTTTTATACCATAGTATGTAGAAAGGCTGCCGCACCGAAGGTGCACCTTACGTAGAGGCAGGCTTTCTGTATTCTGGAAAATACCGTCTTGTGAAGCATGCAGGGCGGTATTGTTTTGCGGAAAAAAGGAACAAAATATGGCAGATGCAAATGCAAACGGAAAGGCATTCGGCAGACATACAGGCATCGTACTTCCTTTTTCGCAGATTGCGCACGTCTGCGAAAAGGAAGTACGATGCCTGTATGTCAATTATGCACAATTTTGTTTTAGTATAGCATTGTTTTTTTGACATTACAATAGTTTTTTTCTCGATTTTATTCAAACTTATGGAAATTATTTTCCGAAGATTTATAAATATACAAATTAGAAGCGGGAAAGCAGGAAGATTTTTAATAATTTCATGGAAAATAATGTCTTTTATGGTCAGATTTGTGGTCAGAAATCAATGGAAAAATGGAGGGTAAACAGATGGGAAGACACGGTGAGAATATCAGGAAACGCAGCGACGGCCGCTGGGAAGCGCGCTATATGGCATATGATGAAGAAAAGGGGAAAAAAGTCTGCCGTTCCGTATACGGGCATACTTATGAGGAGGCTAAGAGAAAACGCGCCGCGGCGTCAAGGCTGCCTGCAGTTTCGGCTGGGACAGAAAAACTTTCCGGACAGGGGAATGACGTGCCAAAGGACATTGATTTTGCGGCGGCGGCGCAGGAATGGCTGGCTGCCGTGAAATCCGCCCGGAAAGCGTCCACTTTTGAAAAGTACAATTTTATTTATAAATGCTATCTGGAAAAGGAATTTGGCGGCATGATGCTTTGCCAGATTGCGGAAAAGCCTGTCCGGGATCGCCTTGCATTCTGCGGGGCTGCGTCGGAAAGCCTGCAGAAAAGCATTTACGGCGTACTGAACGGCATCCTGCGGTATGCGGCAGAACGCTATCATGCAGTGGTTCCCGATATCAAAAGACCGTCTGCGGGAACATGCAGGAAAGAAACCGGAACATTCACGAAGGCCGAACAGGCGAAGCTTCTGTCGGTTCTCTGTACCAATATGAACCGTTTCAAACTGGGGGTGCTTCTGTGCCTGTTTACTGGCCTGCGTCTCGGAGAAGTCTGCGCCCTGAAATGGTCTGATATTGATTTTGCAAATAAAACGCTGGCTGTGCGGAGAACTGTCCAGAGGCTTTATGTGGAAAATGCGGCGGCAAAAACGGCTCTGGTGGAAACCGTCCCGAAAAGCGGAAAGTCAAAACGCGAAATCCCACTGCAGGATCTCATTATTGCACGGCTGGGTGATTTCCAAAATACAAAAGAATATGTATTCGGCGGCGATAAGCCGCTTGATCCCAGAACCATGCAGAACCACTACAGGAAGATCTTAAAAGAAGCGGGCGTGGCGTATAAAAATTTCCACACCCTGCGCCACACGTATGCCACAAACTGCATCGAAGGCGGGACGGATGTCAAGTCCTTAAGCGAGATGCTGGGGCATTCCAGCGTGAAGATCACCCTGAATTATTACGTGCATCCGTCTATGGATACAAAACGCATGTATGCGGACAGCCTGTGCGAATTTTATGCCCGGCTTTATGGTCAGATTCTGGGTAGGGCCGGCTGAGAAAACCCGGCAGCCATGCGGAATTGCGGCATGTTTTCGCAGACGTGCGCAATCTGTGAAAGATATTTCCGCTCATGGCCGGCTGGAAAAGCTGCCAGATACCATTATCAGCGGAAAACGCCCTATTATCAAGAAATATGTGAGGAAAATAGACGGCAGCTGCCTGTTGTCAGGAAACGGAACCGGTATGAGGAAGAAGCAGAAGCAGCAGATATTGACCATTCTAAAGATACTCGGCACAGCCGGGGAAGCAGTAAAAGATGCGGCCGGCAGGGGAAAGGCCGGGGAAGCCTGCGGGGTGCTGGCGGAATGCCAGCAGGCCGTTGTCGCAGCGGGCACAAGCATAGAGCAGTCCGAGGGCGGAGGGCATATGGCGGTATCCTGCATGGAAGAATACTGCGAAACGCTTTTTTCCATATACGAGGCACTGGAGTCGGACGGCTGCAGTTCCGAGGAGAAATTCCGGCTGCTGCGCCGGCAGCTTGCAAACATGGAAAATATTGTAAAAAATGACATCCCTGTCAGGAAAGAAGCCGTTTTTTTCCCGTATAAGGCGAGCATGTGGGATTCCCTGGAAAGCGTGTACCTGGCCATGAAGGAAAAACCGGAATACGATGTCTACTGTGTGCCGGTCCCGTATTTTGAGCTGAACCCCGACCGCAGTTTCGGGCCGATGCGCTATGAGGGGGACCAGTACCCGGAGGAGGTCGAAATCACGGACTGGCAGGAATATGACCTCGAAGAGCGGATGCCGGATGAAATCTATATCCACAACGGATATGACGGCTGCAACCTTGTCACAAGCGTCCATCCGCGTTTTTATGCGGGGAACCTGAAAAAATATACCGGCATGCTGGTGTATATCCCCTATTTTGTTCTGGGGGAGATTGAGCCGGACAATCAGGCTGCGGTTGAAGCCATGAAGCATTTTGTCTGGCTTCCGGGCGTCGTTTATGCGGATAAAGTCATCGTCCAGTCGGAGAAGATGAAACGGATTTATGTGAACGTATATCTGGAAGAAGCCCGGAAAAACGGTTTCAAGGGGAAGCATCTGGACAGGGGTTATCTGGAGGAAAAGATCAGCGGCGCAGGCTCGCCGAAACTGGAGCGGGTGCAGCGG
>CANQDS010000134.1 GCA_947593655.1 uncultured Lachnospiraceae bacterium | reverse complement strand
GCAGAAATACGACTGTCTTCTGGCGCGCCGGGGAAAGGGGCTGATGCAGGGGCTTGTCTGCACGCTTCCGGTCGGCCGTGTGGCTGCTGAGGCGTTAGAGCACGGGCTGATCGTGATCACGGCGGGGGCGGATGTGATCAGGCTGGTTCCGCCGCTTGTCATCGAAAAGGAACAGATCGATGAAATGGCTGCGATTTTGTGTAATAGTTTAGAAATAATTCAGCAATAAGATGAAAAATATACTTGTAATCACTTTCCAAAATCGGTAAAATGATAAAAGGCATTGAGATTCCTTCCTCCGGGAAGGAGAGATTTATGAAAGAGAAAGTGATCCGGGTTCTGGCTTTGGCCGGACTGTGCCTGTTTCTGGCAGGCTGCGGGAAAAAACAGGAGGGCGTCTGGCTGCTTGCGGATGAGACGCAGGGAGCCGGGGAAGCCGGAGAAGAAGGAACGGAAGAACGGAAAGGATCGGAACCGCAGACGGCGGATCAAACCGGCGGAGCAGACGGGACCGGCGGAGCGGGCGAAACGGCGGTTTCCGGAGCGGCTTCGGATGCACAGGAGAGCGATGCGGGAGCCGGAACGGTTTATATTTATATCTGCGGGGAAGTCCAGAATCCCGGCGTCTACGAGCTTGCGCGGGGAAAGAGGATCTGCGATGCGGTGGAGGCAGCCGGCGGCCTGACGGAAGCGGCCGCGGGCGATTACTGGAATCTGGCGCAGGTCCTGACGGACGGGCAGATGATCTATGTGCCGACGAAAGAACAGGCCGCAGAGCGCGTGCTGCCGGAAGATGCAGCAGGTATGGGCGTTAGCGCGTCCGGCGGGCAGCAGGAGGATGAGCGGATCAATATCAATACAGCCGCAAAAGAACAGCTGATGGAGCTTCCGGGGATCGGAGAGGCGAAGGCGGAGAGCATCCTTGCCTACCGGAAGGAACACGGGGACTTTTCCACGCCGGAAGAGCTGATGAATGTTCCCGGAATCAAGGAGAACCTCTTCCAGAAAGTGGAGGAGCATATCAGGATCCGTTAGACCGGAATCGTAAATGAGGTGTAGGAATGGCAAAGAGAGTTCTTGTTGTAGATGATGAAAAGTTAATCGTAAAAGGAATCCGCTTCAGTCTGGAACAGGACGGAATGGAAGTGGACTGTGCTTACGACGGAGAAGAAGCCCTTGCTATGGCGCGGGAAAATGAATACGATATGATCCTTCTGGATATCATGCTGCCGAAAATGGACGGTTTTGAAGTCTGTCAGGCGATCCGCGAGTTTTCGGATATGCCGATCGTGATGCTGACGGCAAAAGGCGACGATATGGATAAGATCCTGGGACTGGATTACGGCGCGGACGACTATATTACCAAGCCGTTTAATATCCTGGAAGTCAAGGCGCGGATCAAGGCGATCATGCGCCGGACATCGACGAGCCAGCCGAAGAAGGAGGAGAATCCGTCGATCCTCGAAAAAGGGGATCTGCGGCTGGACTGCGACAACCGGCGGCTGTTCATCCTGGGAAAGGAAGTCAACGTGACCGCGCGGGAATTTGAACTTCTGGAGCTTCTGGTCCGTAATGAGAACAAAGTTTACAGCAGGGAAAATCTGTTAAACACCGTATGGGGTTATGATTATCCGGGCGATGTGCGCACGGTGGATGTCCATGTGCGCCGGCTGCGCGAAAAGATCGAAAACAATCCGAGCGAGCCGAAATACGTTCATACCAAGTGGGGCGTCGGCTATTACTACTATCAGAAATAGAAAGGCAGCCATATGCAGAAAAATCCGCGTATCCTCCAGTTTTTCAAGAGTCTGAAGTTCAGGCTGATCCTTCTTGCCGCAGTACTTGTGATCGTTCCGGGCGTGATCCTGTCGGTCGGGATCTTAAATTCCTATCATAAGAGGACAATTTCCATTCGCGAAAGCGAAGTCTTAAGCCAGGCGAAGATTCTGGCCAATCAGATTTCCACAAGTTCATACATGGACGGCAGCGGACAGGGAACGGCAACCATTCAGGCGCAGATGGACATGCTGACCACGATCTACAACGGGCGAATCATGATCGTAGACAGCACGTTCCGGATCATTTACGATACCTATAACATCGGTATGCACAAGACGATCATTTCCGAGGAAGTCATCAAGAGTTTTTCCGGGCAGGAGATCGTAAGCTACGATGCGGAAAACAATTATATCGAAATGTCGATCCCGGTCAGCAATCCGGAAGATGCCAGCGGCATGATCCGCGGCGTCCTTCTGGTCAGCGTTTCCACCGATAACGTGGAGCTTGCGCTCAGCCATCTGCGTCAGGTTGCCGTCATTATCTGCATGACCGTGATGGCGCTTCTGATCTTTGGCAGCGTTCTTTTCATTCTTTATCTGATGCGGCCATTGCGCCGGATCTCGGACGAGATCGCGGCCATCGAAACGGGTTACGGCGACTACAGTCTGCAGGTGAACGATTATACGGAAACCATCCGGATCTGCGAAAAATTCAACACGATGCTGGCGCATATGAAGGTCATGGACGATTCCCGCCAGGAGTTCGTATCGAATGTCTCGCATGAACTGAAAACGCCGCTGACTTCGATCAAGGTGCTGGCGGATTCGATCAACAGTATGCCGGATGCGCCGAAGGAACTTTATCAGGAATTCATGGGCGATATCACGAATGAGATCGAGCGCGAGACGAAGATCGTAAACGATCTGCTTTCCCTTGTGAAAATGGATAAATCGGCGGCGGATCTCAATATCGCGGCGGTGAATATCAACGAGCTTCTGGAGCAGATCCTAAAGCGCCTGCAGCCGATCGCGGATAAGCAGAAGGTGGAGCTGGTTCTCGAGACGTTCCGGCCGATCACGGCCGAAGTGGATGAGGTCAAGCTGACGCTTGCGATCACGAATCTGATCGAGAACGGGATCAAATACAATAAGACGGACGGCGAGGGCTGGGTGCATGTGACGTTAAATGCTGACCATCAGTATTTTTACCTAAAAGTCGAGGATTCGGGGATCGGGATCCCGGAAGAGGATCTGGAGCATATCTACGAGCGGTTTTACCGCGTGGATAAATCCCATTCCCGCGAGATCGGCGGAACGGGCTTAGGGCTTGCCATTGCGCGGAGCAGTATCCTGATGCACCGCGGCGCGATCAAGGTTTACAGCGTGCCGGAGGAAGGGACGACGTTTGATGTCCGGATCCCGCTGCTGTACCATGTAGGAGGGGCAAAATGAGAAAAGAGATCGGATGTGTGCTCCTGCTGCTGCTTTTCCTGCTGTGCGGGTGTTCCGGCAAAAACAACAGCGGAGAATATGTGTTGTATTACATGAATATCGACGGGACGAAGATCCTTCCGGCGGATTATGAGGCGGAGGGAGAAGACGGGGAAAATACAGAAGCGCTGGCGCTGGAGTTTCTGGCGGCGCTGAAAGAAGAGCCGGAATCGTCGAAAATGCGCCGGACGATCCCGGATGCCGTGGAGGTTTTGGGCGTCAAAAGAGGCGACTATATGCTGACGGTGGATTTTAACGGGGACTACTATGAAATGGGAGCTTCCGAGGAAGTGCTGGTGCGGGCGGCGGTGGTGCGGACGCTGACACAGCTGGAAGGGATCTCCTTTGTGGCGTTTACCGTGGAATCCGAGCCGTTGCTTTATCCGGACGGGATGCCGGTGGGGAGCATGAGCGCGGACAGTTTTGTCGAAAATCCCGGCAATCAGATCAATTCCAGCCTGCGGACGACACTGACGCTGTATTTTGCGAGTGCGGACGGAAGCAGTCTGGTGAAAGAGACGCGGGATGTCCATTACAGTTCCAATATTTCACTGGAAAAACTGGTGATGGAGCAGCTGATCGAAGGGCCGAAGACTGCGGGGCTGCAGGCGGCGGTTCCGAACGGAACGAGGCTGGTTACGGTGTCCGCGGTAGACGGCATCTGCTATGTCAATCTGGACGAGAATTTCCGAAGCCAGAACAGCGAGATCTCGGAAGCGGTCGTGCTTTATTCCATTGTGGATTCGCTGGCGGAACTGCCGGAGGTCGATAAGGTGCAGATTTCGATCAACGGGGATACCAAAGGGAAACTCCGTTTCACGTATGATTTGTCCGCGATGTACGAACCGGATTACAGTTATATCCAGCCGGAGGAGGAGTAGAGGTTTGGCATCTGACAGTCTGAGTCAGAGATAATCCTGTGTTTATAGAGGAAGCCTGGTACTGTCCCGCGAACGAAGTGAGCCAATGACAGTACTGGCATCCGACAGTCTGAGTCAGATATAATTTTACGTTATAGGGGTGAAAACTGATTGAGAAAAAGACCACTGCTGTATCTGGCGTGCGTCTTTGCGGCAGGGCTCTGCTGCCGGAATTACGGAAAATGGTTTATTCCGGCGGCGCTGCTGCTGTTTGGATATGAAATACACAGTATCACTTGCGGCCGCGGGGGAAAGCACCCGCTGTGCCGCCTGCTGGTGATGGCGGCGGTGTTTTTCATTTCCGTGTTCCATATGCAGTCGGAACTTTCCTTCCGGGAGCGGGAACTGTCGCAGATCAGGGATGGCGGGACTGCCGTCATTCAGGGAGAGATTTACAAAAAAGAGATCAAAAAGGAACAGACCGTCTGTTATCTGAAGGATGCCGCCGCCGTCCTTTCAAACGGTACGGTTCTGTGCAATCATGTCATTGCATATCTAAACGATGGGGAGGATCATCCCATCGGGGAAACCCTGCTGTTGAACGGTAAAATAAACAGGTTTCAGCCGGCCTCCAATGAAGGCGGGTTTGATGCGGAGAAATTTTATGCGTCCCAGAAGATCGATTTTGCCCTCTGGGATGCGGCGTGCATCAAAAGCGACGGAGAGGCGGATGCGCTGGGCGAAGGGCTTTTTGCGCTTCGAAACCGGATTTTTGGCATTTATCAGGGCGCTATGGAAGAGGCGGATTCCGGCGTTTTGTCCGTGATGCTTTTAGGCGATAAATCCGGACTGGATCCGGAACTGAAAGCACTGTATCAGGATTCCGGGATCTCGCATGTGCTGGCGATTTCCGGGCTTCATATTTCCCTGATCGGAATGGGTGTTTACCGTTTCCTGCGGAAACGGCGGTTCGGCTGCGTAAAAGCCGGAGGCGCGGCGCTTCTTCTGGTGGTTTCCTATACCGTCATGTCCGGTAGCGGGGTGTCCGCCCGGCGGGCGGCGGGAATGTTTCTGTTCGCGGTTCTGGCGGATGCGCTGGGAAGGGCATATGATCCGCTCAATGCGCTGGGCGGCATGATTCTTTTTTTGCTCTGGGAGAATCCGTTCCTGCTGGAATATACCGGATTTTTATTTTCCGTAACGGCGATCTTCGGGATTACGATTACCGGCCGGATCTTCTGTCTGGAGCAAAAAGACGGGAAAACGCCCGGCCGCAGGCAGCGTGCGCAGAATGCGCTCTACAGCGGGCTGGGACTGTGGCTGACGACGCTGCCGCTGGTCGCATACTGTTATTATGAGGTGCCGGTGTATTCGATGGGGTTAAACCTTTTGGTTCTGCCGCTGCTTCCGTTTTTGTTTTTCTTCGGGATCTGGAGCGCTGTCGTCGGGCTTCTTTTTCCGCGTCTTGCGTTCTGGACGCTTCTGCCGTGCCGGTGGATCCTTGCCGCATACCGGCTGATGGCCGGGCTGTCCTTAAAACTTCCGGGTGCGCAGCAGCTGGCGGGAAAGCCGCTGGTCGGCCGGATCTGCGCCTATTATGCGCTGCTTTTTCTGCTGTGCATTGTATTGCGCCGCCGAAAGGAAAAGGCCGCCGGTCAGGGATCGTTTTTTGGTCATCTGGCGAGGGGCGGCGGTGCGGTGCTTTTGTTTCTTTTTCTGGCGCGGACGCCGGAGCGGGAATTTGAACTGGACGTGCTGGATGTGGGGCAGGGCGACGGCATTTATCTGTGTACGGAAGACGGCGTTTCCCTGTTTATCGACGGGGGCAGTTCCAGTGAAAAGGAGGTCGGCCGAAACTGCATCCTGCCGTTCTTAAAATCCAGGGGAATTTCGCATATTTCCTACTGGTTTGTTTCCCATGCCGACCAGGACCATATCAGCGGCTTAAAAGAAGTGCTGGAGTCCGGTTATCCGGTCGATGCGCTTGTCATTGCCGGGACGGAAAGAGATGCTGGTTCGGGAACGATCGACGATGAAGCGATGCTTGCGCTCGTGCAGCTTGCCGAAAGCCGGGGAACGCAGATTCTGACCATGAAAGCGGGCGAGAGCCTCGCATGGGAACGATCGGAGATCCGCTGCCTTTTTCCGGGGGAGGAGTGCGCCTTTTCGGATCGCAACGACCGTTCCCTCGTGCTGCTTTATCAGGACGCACAGTTTCGCGGAATCTTTACGGGCGATATTTCTGCCGAGGCGGAAAAGCTGCTGGCGGAGTCCGGCCTGCTTCGTGATGTGGATTTCTACAAGGCCGCGCATCACGGCTCGGACGGCTCCAACTCCGAAGTGTTTTTGCAGGCGCTTCAGCCAAAGATCGCCGCGGTTTCCTGCGGCGCGGACAATTCTTACGGCCATCCGGGCGAGGAGGCGGTGCGCCGCATGGAAGAGGCGGGTGCACGGATCTTTTTGACGATGCGGTTGGGGCAGATCTGCGTGACGAGAGATGGGGTGGAGGGATTTGTAAAATGATATATGGATTATATAACAGGAGAAGGCATAGAAAAATAGATTTTATTTTCTAAATGGAGTGCACTTTGTTTTACACACATTTTTAGATAATATAAAGAATTTTATGAACTTTATGTCGCGTAGATCTGCGCTGGGAATTGTGAAGGTGTGGAAGTTTTGATAAAAATAAAGTCTGCAAATAAAAAGTCAAGCAAAAAAGGGGGATTAATTGGAAGTGAAAGAAAGTACAGACGAGAAGAAACAGGAATCAACAAATGACATCTATGACCGGATGTTTAAAAAGGTGCTCACCTTATCCGGCCGGGCCGT
>CANQDS010000133.1 GCA_947593655.1 uncultured Lachnospiraceae bacterium | reverse complement strand
TTTGAACCCTCGCGCCGCTATTAACGACCTGCACCCTTTCCAGGGGTGTCCCTTCGGCCAGCTTGGGTACTTCTCCACAATACAGCCCGATCAATTGCTGATATATCTGCTGAAACGAGCCTCGCATGAGATCCGGAAAGAATCTGCTGTCAAAAAACGGAGAGGGTGGGATTCGAACCCACGTGCCCTTGCGGACAAACGGTTTTCAAGACCGCCTCGTTATGACCGCTTCGATACCTCTCCAAACGGATTGCTACGAATCAGCGCAAAAATTATTTTACCATCGATCATATGATGTGTCAATGATTTTTTTTACAATTTTCCATAAAATTTTTCCATAAAAAATTTCATCCTTTTTTGTTTGACAGAACAGCATTTCCGCCCATCAATGCAGCAAGGCATTTCCTGCCAAATCAAGAAACAATTCCGCGACAGGAAGATCTTCCGGCGTCGTGATCTTGATATTTTTATAACTGCCTTCGATCATCCTGACTTTCCGCCCGAAAACATGCTCCACGACCATTGCATCGTCGGTCAGCGCCGGTACCTCCTGCCCGGACTGCTGCATGGCAAAAAACTTTTCGTAGGCTTCCCGTATCAGGGAAACGGAAAATGACTGTGGCGTCTGCACCGTCCAGAGACGGCTTCTTTCCGGCGTCCGGACGGCATACTGCTGTTCATCCAGTTCCTTGATCGTGTCTTTGACCGGCATTCCGGCCGCGCACGCTTTTTCCGTCTGCACCGTTTCCATTGAACGCGCAATGATCTCCTGTGTCAGAAACGGCCGCGCTCCGTCGTGGATCAGCACGTATTCCGCATCTTCAACCGCCTTTAAGCCTTCGTATACGGAATGGTAGCGTTCTTTCCCGCCCGGCACGACCGCGGATATTTTATGGAAATGATATTTTTCCACGATTTCGCTTCTGCAGTAATCGGCCTCTTCTTTTCCGGTGACAAGAACGATCTCCGATACTCCGCTCTGCTCAAACGCTTTTAAGCTGTAATAAATGACCGGCTTTCCGGCCAGAGGAAGAAACTGCTTCGGCACATCGCTGTTCATTCTCTTTCCCGCTCCGGCCGCCAGTACTACCGCCGCAAAACGACTCATGATCTTTCTCCTCTGTAAACACAAGTTTATATCTGACTCAAACTGTCGGATGCCAGTGCTGTCATCCGTTCACTTCGTTCACGGGACAGTACCAGGTTCCTAAGATTCGCCCAGTTTCAGATTGGCCACAGCGTTTAAGTCCAGCCCTGAACGCCTGCCTGCGATAAAATCATAATATGCGGCGGTTCCGATCATTGCCGCATTATCCGTACAGAGGATCGGGGACGGATGGTAAAAACGGACGCCCTTTTTTTCACAGGCCGCTTTCATGGCGCTGCGGATCGTTCCGTTTGCCGCCACCCCGCCTGCGATCGCAAATTTGTCCATTCCGTATTCTTCGACCGCGCGCATGGCATGTTCCACCAGAACATCCGTTACCGACTGCTGGAACGAAGCGGCAACATCCGCCTCACAGATCGGAAGATTCTTCATCCGGCAGCCGTTTAAATAATTGAGGACCGCTGATTTCAAGCCGCTGAAGCTGAAATCGTAAGCTCCGCCGGATACTTTGGCGCGCGGAAAAGCGATCGCTTCCGGATTGCCTTCCTTCGCGATCTTCTCGATCTTCGGCCCGCCCGGATACCCCAGGCCGATCGCCCTTGCCACTTTATCGAACGCTTCCCCGGCCGCGTCGTCCCTCGTCCGTCCCAGAATCTCATAGCGGCCGTAATCGCATACGCGCACCAGATGCGTATGCCCGCCCGACACCACCAGACACAGAAACGGCGGTTCCAGATCTTTGTTTTCTATATAATTAGCACTGATGTGCCCTTCAATATGATGGACGCCGACAAGCGGGATCTTCGCCGCATAACTGATGGCTTTCGCTTCCGCCACGCCGACCAGCAGCGCCCCGATCAGCCCCGGCCCGTATGTCACGCCGATCGCATCGATTTCTGCGAGCGTCATTCCCGCATCCGAAAGCGCCTGTTCAATGACAAGATTGATCTTTTCAATATGCTTCCGGGAAGCGATTTCCGGAACAACCCCGCCGTAAAGCGTATGCAGCGGGATCTGCGATGAGATCACGTTGGAACGCACATCCCGGCCGTTCACAACGACGGCCGCCGCCGTTTCGTCGCACGAGCTTTCAATTGCGAGAATCCTGATTTCTTTCTGTTCATCCATGTCATTCTTCCTCTGGCGAAGGATCGTCAATTTTGTAAAATACCAGTATCTTCCATTTCCCGTCCTCATCCTTGCGGAGCACAAACTGCTGGTAGGTTTTTACAAAACCGCTTTTATTCTGCCTGATAAAATAGGAAGCGTCCACATAGGCGACATCCGCTCCGTCGACCTTTTTATACACCACATCGTTGCTGTCCGATACGTCCGCCTGGGAAATGCTTTTGGAAGTAGTGTGGAACGTTTCGATATCCTGCGCAAGGTTCCGGACGTAGTCCTCCCGCGGATTGTTGGCCAGAAGCTCCGCGTCAAACATCGCTTCTTCCTGATCCGCCAGCTGGCGCAGTTCTTCCTGCGAACACTCCCCGTTATAGGAGCAGAGCACGATCCTGTTATGGAATTTGACCACTTCCCGCGGCGTCGAAGGATAGTTTTTTTCCATATCCCTAGTGACGATCTTTTCAAATTCCGTCATTTCCTCTTCTTTCTGCTGCTGGTCGTTGGACCATTTCTGCAAAAAATAAAAACCGGTGCAGAACAGCAGCACACATGCGACCGCTGTAACGACAATTACTATTTTTTTCATGGGTTATCCTCCTGAAATACCAGTTCCACGCTTTTTCCATCTTTGCCCAGAGAGGCATTTGCAAATATCTTTCTGACCGCTCCCATATAATCTTCCGCGCGTGTCAGGGACGGGGAAAAGTGAGTCAGCCACAGGGCGCGGGCATCCGCCCGTTTCGCCATTTCTGCCGCTTCGTAAAAAGTCATGTGCTTATACTGCTTTGCCTTGCCAAGCTTATCCGGTTCCGCGTACATGCCCTCGCAGATAAACAAGTCCGCGTCTTTCGCGCCCTCTGCAATCGCGTCACAGGGACGGCTGTCCGTGCAGTAGGCCACCTTGAGCCCTTTCCGTTTTGGTCCCAGCACCATGTCCGGCGTAAAAACCCGCCCGTCCGCTTCGATCGTTTCCCCTTTCTGCAGCCGGTTCCAGAACGGCAGCGGGATTTCCTGCTCTTTGGCCCGCTCGGCGGAAAATTTTCCGGTGCGCGGGATCTCAACCGCATAGCCGTAGCAGACGACGTTGTGTTTGACACGGAAGGCATGGATCTGATAGCCGTGCAGTTCCAGCCGGACGTCCGGTTCCGTGATCTCAATGCATTGGAGCTCAAACGGCAGTTCCGGCGCGATCGTCCGAAGCGCCGACACCACGCGTTCCAGCCCTTTCGGGCCGATAATGGTCAGCGGTTCGGTGCGCTCGGCGTTTCCCATCGTAAGGAGCAGCCCCGGCAGACCGCTGATATGGTCGGCGTGGAAATGCGTCACGCACAGGATATCGATCGGTTTAAAACTAAACCCCTTCTGGCGGATCGCGATCTGCGTTCCTTCTCCGCAGTCGATGAGCAGACTGCTTCCATTATAACGCAGCATGAGCGAAGTCAGCCAGCGGTGGGGCAGCGGCATCATTCCCGCTGTTCCTAAAAGACATACATCTAACATTGTTATTTCTCCCAAACCATAATGGCGGCGTCTTCTTTCGGCTTCTCGTAAAAGCCTCTGCGGATCCCGGCCGTAACAAATCCCGCTTCCCGGTATAAATTGACCGCGGGTTCATTACTGACTCTTACCTCCAGAACCATGCGGACGACGCCCGCCTTCTCCGCTTCCCGGCGCATGGCCGCAAGCAGCGCCCTTCCGATCCCTTTTCTCCGGCAGGACGGATGCACCGCTACATTGGTAATCTCTCCTTCATCCATCGAAACGTACATTCCGATATAGCCTGCGATCCTGTTTTCGCTCCGAACGCCGTCCTGAACGGCTTCTTCCGCTTCCTCTTTTGCCGCCTCTTCGGCGACGAGAAAAACGGCCGCGGGATTTGCCAGCGAATCCAGAAAGCCCTGCCTGCTCCACGGACAGGAAAAAACCTCCTGTTCGATCGCCGCAACCTGCCGCGCATCCTCTGTACGCATTCTCCGGATCGTCATGATCCCTGCACCTGTTCCATGTGCTCTTGTTCCGAGCGTTCCTGCTCCAGGTGCTCTTGTCCTAACCGTTCCTGCTCTAGGTGCTCTTGCTCTAAGCGTTCCCGCTCCGCCTGCGGAAGCCGCAGATACTCCGGCTTATGCATGGCCGCAGTTTCCGTCTGTCCCTGTTCAAACAGGCGGCAGCCCAGTACCGCAACGCTGGCAGCCCGCTGTTTGCTGCAATGCGCCGGGGCAAAGCGATAAGAAACTTTGCAGTTTTCCCGGATATATTCCTGTGATACCAGAACGCCGTCTCCCAGAAAGATCGTGCTTCTTCCTATTGTATTGATCCGGCCAACGATCTCTGAGATCCCAGCTGCACACTGTGGAAAGAGAACGTTCATTTCCGTTCCGCAGAATTCATACAATCCGGTGTAGACCTGCTGACGTCTGGCGTCCATAAGCGGGCAGACCAGATCCGATGCCCCCCAGAGGTTATAGGCGAGTGCATCAACGGTCGGTACGGAAACGATCGGCTTTCCCAGCGCCAGCCCCAGCCCTTTTACGGTGGCCGATCCGATGCGCAGTCCGGTGAAGGATCCCGGCCCGCCCGCGACGGCGATCGCATCCAGCGTGTTTAAATCCAGTTCCAGCATTTTCACCACTTCATCCAGCATCGGAAGAAGCGTCTGAGAATGGGTTTTCTTATAATGAATCGTGTATTCTCCAAGCAGGTTGTCGTCTTCCACGACGGCCACGGACGCCGGAAGACCGGAACTGTCCAGTGCAAGTATCTTCATCTTACCTCTCCTGCCTTTCTTTCCCGGATCCGGATGCGCCGGTAATCGAATCCTTTCTCCAGATCCTTTTCTATGGTGATCTCTTTCCGCTGCGGCGGGAGCAGTTCCCGGATCCGGTCCGCCCATTCGATCATCGTCAGGCCGTTTCCGTAAAAAAAGTCCTCATACCCGATCTCGTCCATTTCTTCAAGATCCCCGATCCGGTATACGTCAAAATGATAAAACGGCATCCGCCCTTCTTCATATACCTGAACGATCGTAAAAGTCGGGCTGCAGACCGGCTCCGTGATCCCAAGCCCCTGCGCGATCCCCTGCGTCAGAACGGTTTTCCCGACGCCGAGATCCCCGATCAGCGTATAGACTTCTCCCGGCTGTGCCTCCTGCCCCAGCCGGACGCCCAGCGCAGCCGTTTCTTCTGCGGAAAAACTCTCAAAGATTGTGGTATTGTCCGTTGTTTTTTCCATAATGATCTCTTTCTTACTTCATCCGGAAACGGTAATGCTCCAGCTGCCCGGACGCAAGCTGCTTCAGCTCGTCATACCGGCTTCCCAGCTGTTCCCGCGGAATGATATATGCATTGATCCGGTTGCTGTAGATCAGTATCTGTTTTTTCGTGGAAACCATCTTATAAATATGCTCCCACGGCAGTTCCCCGGCTTCGGTTCCCTGCGTCACGCGAATGCACGCTTCCGATACTTCATAGTGCAGAACCCCCGCCAGCACTTCATTCGTCTGCAGGGTGTGCTTTGCGCGTAGCCACAGCGTAACCGGTATATAAAGGAGCAGCAGAAAAGCGCCCGCCAGATACAGGATCCCGTAAGCGGTCCTGCCCTGTCCAAAGCAGACGGCGGAAATGATAAAAACCACCAGCGCAAGCAGGATCGACAGGATCCCCTGTGTTCCCCGGTACGACTGGTAGATATTAAAACGGTATAGATCTTTCGGCTGAAGTTTGATGTCAAATGATACGTTCATGGCTTCTCTGTTATCCCTTTCCTTCTGCATCTGCACTTCATTCTACCATCAATTCCGTTATTTTGCAACGAATGGTTTCAATCAGAAAACCAGAAAACCGCTGCCTCCCCTTTCAGGGATCGCAGCGGTTCTGTTCGTTACGGTTTATACATTCCGGCCTTTTAAAATCGGCGAAAGCGGTTTATAGATCAGCATTGTGATCAGTACGGAAAACATTCCTTTCATGACCGTAAACGGGAAGTTGAAGCATACCAGACATTGCAGGATGGATTTCATTCCCGGAATGATCGCCTGATAAGCGCCAAGCACCACTTCCTCCGGCATAAAATTATAATATACCGGATAGACCAGAAAATAATTAGATGCGATGCTGAATACACCCATGAAAACAACGCCGGTCAGCGCGCCAACCAGCGCTCTGGTCTTTGTCTTCTTCATGCGGTAGATCAGCCCCGCCGGAAGGACGAACGCCGCTCCGAGCAGGAAATTGGAGACTTCGCCGATGCCTCCGGTGGAAGTGATCAGCAGATGGATAACGTTCTTGATCAGGCAGATAACGACGCCGCATACCGGTCCGTATGCAAATGTCCCGATCAGTGCCGGAAGCTCGGACAAGTCCATCTTGATAAAGGACGGCATGAACGGCACGGAAAAATCCAGAAACATCAAAATGTACGCAATGGCGGAAAGCATGGCTGTCGCCGTCATCACCCGTACATTCCATAACTGGGCCGTCTTTGATCTTTGTGCTGTGGTTGTGATCGTTTCGTTTTTCATTTTCATCTCTCCTTTTCTTTGTTCGAGGAATTCCAGGAGAATGAAGCAAAAAGAAACCCCGGATAAAAACTCATCCGGGGTATTTTCGCTCTGTCAGGCGCACAATCAATTCCGGCGGAATTCATTGCGCACGCCAATAAAAGCTTCTTCTCTCATCCAGACTATACTGTCGGTTCCGGACTTGCACCGGATCGGCTGCTTGCGCAGTTCACGGACTTCCTGCTTCACAGGTTACCGTCGGTCGGGAATCTGTGCATCTGCACATCACCCTGCCCCGAAGAATTCCTTGTTTATTTCGATCGCTATCTATTATAAGAAAAGCCATTGAAAATGTCAACCGTTTCTTTCCATTTTCAGCCCTGAAAGGAAAATTGTTTTTATCTGCCTGTACAAAGGGCATTTTATTTTTGAATGATGTAATCCACATTAT
>CANQDS010000132.1 GCA_947593655.1 uncultured Lachnospiraceae bacterium | reverse complement strand
GGTGGTGCAGGGCATGTGGGGGATTTTCGAGGTGTTTGCGGATACGCTGGTCGTCTGCACGCTGACTGCGCTGACCATTCTGACATCCGGCGTATACGACTGCAGCGAATATGCGCAGTATGCGGGGGCGGAGCTTCCGGCGCATTTAAAGAGCGGCGTTGCGCTTACGAGCGCGGCGTTTGAATCCGTTTTCGGTCCGTTCGGCGGAAAATTCATCTCCATTGCCATTATGCTGTTTGCATTTTCCACGATTCTGGGCTGGTCGTACTACGGAGAGCGGGCGGTGGAGTATCTGTTTGGGCTGAAAGCCGTTCCGTTTTACAAGATCATTTTTATACTCGTCATCTTTATCGGGTGCAATATCTCTCTGTCGCTGGTGGTCGATATTTCCGATACCTTCAACGGGTTTATGGCGATGCCGAACCTTGTCGCAGTGACGCTTTTGTCCGGGCAGGTCGTCCAGATGACACGGGAATATCTTGAAAGCGAAAGTCAAAAATAATTAGACTTGCGTCCGGATTTATGTTATGCTTTATGATAAATAAGTTGTAATATTCTCTTCAAACATGAAAGGCGGGGAATGTATGAGTGAAAAAGAACGGGCAAAACAAATTATCGACAGATTGCCAGATTATAAAATGCCTAATTTGTTGCTTTTTTTACAGGGAATGCAGTTTGATGATGATATTGATGATGAGTTGTTTTGCCAAAAAATGTATGAGGATTATTTAAATGATCCGGATCCTGAAAAACATGAAACGATAACTATTGAGGAATTGGCAGCAAGGGAAGGAATAGCCCTATGAAGTATACAATACTTATTGAAAAGTTGGCGGAAAAATTTATTACCAAGTTGCCAAGGCCAGAAAAAGAAAAAGTGTTGAAGGCAATATATCAATTGCCTGAAGGTAATGATATAAGAGAATTAAAAGGCAAGAAGAATAAAGGATTGTTTCGATTGCGTATAGGAGATTATCGTATCATTTACACGATAGATAATTGGAAATTAATTATTTGTGTAATAGATGCTGGAAATCGCGGAGATATATACAAAAGATATTAAAAAGAAACCAACAGGAAGGAATAGCCGAGAAAGCAGCAGATTTGTTTGTATGGAAAACATTGTGTGAAAAATATTGGTCAATCCTCACGGGAATTGCAAGCACCTGTCGGAAGATGCGGTACATTTTCTGGATTATATCCGGACAGGAACCGCAGAAGATGATTTTACAAAGACAATTGACAATGCCGTGCTGAAAGCGCGGAACCATCAGGAATGGAGAATCGAGTATATGAATTGGTGCGCATATGAGATGGATCACAAAATTGAAAAAAGACATGCATGGGAAGATGGACGGCAAATTGGATTGGAAGAAGGCCGGGAAAAAGAGCGGAAGATCCTTCAGATGAATCAGCGTCTGTTGAAGGAAAATCGCTTTGATGATCTTAAACGTGCCAGCTATGACGATGCCTTCCGTGAGCGCCTGATGGCAGAACTCTTCCAGGAGGAAATGCCAAGCGATGAAGTTCTATCTTCTCATGCAAAAAAATAGATTTCTTCTGATTTGAAATATTTCATAAAAAATAAAAATATTTTTCAGTTTGGCAGAAAATCTCTATTTATTTTTATACGCAAGGGTTAAACGATAGAAAAGAACGGGTTTTCTTATGCGCAGGAAAATCTTCGGCAATTCACAGGCAGGAATATCCCTGTATCATTCCACAATCATAAAATGGAAAATTGGCCTTTTGCACAGAAAAAGTGTGAATTTTTTGTGTCCTTTTACTAATTGTGCATATTTTCCGGTTGATATATAATGGACTTGTACGAAAATATGCGAAAACGCGAACGCCAAAATGCGTTTTCGTAAATAAAAAAAGAAAAGGAGAGAAGGATGGAAAAGAAAAGACAATTTTTCCAAAAGCAGCACAGCATACTCCAGCGGGCGTTAAGCTATATGCTTGTGCTGGCCATGGTTCTGACCATGGGAACGTTTTCACAGCTCGGGGGGGTAACTGCCAAGGCTGCGGATGAGGCAGTTACGGAAACAAGATTGACCGTACACTTCAAGAATACGGAAAACTGGGACGGAGTTCATCTGTATTCATGGGAGACGGCCGGGCTGGAAGATTATAATAAGTGGAATGAGAAGAAGGCGATTGATGCAGATACGGAGAATGAAGGCTGGTATTCTTTGACTGCGCTGGTAACAACGGGCGATGCGAATATCATTTTTTCGTATGGCGAGGAACAAACAACAGACATTAAACTGGAACTGAAAGAAGCGAACGAAGAGTACTGGATCAGCTGTCCTCCGGAGAAAGCGGGAAATAAGCTGAATGCGGACGCTGAAGGGGCGGTCAGCAAAGCTGCTCCGGAAGGCTGGAAACCGAGTACGATTGTTGTCAAACTTCATTATCACAGGCCGGATGGAAATTATGAGAACTGGGATGCATGGATGTGGGAAGATGGCAAAGACGGGCAGGCTTGTGCATTTAAGGAAGTTGATGGCGAAATGGTTGCAACCTTTGGACTGGCCGAGGAAGCAGGGAAAGTTGGTTTTATTGTCCGCAGGAAAGAGGGCGATAACGCATGGGCAGAAAAAGATATAGAGGATAATCGTTTTGTTGAAATTGCCGATGTCTTTTCCGGCGTAGTACATGTGTATGCAGAGTCGGGTCAGGCAGATTTTAAGGTAAACAAAAGCGGAGCGGTTCAGGCAACGCGGGTACAGAGCGTGGTTTATGACGGAGACCATACGATTTCTGTCAAGATGACAGGTGCGATAGATGCGGACGATTTAGCAACTGTATTTACAGTGTCCGGGAAAAGCGGCGAGATTGCCATTGACAAAGTTACGGCAGGCGAGAATCATGTTTACAGCATTCTGCTTTCGGAATCATTGATACGTTATAAATCATATACGCTAAATTTTGGAGGAAAAGAAATCAGTATTCAGATGCCGATCTACTATTCGAATGATGACTTTGAAAAAGATTATACTTATACCGGAGATGATCTGGGGGCAACTTATACAAAGATTGCTACGCAATTCCGCGTATGGGCTCCGGAAGCAGATGCGGTTGCGGTTAATCTTTACAAATCCGGTACAGCGGGAACTGATGATAAGATTGAATCGCTGCCTATGACGGCGGATAAAAACGGTACATGGGTAGCACTGAAATCAGGCGATCTGAATGGGACTTATTACACGTATACCGTAACCAGAGACGGAAAGGAAACGGAAGCATGCGATCCATATGCACGCACAACCGGCGTGAACGGAAAGCGCGCAATGGTCATCGATCTGGATGCTACCGATCCGGAAGGATGGGCGGCTGATGCAAACCCGTATAAGGGAAACGGAATCACTGATGCGGTTATTTATGAAGGCCATATCCGCGACCTGACGGTTGATGAAGATTCCGGTGTGAAGAACAAAGGAAAATATCTTGGATTGACAGAAGCGGCCAGTACAGCGGTTCAGCACATGAAAGAATTGGGGATCACCCATCTGCATCTGCTTCCGGTTTATGATTTCGGTTCTGTTGATGAAACAAAAGAAGATACGCAGTATAACTGGGGTTACGATCCGGTCAACTACAATGTACCGGAGGGCTCTTATTCCACGAATGCGGCAGACGGTGCGGTTCGCGTGAAAGAGTTTAAGCAGATGGTGCAGTCACTGCATAACAATGGGATCAGTGTTGTTATGGACGTGGTATACAACCATGTACAGGATGCGGGTACGTTCTGCGTGAACCAGATCGTTCCGGGATATTTCTCCAGAATTAGCGATGACGGTACTTATTCGAACGGCTCCGGCTGCGGCAACGATACCGCTTCCGAGCGTTCCATGGTAAGGAAATACATTGTGGATTCCGTTTGCTACTGGGCAGATGAGTACCATATTAACGGATTCCGTTTTGACCTTGTCGGTCTTCTGGATACCCAGACGATCAATGAGATCGTAACGGAAGTACACAAGACGCATCCGGATGTCATTTTCTATGGCGAAGGCTGGACAATGACTACGTCTGTTACCAAGCCGGATGTAACAATGGCAACACAGGAAAATTCCGAACTGACGCCGGGATTCTCCTACTTTAATGACGCGATCCGCGACGACTTAAAGGGAAGCGTCTTTGATAAAGGAACAGGATATGTTTCCGGTACGCAGGACAAAGAAGAGGCAATTGAAAAAGATTTCCTCGGTGCATCGAAATGGTGCAAGAATCCGTCCCAGTCGGTAAACTATGCATCCTGCCACGACAATAATACGCTGTATGACCGGATTAAACTTTCCAGACCAGATGCAAGCGAAGAAGATCTGGTCCGCATGAACACTCTGTCGGCAGCAATTTACATGCTGGCGGAAGGAACGCCGTTCATGCAGGCAGGAGAAGATTTCCTGCGCAGCAAAGTAAACAGCGATGGAACTTTCAATGAAAACAGTTATAATTCCGGTGATGGAGTCAACGCAATTCGGTGGGGCAATCTGGAAAACAGCAAGTATGCAGATGTCTTTAACTATTACAAGGGATTGATCGCATTCCGCAAAGCGCACGGCGCGCTCCGCCTTTCCTCGGCGGCGGACGTAGCAAAGACGGTTACCGCAGTAGACGGCCTGGCGGCAAATGTAGTTGCATTTGACATCAAGGGCGGCATCAACGGCGAGACCGCGGAAGAGATGTTCGTGATCTTCAATGCGAATCCGAAAGCGGCGAATGTAACGCTTCCGGCAGGAAACTGGGACGTTTACGTTAATGATCAGCTTGCAGGAACCACCGTGCTTGGAACGATCAGCGGCACAGCGGCGGTAGCTCCGATCTCGGCAATGGTACTGGTTCGGAAACCGGCGGAAGCAGAACCGGAACCGAGCGTTCCGGCAGAACCGGAAATCGGTACAAAACCGGTAGAGACGGTTGTAGACGATATTGAAAGCAGCGCACAGAGCAGCACCGCAAGCGGCAAGAAAGAAACCGTTACCGTTGATATGAAGAAAGCGGACGGCACTTATGAAACCGAAGTTCCAAAGGAAGTTTTAACAGCGGCAAAGGGCAGCAATGTTGATGTAGTCTTTGACATGGGCGGTTATCAGTGGACGATCAACGGCAAGGATATTAAGGACGCGAAAGACGTAAATCTGGAAGTGAAGATGAATACGAACGCGGTTCCGAAGAATATCGTTTCCAAGCTGGCAGGAAAGAACGATACGGTTCAGCTGAGCTTATCGCATGACGGCGAGTTTGGATTCAAGGCGGCATTAAAGATCGCATTGGATAAAAAGTATGCAGGAAAGTTCGGCAATCTGTATTACTACAACAAGGGCAAGCTCGAACCGGTACAGGCCGGCAAGATCGATAAGAACGGAAATGTGACCTTTACTTTCGAGCATGCATCGGATTATGTGATCGTGATCGACGAGAAGAATCAGATCAATACGGCTCCTCCAACCAGCGATCATTCACCGATCATTCCATTTGCAGTATTGCTGATTGCGGCAATCGGCATGGTAGTATTTGCGGCGGTACGGCGCAGAAAAACAAGATAGTTTTTTTAGGAATAAGGTAAATAAAGGGGTAAAAGCAATTTTTAAGAGACGCGGTTCTTTCAGAACCGCGTCTCTTTCTCTGAAAGGAAATCCCTTGCTGCGTTAATGTGAAGCTTTGCTATTTTTCATACTTTACAATTTGTTTTTTGTAAGGTACACTAGCTGTAGGCGAGTATGGATACGAGGAGGAGAGGAAATGTTTCAATTTACAGACGACTGTCTTTTAGGCGTTGAGCCGATCGATGCGGAACACCGGCATTTGTTTGATCTGCTCAACCAGTGCGTATATATGCTGGAGAATGATTACGGGATCGACCAGTACACGGAGATCAAGGATCTGCTCGATGAACTGGAGAACTATGCGGAAGAGCACTTCGCGCATGAAGAGGCATATATGGAGAGGATCTGCGATCCGGAACTGATCCTGCAGCGTTCCCAGCATCTGCATTTCAACGAGATGATCCTGCAGTTTCAGGTCAAGGACATCGAAGAGGAAGAGGAGCAGCGCAGAACTTTAAACGAGATGATCCAGTTTCTGGCGAAGTGGCTGTATCATCATATCATAGCCAGCGATATCATGATCGGCAAGCTGCCGCCTTTAGAAGAGTGGATGGTGCGGGAGAACCCGTTTGATTTTACCGAGGAATACATGATCGGCGTGGAACTGATCGACCGGGAGCACAAGGCTTTGTTTGACATCATCCGGCGTGCGGACAGTCTGGTGCGTACTATGGCGGAAGAAGATAACTACGATGAGATCAAGAAGATCTTAGGCGAACTGAAAAGTTACACGATCACGCATTTCGCGGATGAAGAAGAGTACATGTTAAGCATCCATTACGAAGGCTACGAGGTGCAGAAACGGGCGCACGAGGCCTTTATCACGAGACTGGATGAGATCAGCATGGAGGATATCGACGAGGATCCGCAGAAATATATGGAGAGCCTGATCGAATTTCTGCTCGGCTGGCTCATTAACCATATTTTACAGGCGGATAAGAAGATTCCGAGCCAGCAGTAACGGCGGAGGCATAAGATGAATGCATATCGAATCATGGAGCTTTCCTGTGAAAATGAAGAGCAGGAGATTTACGGCATTGCTTATGTGCCGGAGGTTTCGGGAAAAGTGCCGCTTGTCATTTTCGCCCACGAACTGGGCAATACCCATGCGGGAGGGATCGAATATGCCAAGATTTTTGCCGCGCACGGGATCGCGGTCTATACGTTTGATTTCCGGGGCGGCGGGAACGGCAGCCGAAGCGGCGGGCGGACGACGGAAATGTCAGTCATGACGGAGGCTTCGGATCTTGAGGCTGTGCTGAAAACGGCGGAATCATGGGATTTCGTGGATGCAGAGAAGATCGTGCTGATGGGCGCAAGCCAGGGCGGAATGGCTGCGGGCGTCGTCGCTTCCCGTGTTCCGGATGAACTGGCGGGACTGGTTCTGCTCTATCCGGCGTTTGTGATCCCGGATGCTGTTCACAGCTGGTTTCCGGGGACGGATCAGATTCCGGAAGCGTATGAACTGCTCGGCTGGATCACGGTTGGAAAAGCGTATGCGCTGGATGTATGGGATTATGATTGTTACAAAGGAATGGAGCGTTTCACCCGGCCGGTGCTGATCCTCCACGGGGATCGGGACGAACTGGTCGATCTGTCCTATTCGAAGCGGGCGGCGGCCTGTTATCCGGATGCCAAGCTGCATGTGTTCTACGGCTCGGGGCACGGTTTCCGCGGGGCGGAAGTGGATCGGGCGGCGGAGGAGATTCTGGAGTATCTGCAAAAGACGGTCAGTTCTACCAGACAGGAGATGACTTCTCCTCCATAAAGCAGACGGGAATCCTGCGCAGGACTCGCAAGCGAGTCCTGAATCTTTAAGCCGGGGGAGCGGTGCAGGTCCGCTCTCCCTTGATTTGTGGGTCGGATAGACCCTGTTGAGTGAGTTGGAGTTTCTCAGTAGAGAAACGGAAACGTACTCAACGTTAAAC
>CANQDS010000131.1 GCA_947593655.1 uncultured Lachnospiraceae bacterium | reverse complement strand
CTGGAATTGATGACGACGATCTGCAGCGTATCCGAACCGGTTGACATGGTGTTTCTTCTGGTTCTGGTGATCCTTTCAGGGAGCGTCTTTGTCACCGAACACCGGAGCGGAACCTACCGGATGGTATATTCCTCCTTCCGCGGGCGAAGATCGGTCTATATCAGGAAAATCCTGCTGGTTCTGGCAGCGGCCTGGCTGCTTTCCGTTCTGCAGACAGCCGCCATCCTGTCTTTTTCTTTCACCCGAGGAAGCCTCTGCCTCTTTGATCCCGTTCAGGAAGCGAAAATGTTTCTGCATTCCCCTTACCGGCTGAACGTGCTGGGGCTGATCGCCGCAGTCACCATACTCCGCGGGATCGCTTATACGGCGCTTTCGAGCATTTTCCTGTTTGTCTCTCAGTTCTTTACGAACAGCATCCCTCCGCTTGCGGTGAATTCCCTGATCGGACTGGGCGGATTCGGGATGACGCATTTCTGTTCAGGACGATTCCTCGCGCCGTCGGGATCTGTCATTCCACAGGCTGGCTTTTATCAGTATCTGCGGGAATTCTCGCCTTATGTGCTGATCGATCACGGGGAGGAATATCTGACAAAGTATGAGAGCGTCAATCTGTTCGGACATCCGGCCGCACTCGTCAGCATTACGGCTGCAGTCAATCTGGCGGCCGCGCTGCTGTTTCTACTGGCCGGCTATGCAGTCTACAAACGATGGTTCCGGAAGAAAGGGGTGTAGCTGATGCTGGAACTGCAGAATATCGGGAAGCGCTATGGGAAAAAAACAGCGCTGAGCAATATCAATATCCGGTTTGAATCCGGAATCTACGGCCTTCTGGGGCCAAACGGCGCGGGAAAATCCACAATGATGAATATTCTGGCGGATGTACTCGAACCGACGGAAGGAAAGGTTCTTTACGACGGCACGGATATCCGGGCGCTGAAGGATCAGTACCGCCTCCATATCGGCTATCTGCCGCAGAAAGTCGGTTATTACGATGATTTTACCGCCGAAAAAACACTGGAGTATTTTGCCGTGCTGCGGGGCGTTGCGAAAGAACAGATCCGGGAAAGAACGGCCGAAGCATTAAAGGCCGTAAACCTGACAGAAAATGCAAAAGACAAAGTCAAGACGTTTTCGGGCGGCATGAAACAGCGCCTCGGGATCGCAGTCACACTGGCTGCGGATCCTAAAATCCTGATTCTGGATGAGCCGACAGTCGGGCTCGATCCGAAGGAGCGGAAACATTTCCGCGGGCTGATCAAGGGGCTTGCAGGTGAGAAAACGATCCTGCTTTCCACGCATATCGTATCCGATATTGATGATATTGCGGATTATGTTATTTTGCTGAAAGAGGGAAAAATGATCGGAGCAGAACGGATCGCAGATGCCGGCCGGCTGGTCGGGAACGGAGAAAACGGCGTGATGTCGCTGGAAGACGTTTATATGCATTATTTTGGAGAAGGAGGCGGCGAATGTTAAAGCTGGAACTGTACCGGATCTTTGGCAGGAAGAGAACCTTCCTGTTCCTGCTGACCGGGCTTTTGCTGGAAACCGTCTTTTCCCTCCGGATCAAAACCGTAATGTTTGATGGATTTGACGATGATGTTTACCGGTACTATATCAGCCGGTTGGAAGGGGCGTATACAAAAGAAAAACAGGAGTGGATCGAAGCGGAATACGAACGCATGACGGAACGGATCGCAAATGCAGACGAATATGAGCGGCAGTATTTTGCGGGAGAGATGGATGCCGAAGAATACCGCAGGCTTTCGGACGAGGTAAAATCCGCCGGAAACAGAGAGAAAACCGTAGGATATCTTCTGGAAAAAACGCAGTATTACAGCGGCTGCAAAGGAAATCCGGAATATTTTTACGATATCGCCATATCGGATTATATTGAAAACATGAGCATGGATTTCGTGCTGATCTTTGTGCTGATCCTGCTCATCCTGCCGGTATTTCACGAAGATTATGAAGCGGGCACGGTGCTCATGGTCCGTTCCTGCGCCTACGGCAGGGAAAAACTGTATCTGTACCGTATGGGCGCGGCCGGTCTGGTATCCCTTCTGACGGGATTTTTATTTTATTTGACGGAATTTTTCACCAAAGCCGCCCGGTTTGACCTTGGAAATCTAAACGCAGATGTGAAAAGCCTGCTTAACATGAGCCAGAGCGGACTGGATCTGACCATCGGGGAATATCTGCTTTTAACCGTTCTGATCCGGACGATCTACACCGGAATGGCAGGAATCGTCATCATGCTGATCGCAAATATGCTGCACAGCAGTATCGGCGCTTTTGCAGTCAGCGCTGCCTGTCTGTTTCTGCCGTATTTTCTGTGCCGGTATCTTCCGGTATGGCTGCAGGATCTATCCTTATGCAGCGGACTTGGTGCATACCGTCTGTTTTCGGCTGCCCATAAGACCGCGGGATTCCCTCCTGCGGCGGCCTGTGCGGCCGTACATGCTATCGTGTTTGTTCCGCTGATCCTGTACCAGCGCAGGAAATTCTAAAAAAACCGTTGACGAATGAATCCGTGTATGTTAAGATATCATGGTATGCCGCACAGTAAGGCTTTAAGTCTGCGCAAGCAGCGCCGAGACTGGCGAGTAATGATAAATAGGAGGTGCCAAATGTACGCAGTCATTGCAACAGGCGGGAAACAGTACAAAGTATCCGAAGGCGATATCATTACCATTGAGAAACTTGGAGTGGAAGCCGGAGAACACGTTACGTTCGATCAGGTGTTAGCCGTATCCGACGATGGGATGAAGGTCGGGAATCCGACCATATCCGGAGCAACGGTAGAGGCGTCTGTCGTTAAAGAGGGCAGAGCGAAGAAAGTCATCGTATACAAGTACAAGAGAAAGACCGGTTACCACAAGAAGAACGGCCACAGACAGTCGTATACCAGAGTCAAGATTGAAAAGATCAACGCGTAACCGATAGGAACAGCCATGATCCGGATAACGATTTATAAAGATCGGAAACAGGAGATATCGGGCTTCTGCTGCAGCGGCCATGCGGGCTATGCGGCGGCCGGAAGCGATATCGTCTGCGCGGCGGTTTCCGTAATGGTCATCAATACCGTAAATGCGCTTGAGCAGTTTACGGACACGCCGTTTTCCTTGGAAACAGAGGAAGAGGGCGGACGGATCGAATGCCGTTTCCGCGGGGAGGCGGATCATGACGCAAAACTGCTGGTTAAGGCTATGATCCTTGGCCTGCAGGGAATCCAAAGCGACTATGGAACAAAGTATCTAACGATTCATTTTAAGGAGGTGTAGAACATGTTGAAGATGAACCTTCAGTTTTTTGCTCATAAAAAGGGAGTCGGCTCTACCAAGAACGGACGTGATTCCGAATCCAAACGCTTAGGGGCAAAAAGAGCAGACGGACAGTTCGTAAAGGCAGGCAACGTCCTTTACAGACAGCGCGGAACCAAGATCCATCCGGGCGTAAATGTCGGAAGAGGCGGGGACGATACCTTATTTGCAAAGGTAGACGGCGTACTGCGTTTTGAAAGAGTTGGAAGAGATAAGAAACGCGCTTCCGTATATCCGGTAGTAAACGAATAATCCGAAACCCCGACCTTTGCGTTGGGGTTTTTTTAAGAGGGAAAAAGAATGTTTGCAGATTATGCAAAAATCATCATAAAATCGGGAAAGGGCGGAGACGGATGCGTATCCTTCCGCCGTGAAAAATATGTGCCGAACGGCGGCCCGGACGGCGGAGACGGCGGGAACGGCGGCAGCATCATATTCGAAACGGACAAAGGATTAAACACCTTAACGGATTTCAGGCACCGCAGGAAATTCGCGGCAAAGCCCGGAGAAAACGGAAGCAAGAGAAACTGCCACGGGAAAAACGGGGAGGATCTGGTGTTAAAGGTGCCGGAGGGAACGATCATACGGGACGCCGAAACCGGGAAAGTCATCGCCGATATGTCTGGGGAGAACCGCAGAAAAGTGATCCTGCCGGGCGGGAAGGGCGGTTTGGGAAACCAGCATTTTGCGACTTCGACCATGCAGGTGCCGAAGTATGCGCAGCCCGGAAAAGAGGCCATTGAGATCGAAGTGCTTCTGGAACTGAAAGTGATCGCGGACGTCGGGTTAGTGGGATTCCCGAATGCGGGGAAATCCACATTTTTAGCCCGCGTCACCAATGCGCAGCCGAAGATCGCCAACTATCCGTTTACGACGCTTCGGCCGAATCTGGGCGTCGTGGATATGGAAGACGGCTACGGATTCGTGATCGCCGACATTCCGGGGCTGATCGAGGGCGCGTCGGAAGGCGTCGGACTGGGGCATGAATTTCTGCGCCATATCGAGCGCACCAAAGTCATTGTCCATATGGTGGATGCGGCCGGGACAGAAGGCCGCGATCCGGCGGCCGATCTTTACGCCGTTAAGCAGGAGTTAAACGCCTATGATCCGGCGCTTTTGGAAAAGCCGCAGGTGATCGCCGCCAACAAAATGGACGCGGCAGCCGAAGATCCGGACGGGATCATCCAGAAGCTGCGCGGCGAATTTGAAAAAGACGGCGTCAAAGTCTTTCCGATCTCCGCCGTCAGCGGGCAGGGCGTCCAGGAGCTTTTGTACCATATCCGCTCGCTTTTAGAACAATGCCCGAAAGAAACCGTCTTCTATGAATCCGAATACGATCCGTCCCTGCACTTTTTTAAGGACGAGCCGTATACGATTACCCGCGCCGACGACGGCGCTTATGTCGTGGAAGGCCCGAAGATTGACAAAATGCTGGGCTACACGAACATCGATTCGGAGAAAGGCTTTCTGTTTTTCCAGAAATTCCTGCGTGAGCAGGGCATCTTAGCGGAACTGGAAAAGCAGGGCATTACCGAAGGCGACACCGTGCGCATGTATGGAAACGAATTTGACTATTACAAATAAGGAGCAGTTATGACGAGTAAACAACGTGCTTATTTAAGTTCACTGGCAAATAATATCGAACCGGTTTTTCAGATCGGAAAAGCGTCCCTGACGCCGGAGATCGTCAGTGCATTGAGCGATGCATTGGAGAAAAGGGAGCTGATCAAGGTTTCCGTATTGAAAAACTGTGCGGATGATCCAAGGGAAATTGCGGAGATCATCGCGGAACGCACGCACTCCGAAGCGGTCAAGGTGATCGGCAAAAAGATCATCCTCTACCGGAAGGCGAAGAAGAATCCGAAGATCGCGCTTCCGATGTAAGCGCTATGAAGATCGGGCTTTTAGGCGGATCGTTTGATCCAGTCCACAACGGACATCTGTATATTGCAGAGCGGGCGCTTGCGGAATATCAGCTGGACGAAATCTGGCTCGTTCCCGCGGGGCATTCCCCGAACAAGGATGAAAGCCGGATGACGCCGTCGCTCCACCGCATGGCCATGTGCGAACAGGCGGTCATGGATCGTCCGCACTTTCGCGTCTGCGGGATCGAAACCGAGTCGAAAGAGCGCAGCTATACCTACCGAACCGTGGAGAAATTGGCCGGACGCTATCCGATGCACCGGTTTTATTTCATTATGGGAGCGGACTCGCTGGATTATTTTGACACATGGGTGCATCCGGAGCGGATCTGCGCATCGGCGGTCGTCCTCGCCATCAGCCGGGACGACTGGAAGGAAGATGATCTGAAGGAAAAGATCCGCGCGGTAACGCGCCTGTTTCCGGCGGATATCCGGATCATCCATGCGCCCGAATACGACATTTCCTCCCGCAGCATACGGGAAAAACTGGCGGATTCCGACGATGTTTCCGCGCTTCTCCCACCGAAAGTCCTTTCTTATATCCGAAATCATCATCTGTACCAATAGGAGGAGTTTATGGAACTGCATGAAATTCGCAAAAAAGTAAAAAAGGAACTGGATAAAGACCGCTACGAACATACCAAAGGCGTGATGTACACCGCCGGATGCCTTGCGATGGCGAACGAATATCCGGTGGAGCGGGCGATGCTTGCCGGACTGCTTCACGACTGCGCAAAATGCATTCCCAACGATGAAAAAATACAGATCTGCGAAAAACACGACGTTCTGATCACACCGGCCGAGCGGGAAAATCCCTGTCTTCTCCATGCGAAAGCGGGAGCGGTCTTAGCGGAAGAGAAGTACGGCGTCCGGGATCCGGAGATCCTTCATTCGATTAAAGTACATACGACCGGCGAACCGAATATGAATACGCTTGACAAGATCGTGTTCATCGCGGATTACATTGAGCCGAAACGGGATAAAGCGCCGCATCTGGAATTCATCCGCAGGATCGCCTTTGAGGATCTGAATTACTGCACGGCGGAGATCCTCTATGATACGCTTCATTATCTGAGCGGCAAAAAAGGTTCGATCGATCCGTCAACGGAGATCGCCTATGAATTCTATCAACAATATGAAAAGGAGCAGCCATGGAAACATTAAACACCGTAAAACAAGCAGTCCGCGCACTGGAAGATAAAAAAGCGGAGGATATCGTCGTTCTGGAGATCGGTGAGATCTCAACGATCGCCGATTATTTTGTCCTTGCAAGCGCAAACAACCCGAACCAGATCCTCGCCATGAAAGATGCGGTCGATGAAGAACTCGCAAAATCCGGCATCCACGCAAAGCAGATCGAAGGAAACGGCAGTTCTACCTGGATCCTGATGGATTATCAGGATATGGTCGTGCATCTGTTTTCCAAGGAAGACCGCCGGTTCTATGATCTGGAGCATATCTGGATGGACGGAAAGCGCGTTGAAGTATAATCAAAAGAAGCGGAACACCCCGAATACTTTCCCTAAAATGGTGCAGTCGGGCACGATGATCGGCTCCATCAGGTCATTCTCCGGCTGCAGGCGGATATGCCCGTTTTCTTTATAGAACGTCTTGACCGTGGCGGAATCATCGACAAGCGCCACCACGATTTCGCCGTTGCGCGCCGTTTCCCGGCGTTCGACCAGAATCTGATCCCCGTTGAAAATCCCGGCGTTGACCATGCTTTCGCCCTTGACGCGCAGCATGAAAGTCTCCGTGTTCGGCATGTATTCCGCCGGAACCGGAAAATAAGATTCAATATTCTCTACGGCCAGAATCGGCTCGCCGGCAGCCACGCGGCCGACCAGCGGCACATTGACCATCTCATGACGGGTAAGCCCGAAATTCTCATCAATGATCTCGATCGCCCTCGGCTTCGTCGGATCCCTGCGGATATAACCGTTTTTCTCCAGCGTCTCCAGATGGGAATGTACTGATGAAGTGGATTTCAGCTTCACGGCTTCGCAGATATCGCGCACCGTAGGCGGGTAGCCCTTACTTAAAATCTCCTTCTTGATAAATTCCAGGATCTCTTTCTGCTTCTCTGAAATCTTGCCGTTTGCCATATCAAACCTCCGTATACAATCTTTTTACGATCTTTTTCTTGTATTCTACCATACTTCTTCCCAAAAAGCAAACATATATTCGTGTTTTAACAGTTCAGCCAGCCGGAAGCAAATGCGGGAAATGATGCTTGCATCAATTTCCCGCATTTGCTTCCCGGGTTTTTAACACCTTAATCTCTGGAAAGGCTTGCCAGGCTTATTTTTTTGTGTCAAATTTATTTTTATGTA
>CANQDS010000130.1 GCA_947593655.1 uncultured Lachnospiraceae bacterium | reverse complement strand
CGGAACGCCTCTGCGTGCCGGCGGGATCCCGTCTAAGCGGAACTGGCCGAGGGATTTGTTATCCCTTGCGAACTGACGCTCGCCCTGTACGACGTTGATGTCAACCGCCGTCTGGTTATCCGCCGCTGTGGAGAAGATCTGGCTCTTTCTCGTGGGAATGGTCGTATTCCTCTCGATCAGTCTGGTGGCAACGCCGCCCATGGTCTCGATAGACAGGGAAAGCGGCGTGACATCCAGCAGGAGCACTTCGCCTGCGCCCGCGTCGCCCGCGAGCTTGCCGCCCTGAATGGAAGCGCCCAGCGCCACGCACTCATCCGGATTTAAGGATTTGCTCGGCTCTTTGCCGGTCAGCTGTCTTACCTTATCCTGTACTGCCGGGATACGGGTAGAACCGCCGACTAAAAGCACCTGTCCGAGATCCGCATTGGTCAGCCCCGCGTCCTTCATCGCGTTCTGTACCGGAACCGCCGTCTTTTCTACCAGATCATGCGTCAGTTCGTCAAATTTCGCCCTTGTCAGGTTCATGTCAAAATGCTTCGGGCCTTCTGCCGTTGCAGTAATGAACGGAAGGTTGATATTGGTCGTTGTTGCGGAAGAAAGCTCTTTCTTTGCCTTCTCTGCCGCTTCCTTTAATCTCTGGAGCGCCATCTTGTCGGTCGAAAGGTCTACGCCCTCCGCCTTCTTAAACTCGTCGATCATCCACTGGGTAATCTTGTTGTCGAAGTCGTCGCCGCCGAGGTGGGTATCGCCGTTTGTGGACAGTACTTCGATCACGCCGTCGCCGATCTCGATGATGGAAACGTCGAACGTACCGCCGCCGAGGTCGTATACCATGATCTTCTGTTCCTTCTCATTGTCAAGGCCGTAAGCAAGGGCTGCCGCAGTCGGCTCGTTGATGATCCGCTTTACATCCAGTCCTGCAATTTTTCCTGCATCCTTGGTCGCCTGACGCTGCGCGTCGTTAAAGTACGCCGGTACGGTAATGACCGCTTCGGTTACTTTCTCGCCCAGATAGCCTTCTGCATCCGCTTTCAGCTTCTGGAGCACCATCGCGGAAATCTGCTGCGGAGAATACTGCTTATCATCGATCGCTTTCTTATAATCGGTTCCCATATGGCGCTTGATGGAAGAAATCGTCTTCTCTGCATTCGTGACTGCCTGACGCTTCGCCGGCTCGCCTACCAGACGCTCTCCGGTCTTGGTAAAAGCTACGACAGACGGAGTCGTCCTCGCGCCCTCCTGATTGGCGATAACGGTCGGCTTTCCGCCTTCCATGACCGCTACACAGCTGTTTGTCGTTCCTAAGTCAATTCCAATAATCTTTCCCATTTTATTTTCCTCCTAAAAAATATACTATTCTTTGCTGCATTTATTGTTATTGTACGACGGCTACCATACTGTGGCGTACCACGGCATCCTTGTACATATAGCCTTTTTGAAGTTCCTGCGCTACCGTGCCGGATTCGTATTCTTCGCTCTCGACCTGCATCACCGCATTGTGGTATTCCGGATTGAATTCCTCTCCGACCGCTTCGATCGCCTGAACCCCGAGATTCTCCAGCTCGGTCATCATCTGGCGGTAAACCTTATCCATTCCGCTGACGAACGCATCCTCTTTCTGCGATTCCTCCACTGCCGCAAGCCCGCGCTCGAAATTGTCCACAACCGGAAGGATCTTTTCTATGACCGTCCGCGCTCCCATGTCGAACATCTGGGATTTCTCTTTCTCCGTGCGCTTGCGGAAGTTGTCAAATTCCGCCATCTGACGCTTGAGCTTATCGCTTAATTCCTCGATCTGCTCGTCTTTTTTATCTTTCTTCTTTTTCTTGAAAAAGCCTTCTTTCTTCGGCTCCTTCCCGTCCTCCGCAGCTTCGCCGCTTCCGTCCTCCGGCTCTTTACCTTCTTCCGGGGCGTCCTCTCCGTCAGCCTCTTCCTGTGCGCCGTCTTCGTCCGCTTCCTGCGGCTCTCCTTCTGCGGAAACGGATTCCTCTTTGTCTGCGCCGCCGTCTGGTTCTTTCCCGGCCTTCGCTTCCTCTTCGGATAAAGCGTCCGCTCCTTTGCTTTCCGCTTCCTTCATGATTTTCTCTTTCTCTTCTTTTGCCACTTTCCTGCCACCTTTCTTTCCCTGGTCATTCGCCCGGCTTGTTAAAAATACCGTCCAGCTGGATCTTTAACATTTTCAGACTGTCCATTACTTTCTCATAATCCATGCGCTTCGGTCCGATAATACCTATCGTTCCCTTTACGCCCTTGCCTAATTCATACGTTGCGGTAACAACGCTGCAGTCCTTCATGGTCTGAATCGGGGCTTCATTTCCTATATAAACCTGAATCCCTGTTTCCTCATTGGAAAAGGTTTCAGTGACCAGACTCGCCAATTCTTCTTTCTCTTCAAAGGTCGAAAGCAGATTCGTGATCTTCTCGGAATCGTTCAGTTCCGGATATTTCAGGATATTGGTCGTCCCGCTGGTGTAAATCTGCAGATCTTCGCCTTCGCTTAACGCCTCCGCCAGCGCGTCCATCACATCGCTGACGATCGTACTGTGGATCCCGGCCTGCTCCTTTAACCGGGCGATCGTCGCCAGATTGATCTCCTGCAGCGAAAGTCCGTTTAGGCCGGTATTCAACAGGATGTTCAGCTTCAGAAGCGTCTCGTTGTCAAGCGCCTCCCCCACCGTGATCACCTGATTCTTGACGATATTGCTGTTTAAGACCACAACCGCCAGGATCTGTTCTTCATCCATCTGGGAAAGCTGGATGAACTTGATCTTATTATTATGGTACGAAGGCGCTGTGACCATCGTCGCATAATTCGTATCGTTGGCAAGGAGCTTTGCAACCTTCTTTAGGACCTGTTCCATCTTCTCGGTCTTCTCGATGACAAATTCCTTCATCTCCGTGACTTCCCGGTCCTTCTCCCGGATCAGGTGGTCAACGTAAAACCGGTATCCTTTGTCGGAAGGGATCCTCCCCGCCGAGGTATGCGGCTGCAGGATATAACCCAGTTCCTCCAGATCCGACATCTCGTTGCGGATCGTCGCGGAACTTAAGTTCAGATCCGTGTACTTGGAGATGGTTCGCGAGCCCACCGGCTCGCCGGTAGCCAGATAGTTGCGGATCACCGCATTCAGTATCTTAATTTTCCTCTCGTCCAGCTCTTCATCCAGACTTTCGTCCTGAGTCGCCATTCCGTTTCCTCCAATTGTTAGCACTCGATGTTTTGGAGTGCTAATACTGTTCTTTTACTAAAATAGCACCAAGGGTTTTCTTTGTCAACACCTTGGTGCTTTTTTATTGTTTTTTTATAAATTTTAGATCCCGTTCATCCGTCCTGCTGCGGATTCCGGTGCAGGATCTCGTCCAGCCCGAGCCCGTAGCGCGCCGCGATATCCCGCGCGTAGCTCAGCCCGTCCGGCATGGTCCGCTGGATCCGGTAACTGCGGATGCCCGCGTCCTTATCCTCCATCACGGCCACCAGATTGTCCAGTTTCGCCCGGTTCTGCGGGTGAGCGTTAAATTCGCCGACTTTCGCCGCCAGCCCGTGGATATGCGTGACGAAAAAGCCGCAGCAGCCGATCACGCCCAGTCCGGTCAGCACTTCGGAGGCGATATAGTCCGCTTCCAGGCTGCTCGTGCTCGAAAACGATTCGTCCATCAGAAGCATATCCGTGTCGGTCAGTTCCTTTAAGATCTCGCTTAAGCGCGTGCACTCGCTCTCTAAGCGCCCCATGCCGTAATTGTTTTCATCCGATTCCGGAAAATGCGTATAAATGCCGGAAACCGGGCTCATATACGCGCTCTCGGCCGGAACGAAGATCCCGAGCTGGAACAGCGCCTGCGCCATGCCGATGGATTTGGCAAAAATGGATTTGCCGCCATGGTTCGGCCCGGTTACGATGTAAAAGCGCCCGTTTTCGTCCTGCTGGTAGGAATTGGACACCACTTTCTCTTCTACGTCCCAGAATACCAGCATCGGGTTGTAAACATGATCCAGACGGCAGACCTTTTCCTCCATCGCCGCGATCTTCGGACGGCACATCGGAAAGCCCTTCTCCCGGATCTTTAAGATGAACGCGGTCCCCGCCGTCAGGAAGCGCAGATCGTCCAGAAGCGATACGAACAGGGACGTGTTGATCTTATAATAATTCTGGAGCAGTGGCTCAAAATCCTTTAAGGATTTGGCAAAAACCGTGCTTAAAGCCGTCCGCAGGCTCGCGTTGACCGCCTTTAAATCTTCGCCGTGCAGCCCTTTCGTCATCGGATAAAACGACGACATCAGCGTATATTCGTCGTTTGATTTTTTCTTCATTAAACGGTCAATGATGCTTCCGGCATGGAACTGCTTTAAATTGACCGAAAGAAGCCCGGCGTCCGTTACCTGTAAGTTTTCGTCCAGATTAATGCCGATCGTCACGCTCTTTAAGTGGCCGAAGTGGATCTCCATATCCGAAAGCTCCGAGTTTAAGCTCTGGTATTCCTCGCTGTCCGCGATCCCGATGATCAGATCCCGGAAGCGGTTCAGTCCTTCGGAATGCAGGCTGCAGCTGCGGACGGCATCGGAAAACAGATTCACGATCTGCTGGTACATTTCCAGATAACGCACGGAACTGAGCGCCGATTCCAGCGAAAAATCAACCGTCAGCGCTTTCTTTAAGTCGCTGATGTTAAAAATAACCGGGATCGCATCGCAGAAAACCTTGTATAAATCCGGGTTTTCCACCAGATCTTCAAAGATCGCGAGGCGGTAATCCAGCACTTTCGGATCAGTCGAGAAAAACTTCTCCAGAACCAGATCCGAATAGCCCCGATAGCTCCCCTGCGGCAGAATGATCATGTCGTCAATCTGCAGGGCGCGGATAAATGTAAAATCTTTCATTTTTCTTTCTTGATCCGGCTCATAGTCCGGCGGATAAAGCAAACGGAAATTCTGCTGCATTTGGTCTCCTTCCACTACTCCAGCTTTAACTTTTCGATCATTAATTCGCTCATAATTCGCTCATTTGAAATGAGCGGATTATTTTCTCTACCCGAAAGCATCTCTAAATATCTGGCGCAGGCTTCTTTGATCTTATTAAAACCTATTCCCCCACTTTTATTCCCCACATGCATTATAGCATATGCGGGGGATAAAATACTATAAAAATCTGCTCCTCTACCGCAGAGCGCTTTCCCATAGATCAAAGATACTGATCTGATCATCGATCAGCGACCTTGTTTTTCTTTCTGTTATCTTATCCGCTTCACCCGGTTCCCCGAATAATAACGGGGATTTGGGGTTGTGCAGAGAAAAATTCTTTTGAACCGCATCTGCATGATCATTTGCATAGCAGTACAGGCATCCGTTTTTACAGGTATTGTAGGCTCCGATATCGATGCTTGCCGCACATCCGCATTCCGGCCTCTGATTGGCGTCTTTTCCGATATCGAGTTTAAAGCCGCCGATCCTTTCGATCCGCTCTTTATCGATACAACGCGCCGGTCCGACTCCAATGCTGTGAAAATCACCGGCTTCGGCGCAGGCATCAATATACAGTCCGTATTCTTCTGCTATTTCTGCAAACCGCTGCAGAAGCTCTTTCTGCATCGCATACGTTTCTTTCATAATATGAAGCGGTTTTCCGTTTCTTTCGGTACTGCGGTAGCGGTCAATAAAACTCACCGTACACTTTTCCGTATAAGCCCCCAGCTTCGAGGCCAATACTTCAAAATACCGGCAATGATATTTCATGGAATATTTTTCGCTAAAGAAAACCGGATCATATCTCCATACGACTTTTTCTTTTCCGATCTCCTGCGATAAGCGCTGAAACGCCGGAATGATCACCTTGTTTTTGGAAGGCAGATGCTGTTCTGCGTCAGGGGCGTAAGCATTAAGCGTAAATTGAAAATAATAGGTATAATCGTTCAGTTCTTCCAGCCGGGATAACATGGGCGCCGGATTTTTGGTCCAGAATACGATTGCATCGACGACATCCGGCGATAAATCGATCTTACTCACCTGATGCATGTTCATCGGATTTCTTACAAGTACATATCGGTCTTTTAAGCGATTGAACAGCCATTCCGAATAATAAGACGGTATATCGGTGCGTCTGCTTGCGCTGATGATCATTCCATCACCTCCCTGTCTGCATTGTACGCTGGCAGAACTGCTGTTGCAACAAAATTTTTTCAGGAACATTTTTCATGATCGATGTTTTTACGTCTTATGTATTTGCCCGGTTTATGTTATACTGCAATTGCACGGGAAAAATACCGAAAAAAACATGAAATGGATCAATAACTATGACTGACAACCGAAAATATCAAAAAACACTGGCGGCCTGCTATCTGGGATTCGTTACTCAGGCCATCACCGCCAACTTTGCGCCCCTTTTGTTTCTGACTTTTCAAAACACTTACGGAATTTCTCTGGAAAAGATCGCCCTGATCCCGGCTGTATTTTATCTGACACAGCTGCTGATCGACCTCGGAGCCGCCCGGTTTGTTGACAAAATCGGTTACCGCGTCTGTGTGGCAGCTTCCCAGGCGGTTTCTGCGGCCGGGCTTGTGCTGCTTGCGGTTCTCCCGGAAATTCTTTCTGCGCCTTTTTTGGGGATCCTTATTGCAGTAATATTTTACGCCATCGGCAGCGGCCTTGTGGAAGTGCTGGTGAGCCCTATTGTGGAAGCCTGTCCTTTTGAAAATAAGGAAGGGCGGATGAGCCTGCTGCATTCGTTTTACTGCTGGGGCGCGGTGGGCGTGATCGCGGGCTCCACCCTCTTTTTTGCGGTGTTCGGCATTGAAAATTGGCGGATCCTCGCGCTGATCTGGGCACTTGTTCCGCTGGTAAATGTTTTCCAGTTTCTTACCTGCCCTATGGAACGTCTGGTGGAGGACGGCGAGGGACTGCCTCTGCGCAGGCTGCTCGGGCTGCCTCTGCTGTGGATGATGATTTTACTGATGATCTGCTCCGGCGCCTCCGAAGTGGCTATGGCACAGTGGGCGTCTGCATTTATCGAGTCGGCCCTTGGAGTGTCCAAAACGGTCGGTGATCTGGCCGGACCCTGCCTGTTTGCGGTTTTCATGGGGATTTCCCGTATCCTGTACGGAAAAATGAGCGAAAAACTGAATCTTTCGAAAACGATGCTGCTTTGCGGTCTACTGTGCGTGGCGTGCTATCTGCTGGCCGCCCTTTCCTCCCTGCCGATCCTTGGCCTGATCGGATGCGCCCTTTGCGGTTTCAGCGTGGGCATTATGTGGCCGGGCACGATCAGCCTTTCTTCCCAGAAATGCCCGAACGGCGGCACGGCCATGTTCGCTTTTCTGGCGCTGGCCGGGGATCTGGGCGCTACCGTAAGCCCGGCAATCGTAGGAGGGATTTCGGAACTGGCCGGCGGCGGCCTGAAAACCGGGCTGCTGGCCGCTGTCATCTTCCCGGTCCTTCTGGTGGTTGTTCTGCTGGCGGCGCAGGGAAAGGTCTGTTTTTGCAAATCAAAAGAAAAATAGATCTTCAAATTTTTTATCCAAAGCAATACATAAAATGAGAGCAAGCTTGGCGGTAGGATTAAACTGCCCTGTTTCGATAGAACTGATTGTATTC
>CANQDS010000129.1 GCA_947593655.1 uncultured Lachnospiraceae bacterium | reverse complement strand
CTCCCTGTTTGTCATGCTGATCCTGCCGGAGTTGTGGAAAAATATAAGCTCCCACTCCCTGGAGATTGAGGCGGCGTCCTTTTATACGCTGCGTCAGATCTACACGGCGCGGCTGTTTCTGTTTGCCCTGGTGGACTTTGGGATGCTCAGCCTGTTTTTTCTGTCGGGCATCGCGGTGAAAAGCTTCCGGGCCACGGACTTTTTTGTAAATTTTTTTATCCCCTTTGTGATGACCTGCTGTATCTGTTTCCGGACGCTGTGCAGCCGTCTGGTGGTATCGGAGCATATTGCCGCCTTAGGGTGTGCCCTGTATGCCGCCGTCTGGAAGTTGGTGGTATCGGACGAGCGCTTGTATCAGGTGGTGCTGATGCCGGCCTGGGGGGCGCTGCTTGTGGTGTCCCTGCTTTACCTGGGATATTGTGTCCGGAGAAGCTGTACGGAACGGGAGCGGTACGAAAGGTGTTTCTGACTGCCGACATCAATGCTTTTGACCGCCCGCCCCGGAAGGCATCTTACGGGGGAGGCAGCCTGTGAGGAGGCGCAGCGGTCTGCGGGAATCTGTGGGAATCCGCAGGGAAGAAAAACCGCAGGGAAGAAAGAGTCGCAGGAAAGAAGGATCTGCGGGGCGGGAAAGCGGAAAAGGAGGAGATCGTATGGAATTGACGATGCAGGATATTACAAAAGAATTTCAAGGGTTTCACGCGGTGGACGGGGTTTCCTGCCACATGGGGAAGGGTGTCTACGGACTGCTGGGTGTGAACGGTGCGGGCAAGACTACGCTGATGCGGATGCTCTGTACCCTGCTGCGTCCTACTTCCGGGGCCATTCTGTGGGACGGGCAGGATATTTTCCGCATGGGGGAGGCATACCGGAGGATCCTCGGGTATCTCCCGCAGGAATTTGGTTATTATCCGGACTTTACGGTGTGGGATTATCTGCTCTATATCAGCGCCATCAAGGGGCTCAGGCCCGCTGCGGCGAAGAAGCGGGCGGAGCAGCTGTTAAAACAGGTGGGAATGTGGAAGCAGAAGGATCGGAAGATGAAGAAGCTCTCCGGCGGAATGAAGCGGAGGGTGGGTGTCGCCCAGGCGGTGTTGAATGACCCGCAGATCCTGATCCTGGATGAGCCTACGGCGGGGCTGGATCCCGGCGAGCGCATCCGCTTCCGGAACCTGATCAGCGAGCTTGCGGAGGAACGGCTGGTGCTTCTGTCCACCCATATCGTATCGGATATCGAGTATATCGCCAATGAGATATTGTTGATGAAGGACGGTCTCATTGTGCAGGAAGGAACGCTGGAGGAGCTGCTTGCGGCTATGCCCCAGCAGGTCTGGCGGTGCCGGGTGCCGCGCGAGCAGGTGGGAGAATATTTGAAGCGGTACAAGGTAGCCAATGTAAAGACGGCGTTGCAGGGAGCGGAGCTGCGGATCCTTTCTTCCCAGCGTCCCGCCAGGGCGGCGGAGTCTGCGGAGGTCACGCTGGAGGATGTATTCCTGTATCACTTTGGCGAGAAATCCGAAGAGGAGAACGGAAATTCTGAAGGCGCGGACACAAACATTTGAAAACAGGAGGTCGGGATGGAGAAAACGATCATATGGTACGAAATCAAGAAGGTATTTTCCCAGCGAGGAGGAAAGATCGCGCTCTTTTTGCTGGCAGGGCTGCTGGCGCTGTGCAGCTACTTTGCGCTGGATATTTCCTATGTGAACCCGGACGGCAGCAAGCTTTACGGCGTGGAGGCCGCGCGGAGACTGCGGGAGGAGAAACGTGCGTGGGCCGGAGAGGTGGACGCAGAGACGCTTCGCCGTGTGGTGGAAGAGAACAATCGCATTCTTTCCATGCCGGAGGCACAGGGAGATACCGTTTTGGAGAGTGAGATCACCTACAGCAGGAGACAGGGGTTTGACGATCTGCGGGACCTGCTGAATGAATTCTATGCCAAGGGCTTTCGGGAGTATGACTATTATCTGGCGGATCATCTTTCTCCCGACCAGGTGACGGAGGACTTTTACGAAAACCGGGTAAAGCTTCTGCGGGAATGGCTGGCGGACGAGGACAGCGGAACCGATTTTACGGAGAAGGAAAAAGCTTATCTGGTCGAGCACTATGAAGATCTGGACATCCCGCTGCGCTACGACTACGCGGACGGATGGGGACGACTGATGGAGTATATGCCCAGCATCTGCATGGTGACCGCGTACATCCTGGCGTATCTGGTGGCAAGCATGTTTTCCTGCGAGTATGGTCTGAAGGCGGATTCCGTCTTTTTCTCCAGCGCTTACGGGAGGAATCGGGCGATCCGCGGGAAGATCGCAGCCGGGGCCGCCATTGTCACGCTGGTGTACTGGGGGATCGTCCTGCTCTATACCGGAGTGGTGCTGGGGTGCCTGGGGGCCGACGGGGCGGACTGCCAGATTCAGGCGTATTTCGCAGGGTGGAAGAGCCTCTATCACCTCACCAACCTCCAGGAGTACTTGTTGGTGGCGGCTGGCGGCTATATCGGGAGCCTGTTTTTTAGTCTGCTCACCATGTACGTGTCCGCCCGGACGAAAAACGCGGTGGCGGCTGTCATGGTGCCGATTTTCTTGACGTTTCTTCCCTCTTTTCTGGGCGGCATCCAGGCTTCGCTTCTGGACCGTGTGATGGGACTGCTTCCGGATCGGCTGCTGGATCTTCATCTGGAGGTGCGGCTTTTTCATATCTACCAGATCGGCGGGACGGTGGTGAGTGCCCTGCCGCTGCTGTTTGGCATCTATCTGACCCTGTCGGCCCTTTTGGCACCGGAGATCTACCGCGTGTATGGCGGAAGCTTCCGCAGGAATCGGGCAGGATAGAAAGCATTTTGGGCCAGCAGGAACCCACCATGCGGCAATCCGATCTTCGGCGGAACCGTCAAGGATTTCCCGATAGCTGGTGGTAGATTTTCTCACCCTTCGGGTGTACAATAGGAGACGATGAATGACGGAAGCTCAAAGCGGAACGGCGGATGATCAATCCTGCGAAATAACCAACCGAGGGTGAATAACCATGAGAGACGAAAAGCTGTGGCGCCGGGAAGGGCCGAAGGAACTTTTGGAGTTTCTGTCTGTTGCGACGGACGAGGATTATGACGCGGCGGTATATGATACCAAACTTCAATTTGATACCGCAAATATAGCGGCTGTGCGGTATGTTGCCAGTGTTGCGATGGCAAAAGCAAGCCGGTCCGGGGAGGTTTTGGAAGAGCCTATGCCGGACGATGGCAGCGTTTGCCCCTACGACGTTGTGCCGGAGACGGAGGCGATGCGTTCCTTATATGAAAAACGGCTTGAAAAGGAAGCTGGCCTGGATTTTTACCTTCCGGATTCCTCCGCGTACAGCGACGCTGTTATACACGCCATTGAGCGCCGGAATATTCTTTTAGAAGATAGGACGGAGGATGAGCGCCGGCAGATGGAAGAGAGCGCAAGGGAGGCGCGGCGTTCTGACAGCCGCTATATGCTCCTGCATTATTATCTGCCGATTGCTTTTGCATTTTTTTCTCTCCTGCTCATCCTTTACAAATTATCTCACTAAGGAGGTGCTTCCCATGGCTTTTGGAATCGGCGATCTGTTTGGTATTTTGGGAGGCGGCGCATGGCTTGCTAAAGAGGGGGTTCGGGAGATCTGTGAGCAGACGGACAACCGAACCAATAAAGCACTTGTTGACGCTTTCGTAGCGGAACACACCGACCTGGAACTTGAGGAGAAGTGGAAGAAAGTCCTGCTGGATCCGGCGCGGCATGACAATATTTGGCGGACGCTTGAAAGATACAAGCGCGATAACCCGGTGTGGTGCAGACAGTATGAAAAAGCAGGGTGGTATGGCGAATATACGCGGCAGCTCCATGAGCCGAGCTTTGGATGGCAGGATATTGGAAACAAGTGTGTGCCGCTGCTGGATGAGAAAGGTACGGTTCGCGGCAGAAACGCTCAGGAAGAGAACCGGCTTGCCGTAAACCGCAGCCTTGTCCTCCAGATGCTGATGGAAACAAGCGGCAAGATGCGCCAGGATATCGCACTTCTGGAGGCGAGAAAGAAATATCCTCTTCCAAAGAGTGATCGGTCCGTGTAAACGGTGGCCCGGTCGATGCTCCTTCCGCGGAGCGCCCCGTCGTATTCCAGAAGGATTTGGAAATTTTCCTTCGGCAGCAGCTTTCCGAACAGCAGCCGGCCGCCGCGCGGTCGCTGTCCTGTGTCCCGTGATGCTCCATGCGTATCTCTCCCTCTAAATGTTTCCGGCGTTTTCCGCCTCCTTGCTTTCACGCTTGAATAGATTATAATAGATTATAGCACGGAAAAGACCGTTTTGTGGTATGATCTATTCCAGAGCCGGATAGGGGTCTGCCCGATAGATCCGGGCTGGACGGAAGGGAGATTTCTATGAAATATGAATGTAAGATTACCGTTCTGGAGACAAAGTGTTTCCCGGAGCTTCAAGAGAAGTACCTGGCCGAACCGAAGTCAGGGCCATGCCCCTTCTTTCAGGCAGGCGATACATTTTTATTAAAGCGCACCCCGCAGCGCGATGATTTCTATCACCTGATGAATGGAAAATTTTGCGGAGAAGCATGGGATGCCGTAAGCCGTTATGTTTATACCGCCCTTCAAGGCGGCTCGATTATGAAGGGCTGGACGAATGACGACCGCATGATGATTGCCTGTTGTAACGATGGTACGAGACCTGTGATCTTTAAGATAGAGCGGATCGACATACCCGAAAATGACGAAGAACAGGCGTGGCTGGAAAAACAGAGCTTCCGCAATTTTGCCGAGGATGCCTATACAGGCTGATCCTGCGGGGGTGGTCAAGCTACATATAGGAAGTAAGTCAATCCTACAAACATATGGAGGTATTTTTTATGAGCAAAAAGATTCTTGTTATCACCGGAAGTCCGCGCAGGGACGGAAACAGCTTCGCCATGACCGACGCTTTTATAAAGGCGGCAAAAGCAAAGGGGCATACGGTCACCCGCTTTGACGCGGCGTTCCAAAAGGTAGGCGGCTACCATGCCTGTGAAACCTGCTATTCCACTGGGAAAGCCTGTACCTTTGACGACGACTTTAACACGCTGGCTCCGGCTGTTTTGGAAGCGGACGCGATTGTATTTACCATGCCCGTCTATTGGTACTCCATTCCGGCGCAGATCAAGGGCGTCATCGACCGCATTTACGCGCTGGTCGTGGGCGGCAAAGATATTTCCGGCAAGGAATGTGCGCTGATCACCTGCTGTGAGGAAGAGGATATGTCTGTTATGGACGGCGTCCGCATTCCTATGGAGCGAATGTGCGCTTTGAACGAATGGAAGATGGTAGGAGAGGTCCTGGTGCCCGGCGTGCTGAATGTAGGCGATATCGATAAGACCGACGGCTGCAAAAAAGCGGAGGCTCTGGCGGACGTCATCTAGGGAAGGAGATTCCTGGTAGTATTATCACAAAATGGTTGATTATCTCAAAAAACTTGATTTACAGGGCATTGAGGATGCCCGGAAGCAGCGAAGAAGTGGGGCATTTCAAAAAAAGGTTATATGTGGCTGATACCGAAAGACTCGGAAAAACCAACAGATAAAAGGAAAAAGGGAAACAGAAGGTAGTTACATGGCACAGTATAAAGTGTTAATCATAGAGGATGATTTGAACGCGGCGCAATCAATTAGTAATTTTTTAGGTACTTGGGGCTTTCAATGTGAGTATTTGGAAGATTTTCAACAGATAACAGAACAGTTTATTATGTTCAAGCCGGAAATTGTTTTGTTAGATATAACGCTTCCCCATTACAACGGTTTTTATTGGTGCGAGGAAATAAGAAAGATTTCAAAAGTTCCGATTATCTTTATTTCTTCAATCAACGACAACTTAAACATGATTCTAGCTATGAACATGGGCGGTGATGATTTTGTGGTAAAGCCCTTTGACCTTAACTTTCTGCTTGCAAAAATCAATTCTCTATTGCGGCGTACTTATGATTTTCAAGGTGCAATGAATGTAGTCGTATGCGGTGATGTGATATTGGATTTGGATAATGCAAAATTACAATACAAAGGGGCTATGTTGGAACTATCGCGTAATGATTTCATTATCTTAAAAGAACTTATGGCCCACAGCGGAAAAAGCGTGTCCCGTGATGATCTTATGCAGGCATTGTGGAACGATAATACTTTTGTTGATGATAATACGCTTACAGTCAACGTGACGAGGGTGCGAAATAAATTGAACAAGATCGGGCTTGAAGATTTTATTGTTACCCGGAAAGGAATGGGCTATCAAATTGGATAAAAAGTATTTTCTTATTCAATATCTGAAAGATAAATATAGAGTATTGATTGTGTTTTGCGGATTGATTATATGTAACTTTTTTATGTATTTCCTTTATGATGTTCGTATGGAACCAATTTTATACACAACTTTTTTGCTTATTCTATTTGTTCTGCCTTTTGCATTGTGGGACTTACGTCGCACATATCAAAAATGTGGGAGACTGAAAAATACTGAACAAGCGAAAGTACCTGTTATTCCTGATCTGCCAACGGCTGGTACGCTTATGGAAGAAAATTATCAGCGTGTAATCAAAGAGATTTTGCAAGCGTGGCAGAATGAGCGGGCAAATCAACGAAAAATAAATGCAGAAAGAGATGATTATTATGCTCTCTGGACGCACCAAATTAAGGCCCCTATCTATTCTATGGATTTGATGTTGCAGACAGGAGACACTACACCGTCCAAATGGAAAACAGAATTATTACAAATATCACATTATGTAGATATGGCATTAAAGTATTTGCAGTTAGAAAATCTGTATTCCGACTTGTGCCTGGAACGGGTGGAGCTGCTACCTTTAGCACAGGAATCTATCAAAAAACATTCAACGATTCTGATTTCAAAGAGACTAAAAATGGACTTACACGATCTGAATGGTACAGTCCTTACAGATAGGAAATGGCTATTATTCATATTAGAGCAGTTGGTTTCAAATGCGGCGAAATATACAGATCACGGCAGCATTGCGATATATCAGCCAACGCCACTACAAATATGCGTTAGTGATACCGGCATAGGGATAGCCGCAGAGGACTTGCCGCGACTGTTTGAAAAAGGCTATACAGGTTTTAATGGGCGTATTCATCAAAAGTCTACGGGCTGCGGACTGTATATGTGTAAAAAGGTTTCCGTTTTATTGGGGTGTACGCTTTCTATTTCGTCACAAGTAAATCTTGGCACAACGGTAACAGTCAATTTTCCGCAGAGTGATTTTTCTGTTGCGGATTAAACAACATTACAACCGATGTAAGGGTAAAGCGGAAAATGTCACTACAATCTATGGCAGACACTTTCCGCTTTTTTTATAATATTCATGTGTAGAACAGATACGCAGAAAGAGGATATATACATGAGTAATCAAAACACAGTTCTATTGTCGGTAGAACATCTACGAAAAGTTTACAGTAGCCGCTTTGACAGCAATCAAGTGGAAGCATTAAAAGATATTACATTTCGTGTAGATCGAGGCGAGTTTATTGCTGTCATGGGAGAAAGCGGCTCCGGCAAAACAACAATGCTCAATCTGTTAGCCGCTTTCGATCGTCCCACCGAGGGGAAAATACTACTTGCTGGGGAAAATATCACAGAAATTAGGGATAGTGATATTTCACGGTTTCGACGTGAAAATTTAGGTTTTGTTTTTCAAGACTTCAACCTG
>CANQDS010000128.1 GCA_947593655.1 uncultured Lachnospiraceae bacterium | reverse complement strand
GGCTGCCCGGAGCCTCTATCGCCGCTGACAGGCCGGTCTTGGTGCGCCGGTCAGTGCTCCGATGTTATACTGGCAGCCGTGCCGGATTCCGCATCGATGGCTTCTTTGATCAGATCCACCGCTTCCTGTGAGATTGTGCAGCCCAGCCGGAAAGTGGCGATCTTTCCGGAGAGTTTCCCGATAAAGGAAAGCATCTCTTTCATCATCGGTTCGTTCCAGAGCGGCGAGATCAAACGCTGGAGCACCAGAAGCTGTTTTTCATCATCGGTCAGCGGAAACAGGCGGTTTTCAGGCGTCTGCTTTAACAGGACAATGCCGCCGAGATCATAGGTTTCGGCGTCGCAGATTCCCGAAGTGCCGCACCACGGGATCCCGTGGATCTGCGCCCGGCCGTTTTCGATGGCGAGCAGATTTAAGTCGCCGTTAATGACCGGCACGCCGTAATATTTGTTCCAGAGCCCGGTGTGCGTGGATTTGCCGGTGCCGGAAGAGCCGGAAAACAGCCACGCTTTCCCGTGGTAGAGGATAGAGGCCGAATGAATGGCGTACATGCCCCGTTTTGCGGCAAGGTGGAGAAAAGCGATGCGGATGGCATGAAACAGATCGTAGACCAGATCCGCATCATAAGGAGGCGTGCAGTAATAGGCTGCGCGGCTCCCGTCTTTTGTTAAATGAGCCTCTTTTAATACGAAGGAGGCCGGAAAAAGCAGGATATAGTGCGTCAGCGTTTCGTAGACGCAGAGCTGCGGATCGCGCAGCAGATACCGTCCGTGTTCCCGCGCGGGCGGTTCTTCTTCCGAGACGACGATCGTAAGATCGGTGCGCGCGTCGGCGAAAGAGAGCGCCTCTTCCGGAAGGAGGAAAGGCATCAGTTCTTTGGAAAAAGCCTCCGGATTTCCGCAGAGTTTCAGCGTCAGTCCCGCGATCCGGAGATAGAAAGCGGCCTTTTCCAAAGGAGCCGGAGGAGCGGACGATGGAGGTTCCTCGATGATGCCGTAAGCGGAGAGCTGGAAAACGAATTGCTCTAAGTCTTTCCGCAGATCCGCAAGCTGCCCTTTGTCGGTGATCCCGAAAATTTCCGCGGCCAGTGCGAGAAGTTCTTTCATTTCCATCGGCCGTTTTAAAAGATTCCAGATCGTAACGCCGGTTTCGTTGAGCCGTATGCCGTGGCGGCGGCTCGCGATCATCTGCCCGTAGGGCAGCAGATAGGCGGTATCGGAAAGATAAGTCAGGATATATTCCGGATTGCGTTTCATAGGCTTCCTCCTGTTTTCGGGTATTGTGATAAAACTATGCTTTATTATAGCATTTACGCGCCGGAAATGCTACAATAGAGTAAAAAAACGCGAAGAACGGAAAGAATAGGACCGGCAAGAGTAAGAGCGAAGAAACGGTAAGAATAAGACCAGTAAGAACCGCAGGCATGAAGAACAGAAAGGACGGCAGATATGGACGGATCATTCGGCGCGGAACAGGAACAGAAGAAATATAAAATCGACATTGAAGAACTTCTGGCGGAGGGGAAAACGATCCAGCTGAAACCGCAGGGATACAGCATGTACCCGCTCTTTCTGCCGGGGAGGGACGAGGCGCGGATCGCGCCGGTCGGCGGGCATACGCTGAAAAGAGGAGATGTCGCTTTGTACCGGAGGGATCAGAGTATTCTGGTACTGCACAGGATCGTGCGCAAAGATGCCTCCGGCATTTATTTTGTGGGCGATAATCAGGCCGAGATCGAAGGACCGCTGCGTGAAGACCAGGTGCGCGGCATCCTGATCGGGTTCGTCCGGAAGGGAAAATACGTCCCGGTCCAAAACATCCCGTACCGGATGTATGCATCTGTCTGGCTTATGCTGAGGCCGCTTCGACCGCTGATCTCAAAGACTGTTGCAAAAATAAAAAGAAGATTTAAAAAGTAATGTTCCTTCTTCCGCCCAAAAGCTTTGCACCCTGCACGATGAGCAGAATACCGGATACGATCCCGCCGATCAGGATGCAGATGCCGAGCGCGAGTCCCCATGCACCGGCCGCGCCCATAGTTTTAAATGCTTTTTCCGTCATGATTCTTACCTCCAGAATTCTTTTATGGTTGCATTATAACACATATCTGCTTTTATTATAACATACATTTCTTGCAAAAGGAAAGATGATTTGATAAGATGTTACTGTTCACGTAACAGTTCAGCCTAGGACTTTGCACTTGCTGCAAAGTCCGTAAGAACGTGTAAATTTTGCCGAGTGGGAATCCGGCTCTTTGCCGAAGGCAAATTTGCAAATGAAGGGAAAGGAGCAGAGATTATGAATATTGTGGAAATCTTAAAGGCCGTGTTGTTCGGCATTGTGGAAGGCGTGACGGAATGGCTGCCGATCAGCAGCACGGGTCATATGATCCTGTTGAATGAGATCGTTCCGCTGAAAGTATCGGAAGATTTTTACAGCATGTTTGAGGTGGTCATCCAGCTGGGGGCGATCTTAGCAGTCGTGCTTCTGTTCTGGAAGCAGATCTGGCCGTTCGGGAAAAAAGGCAACCGCAGGCCGCTTTCGCGCAGCGGGGCGGGCGCGTGGATCAAAACGGATATTTTCGTGCTTTGGTTCCATATTTTAGTGTCATGCGTTCCGGCCGCGGTAGTCGGGCTTTTGTTTGATGAACTGTTTGAAGAACTGTTCTATAATTACCAGACCGTCGCGGTGATGCTGATCCTCTTCGGGATCGCGTTTATCGTGGTGGAGAACCGGCACAGGGGCGTAAAGCCGAAGGTGGTTTCCCTTGGGCAGATCAGCTACCGGCTGGCGCTTTATATCGGGATCTTCCAGCTGATCGCGGCAATCTTTCCGGGCACTTCGCGTTCCGGAGCGACGATCGTCGGAGCGCTGATCCTTGGGGTATCCCGGAAAGTGGCGGCAGAGTATACCTTCTTTCTGGCGATTCCGGTCATGTTCGGGGCAAGTTTGCTGAAGCTTGTTAAATTTGGATTTCATTTTTCACCGCAGGAGGCGGTGATCCTGATCGTGGGAATGATCGTTGCTTTTCTGGTATCGGTCTTTGTGATCCGGTTCCTGATGGGTTATATCCGCAGACACGACTTTAAAGTGTTCGGATGGTATCGGATCGTGCTGGGAGCGGTCGTGCTTCTGGCAGGTTTTGCGGGGCTGATCTAGCGTTATGCTGAAAGTATATGGAATGAGCATCCGCCCGCTTCTGGATGAGGCGGAGTTTCAGAAAGGGCTGGAATTGGTGCAGGCGCGGCGCAGGGAAAAAGTCCTCCGCCTTCGGCATAAGAACGATCAGTGCCGTTCCTTGGCGGCGGGGCTTTTGATCCGGCAGGGGTTTCTGCGGGAAGGGATCGACTACGATGCCGTATCGTTCGGGGAGACGGAGCACGGAAAGCCGTACTGCGCGGACTGCGGGATTTTTTTCAACTGCACCCATGCCGGAGAGTTTGCGGCGGCGGTTTTCGGCAGCCGGGAGGCCGGGATCGATCTCGAGTGTCCGGGCAGCCGTTTTCGGAACGGGGAGCGCCTTTTGGCAGTCGCAAAAAGGGCGTTTACCGGGGAGGAATTTAAGCGCATAACGGAGCGGGACGGAGACGAAGAAGAGCGCATGATGGAATTTCTAAAGATCTGGACGAAGAAGGAGAGTTATTCCAAAGCGGCGGGGCTGGGGCTTCGGATGGATTTTGCCGGGATCGATACGCTGCGGGAGGGATACTACCATACCAGAATCTGCGGCGGGGGAGAAACAGAGCCTTACGTGCTCAGCGTATGCACGCTGGATGAGCCGGAAGAACCTGTTTTTTCTTTTGCAGAATAGAAAACATATGTTATAATAACAGATGGCGGAAGGCCGGGAAGGCCGAAAGCCGGACGGGAGAACAGCATGTATGATGAATTAACAGAGAAAGATATCCAGAAGATGGAGGAAGAGATCGAGCACAGGAAGCTCGTAGTCCGCAAACAGGCGCTCGAAGACGTCAAGACGGCGCGGGCGCAGGGCGATCTGAGCGAGAATTTTGAGTATAAAGCGGCGAAGCAGTTCAAGAATGAGAACGAACGGCGCATCCGCTATCTGGAGAAAATGATCAAGACGGCGGTCGTCATCTCCGAGGAATCGGCAGAGGACGAGGTCGGAATGAATAATACGGTGGACGTTTATTTCGAGGACGACGACGAGACGGAGACTTATAAGCTGGTGACGACGGTGCGGAGCAATTCGCTGAAAAATCTGATCAGCCGGGAATCCCCGCTGGGAAAGGCGATCTTCGGGCATAAGGTCGGCGACCGGTGCGAGGTCGTCGTCAATGATTCCTATTCTTATTTTGTACAGATCCGCCGTATTGAAAACACCATAGACGACGGCAGCGACGCGCTTCGGAAATTTTAATCCGCGGGAGCGGACGGACGCCGGGGGCGAGGGTGGAAGCGGATGCCGGAGCCGGTGCCGGATGAATGCCGGGGGTGGACGCTAGGGCCGAGAGTAGGTGCCGGAAGCGGATGCGGATGCCAGTGCTGGGAGTGGACGCCGGAGCCGGAGGTGGATGTCAGTGCCGGGAAGAGGTGCCGAGGCGGGGCTTAAAAGAGGCCGAACGAAAGAAGTAAAATAGAAAAGGCAAAGAAGACGAAAAGAAAGAAGACAATAGCGAAAGAAGATCATACAAAGAAGACAAAATAAAAGAAAATAAAATTGAAGAGAGCAAAACAAAGAGGGCAAATATGACGAATATAAAAGTTTCTGAATTATTGAATACAGACCGGGTAACGATCTCCTGCGAGATGTTTCCGCCGAAGAAAGGTTCCCAGTTAAACGATTACAAAAAGACGGTCGAGGAAATGGCGCGCCTGAAACCGGCGTATTTAAGCTGCACTTACGGGGCGACCGGCGGAACCTCCGATTATACGGTGGAGATCGCGGATACGATCAACCAGAACGGCGTGCCGGCGATCGCGCATCTGACCTGCGCATCGTCCACGAAAGAGAAGGTGCGTTCCGTGATCGAAGAATTAAAGGCGCGAGGGATCTGCAACATTCTGGCGCTGCGCGGCGATATTCCGGAAAATGCTGATTTCCCGCTGCCGGACCAGTACCACCACGCGACCGAACTGATCGCGGAGATCAAGGCGGCCGGGGATTTCTGCATCGGCGGAGCCTGTTATCCGGAGGGTCATCCGGAGGCGGCAAGCCGGGAAGAGGATCTGGTGCATTTGAAAGAGAAAGTGGATGCCGGATGCGACTATCTGACCACGCAGATGTTTTTTGATAATAATATTTACTATAATTTCATGTATAAAGCGCTTAAGAAGGGGATCCATGTTCCGGTGGTGGCCGGGATCATGCCGGTGACGAACGCCGGGCAGATCGGGCGCATTGTCTCGCTTTCCGGGAATCTGGTTCCGGCGAAGTTTTTAACGATTGTCGATCGCTTTGCGGACGATCCGAAGGCGATGAAACAGGCGGGGATCGCGTATGCGACTGAGCAGATCATCGATCTGATCGCAAACGGGGTCAGCCATATCCATATTTATTCCATGAACCGCCCGGACGTAGCGGGCAGCATCATGGACAACCTTTCGGATATTTATATCCGTTCTTAGATTTGCGGAGAACAGTACAAATTCAGGAGGAATCAATTGATATGGCTTCGAAAGAAAAAAACGGGAAAAAAGACATTATTTCCATAGTGATCATGGTGGTCGGGATGATCGTGATCGTGATCTCGGCGTACAATCTGTGGAAGATCATGCAGGATTATCACAAGTCGAACAAGCTTTACGACAATCTGGCAGATGAGTTTGTGACGGAACATCCGGAGCCGGTGACGGAAGCGGCGGAAGAGGAAATTCCGTGGTACGAGCTTGCGAACGTGGATCTGGATCAGGTAAAAGCGATCAATCCGGATGTGGTCGGGTGGATCTATTTTGAAAACGAGGAGATCAGTTATCCGATCCTGTATTCCGGGGATAACGATACCTACCTGCGCACGGCGCTGGACGGTTCTTCGGCAACGGCCGGATCGATCTTTATGGAAGGGGCGAACCATCCGGATTTTCAGGACTGCCATACCATTATTTACGGTCATAACATGAAAAACTTAAGCATGTTCGGAAGGCTGAAATATTACAAAAATTCCGGTTATTACGGGGAAGACCACCAGTATTTCCAGATTTTTACCGGAGATGAGGTGTACCGCTATGAGATCTTTGCGTTTGCGGACGTGCCTGCGGACAGTGAAGTTTATACGGTTCCTTATGCGCCGGACGATGCGTTTCAGGAATTTATCGACGGGCTTTACCGGACTTCCTATGAGGATACCGGAGTTTCCGCCGGGCAGAACGATAAAGTGGTGACGCTTTCCACCTGTTCGTCCGGGGACAACCGTTTTGTCGTTCATGCGGTCCGGGTGGACGCGCACGGCGCTGCGGAGGAAGGGGGTCATGAAGAGTGAAAAAAGAAGAGGGTCTGCTTCACCAGCTGACCGAGATGGTCAAAGAAACGAAAGCGGGAAAGCTCCACTGGGACGTCCGCTGCCAGACGACCGAGTATAATGATCCGGAAAGAAAGCCGGTCGTTGAGGAAAACGGAACGCTGTGGACCGTTGACGAGTGCTATGTTTCCTATTACTGCGAATATAAGGGAAAAGAGTTTCTGATGATCTCCTACGAGATGCTCCATACCGCGGGGCCGAAGATCCAGACGACGAACCTGATCTTCCTGCCGCCGCTGGGAATCCGCATTTTTGACATCAATATGCTGCTTCCGTATGCGGTGGAAGCGTCCCAGATGCTGGTGTACGAAGTCCATATGCTTTGGATGACGCTTCTGGAAGCCTACAAAAAGAATCCGGAAATGATCGCGTTTGACGCCGAGGAGCGGGAACTGAAAATCGAAGAGGGATGATCGGCTTGCTGATTGCCTTTGGTAGCTTTGTTATAGCGTTGCCTGCCTTTTTTTGACAGAGATAAGGATACAAGCGAAAAAAATAATGCCCACCCTGTCGCTGGCAGGATGGGCATATACTATATTTTGTGCGGAGTTTCAAGTGTTTTTTCCTCCAGAAGCTTCCGGTTTTGCGTCTGAAAATTCCGTTCAGCTACTTTACCAGCATCTCCTCGCGCTCCGCCAGCCATTCCCGGATGGTATCTAATGGAACCTCTACGGCTGTCGAGATTTGCTCAACTGGCATCTTCATATCCTGAAGTTTATATGCGGTTTCCCGCGCTTGCTGCATTTTGCCTGTAGAAATACCAGAATCATATCCAGAGCCGTATCCGGAGTCGTATCCGGAATGATACCCTTTCTTGTAAACGCCTGTACTCAGATTACACACTTCAAACACCTCCTGGCTGATTTCCCTGTTTACGCTGATCCGGAACTCGTTCTGCAGCGAATTGATTTTTTCCTTGTAGCTGAGATCTGTGGAGAACATTTTGCTGAGAAGCCGGATCGCGTTGTCTTCGCTGTTTTCGCCTTTGCTGCCCAGCCGCAGCACCACGACTGTCATCAGGTCGTAATCCTTTTTCTTTTCGCAGAAACTGCCCCTTAAGCACTCCTCCGTAAAAGAATACCGGTTAATGGTATCGGAGCGGAAGTTTGCCGTATCTTCACAGATCCAGATGGACACTACTTTTTTAATCTTTTCGTACTCTTGATCTTTAAATATGGTTCCCCGCTGGGCGGAGATCATTCTCGCCGCATAGTAGATGCCGCGCTTCGGAATTGGATATCCAGGGGTATCATTACCTTGAATTTCCACATTTACATAAATCTCAACCGTTTCTCCGCTCTGCGGAAGCAGGGCAGGAAAACGGATGTCATAGTAAACCGTGCCGTCCCGCTGGGATTT
>CANQDS010000127.1 GCA_947593655.1 uncultured Lachnospiraceae bacterium | reverse complement strand
GAACATACTCGGCAGGAGCGCCTAAGGCCGGGGCGGAACACAAGCCGGAAGGACAGGCCGGAGCCGGAACGAAAACAGGCGCAGATGCTCCAAAGAAGCCGGCACCGGCGGGAGCGGTCTGCATGGTGACGGTGAACAAAGAGCCGGTTACGCTGACCGGAAAGAAGAGTTATATTTTTGTAGACATATTTGATAAAATTTCATTTGATCTGAATGCCGGAAGGGGGCGGGCGATTGCGACGCTCGTCAACGGACAGGATGCGCAGTTCATGCAGGAACTGCATGACGGCGACCAGATTGAATTGTTTTGGAAAGAGATTTGACATGTTAGAATTGTGCAGTATTGCAAGCGGAAGCAGCGGAAACTGCATCTGTACCGGAACAGACGGCTGTCATGTTCTGATCGATGCGGGAATCAGCGGAAAACGGATTGAAAAAGGACTGGAATCCATCGGGTTAAAATGCAGTGAAATGAAAGGAATCCTGATCACGCATGAGCATATCGACCATATTGCGGGGCTCGGCGTACTGGCCCGGCGCTATGGGATCCCGATGTACGCCACGGAAAAAACGATCGCGGCGATCCGTCAGGTGAAATCCATCGGACAGATCGACGATTCCCTGTTCTATCCGGTCGCGCCGGGAGTGGAATTTACGATCGGGGACATGGCGTTTTACCCGATCTCCATTTCGCATGATGCGGCCGATCCGGTCGCCTACCGTTTTTCCGACGGAACACACACGTTTGCGGTGGTTACGGATCTGGGAACTTATGACGATGCGCTGATCAGTGAGCTGCAGGAACTGGATGCGCTGCTTTTAGAGGCGAATCACGATATCCGGATGCTGCAGACGGGCGGTTACCCGTATCCATTGAAGCAGCGGATCTTAAGCGACCGGGGGCATCTGTCCAATGAAAGCAGCGGGCGCCTGTTCGGGCGGCTGCTTAACGATCATTTTCGGGGCGTGCTGCTCGGCCATTTGAGCAAAGAAAATAATTACGAAGAACTGGCGTATGAAACGGTGCGTCTGGAGGTGACGCTGGGGGATAATCCGTACCGTGCGGATGATTTTCCAATGTATGTTGCCAAAAGGGATGCGGTTTCCCAGGTGCTTCGGGCAGGATAGTACTGTCCCGCGAACGAAGTGAGCGGATGAGGGCACTGGCATCCGACAGTTAGAGTCAGGTATAAAACTTATGATTATAGAGGAGGAATTATGGAGCCAACAATGGACAAGGCGATCATTACCGTAGTGGGAAAAGATACGGTAGGGATCATTGCGCGCGTATGCACCTATCTTGCGGATAACGGCGTGAACGTGCTGGATATTTCCCAGACGATCGTTTCCGGTTTTTTTAATATGATGATGATCGTGGATATGGCCGGAGCGGAAAAATCTTTTGCGGATATCTCCGCGGAAATGGACGAACTCGGAAGCAAAATCGGTGTTTCCATTAAATGCCAGCGGGAAGAGATTTTTGAGAAAATGCACCGGATCTAACGGAGGTCGGAAAAATGATAAATATCTGGGAAGTCAATGAGACGAACGAGATGATCGAAAAGGAAAATCTGGATGTGCGCACGATCACGCTCGGGATCAGCCTGTTGGACTGCATCGATTCCGATCTGGAGCGTTTGAACCGGAAGATTTATGAAAAAATCACGTCGACAGCCAGAGATTTAGTAACCGTTGGGCGCGATATTGAAAATAATTACTGTATTCCGATCGTCAACAAGCGGATCTCCGTTACGCCGATCGCGCTGGTCGGCGCGGCCGCCTGCCGGTCGCCGGAGGATTTTGTATCGATCGCAAAAACGCTGGATGAAGCGGCCAAAAAGACGGGCGTCAATTTTATCGGCGGCTATTCGGCGCTTGTTTCCAAAGGGATGACTGCGGCGGACGAAAATCTGATCCGGTCGATCCCGCAGGCCCTTGCGGCTACGGAATTTGTATGCAGTTCTGTGAATGTCGGCTCCACAAAGACCGGAATCAATATGGACGCCGTCCGTCTGATGGGAGAGATCATCAAAGAAACGGCGGAAGCGACGAAGGAGAAAGATTCCCTCGGATGCGCCAAACTGGTGGTATTCTGTAATGCGCCGGACGACAATCCGTTTATGGCCGGGGCGTTCCACGGAGTCACCGAAGCGGACGCCGTGGTGAATGTGGGAGTCAGCGGGCCGGGCGTTGTAAAGACCGCTTTGGAAAAAGTGCGGGGCGAAAGTTTTGAAGTGCTCTGTGAAACGATCAAAAAAACCGCTTTTAAGATCACGCGCGTCGGCCAGCTGGTCGCGAAAGAAGCGTCGGCAAAACTGGGAATCCCGTTCGGGATCATCGATCTTTCCCTGGCGCCGACACCTGCGGTCGGGGACAGCGTGGCGGATATCCTGCATGAGATCGGAGTCGATTATGCCGGAGCGCCGGGAACGACGGCGGCACTCGCCCTGCTGAACGATCAGGTGAAAAAAGGCGGTATCATGGCGTCCTCTTATGTCGGCGGTTTAAGCGGCGCGTTTATTCCGGTCAGTGAGGATCAGGGGATGATAGACGCGGTGCGCGCGGGAGCGCTCAGCCTTGAGAAGCTTGAAGCGATGACCTGTGTCTGCTCGGTCGGTCTGGATATGATCGCGGTTCCGGGCAGCACGAAAGCATCGTCAATTTCCGGCATTATCGCCGATGAAATGGCGATCGGCATGATCAATCAGAAAACGACGGCGGTCCGTCTGATCCCGGTCATTGGGAAAGACGTAGGGGAGATCGTGGAATTTGGAGGACTGCTCGGCTATGCGCCGATCATGCCGGTCAATTCCTTCGACTGCAGTCGTTTCGTCGACCGGCCGGGGCGTATCCCCGCCCCAGTCCATAGTTTTAAAAACTGACGCGATAAGCGATGAAAATTGACTCCGATGCACGGCGCCCGCAAGCGGGCGTAAGTGCATCCAAGTCAATTTGAGGAGCAACGCGACGCGAAGGAACCTTCGGTTCCTGAGCAGACGCTTATCGCGTCAGAGCAGAGGAAGGAAAGCCCGCGCGGGAATTTTATTTTAAGAAAGGAACAGATCAGATGAAAAAAGTATCACTTGCAGAAGAACTTCGCAGTACAACGTATCCGGGACGCGGAATCGTGATCGGGCGTTCCGTGGACGGAACGAAAGCGGTTGCCGCTTATTTTATCATGGGAAGAAGCGAGAACAGCCGCAACCGTATTTTTGTAGAGGACGGGGAAGGAATCCGCACGCAGGCGTTCGATCCGTCGAAACTGAGCGATCCGAGCCTGATCATCTATGCTCCGGTCCGGGTACTCGGAAATAAGACGATCGTGACAAACGGCGATCAGACGGATACGATTTACGAATTGATGGACAAGCAGCAGACGTTTGAACAGTCGCTGCGCACCCGGACGTTTGAACCGGATGAACCGAATTATACGCCGCGTATTTCCGGGATCATGCATATTGAAAACAACACCTACAATTATGCCATGTCCATTTTAAAAAGCAGCGACGGAGATCCGGAAAGCTGCAGCCGCTATACGTTTGCCTATGAAAATCCGAAAGCGGGCGAAGGGCGTTTCATCCATACTTATATGGGCGACGGAAATCCGCTTCCGAGTTTCGAAGGAGAGCCGACGCGGGTAGAGATCGGCGGCAGCATAGAGGAATTTACGAAACTGGTCTGGGAAAACTTAAACGAAGACAATAAAGTGTCGCTTTTTGTGCGCTATATCGATATTGCAACCGGAAAATATGAAACGCGCATTGTAAACAAGAACCAATGAAGAAAAAGGAGAAAATTATGCAGGAATACGAATTAAAATACGGATGCAACCCGAATCAGAAACCGGCGAGAATTTACATGGAAGGAAAAGATCTTCCGATCAAAGTGCTGAACGGGCGCGCAGGTTATATCAATTTTCTGGACGCATTCAACGGCTGGCAGCTTGTGCGGGAATTAAAGAAAGCGACCGGACTTCCGGCGGCGGCTTCTTTTAAGCATGTGTCTCCGGCCGGAGCGGCCGTTGGGCTTCCGCTTTCCGATGTGGAGAAAAAGATTTACTGGGTGGAAGATATGGATATGGAATTTACCCCGCTTGCGAATGCCTACATCCGCGCGAGAGGGGCGGATCGCATGTCGTCGTTCGGCGATTTTATTTCCCTGTCGGACGTCTGCGACAAATCCACGGCGCTTGTCATTAAACGCGAAGTTTCCGACGGTGTGATCGCGCCGGGCTATACCGATGAAGCGCTTGCGATCTTAAAAGAAAAGAAAAAAGGCGCGTATTGCGTGATCGAAATTGATCCGGATTATGAGCCGGATCCGATCGAACACAAGGAAGTGTTCGGAATCGTGTTTGAGCAGGGGCGCAACGAGCTTCAGATTGACGATGCATTTTTCAGCAATATCGTTACAGAAAATAAGGAACTGACACAGCAGGCGAAGATCGATCTGGCGATTGCGATGATCACGCTGAAATATACGCAGTCAAATTCCGTCTGCTATGTCAAGGGCGGTCAGGCAATCGGAATCGGAGCGGGGCAGCAGTCGCGGATCCACTGTACCCGTCTGGCCGGAAATAAGGCGGACAACTGGTGGCTGCGCCAGTCTCCGCAGGTGCTCGGACTGCAGTTTGCCGACGGGATCCGGCGCGCGGACCGCGACAACGCTATCGACCTTTACATTGGCGAGGATTATATGGATGTGCTTGCGGACGGCGAATGGGAGAAGATCTTTAAAGTGAAGCCGGAAATATTTACCGCGGAGGAAAAGCGGGCATGGCTGGATCAGAACACCGATGTGGCGCTGGGCTCGGATGCGTTTTTCCCATTCGGGGACAATATCGAGCGCGCGCACAAGAGCGGCGTGAAATATGTGGCGGAACCGGGCGGTTCCATCCGTGACGACCATGTGATCGAGACCTGCAATAAATACGGAATGGTGATGAGTTTTACAGGGCTTCGGCTGTTCCATCATTAAAAAGCAGTTTATGTAACAATAAAAATTTTGAGAAAGGACTATGACAGAGATGTTGTAGTCTTTTTCACGATATGAGCAGGAAACCGCAGTCAATTATAACGCCGGAAGGCCGACAGCAGAACATATAACAGGGCTGGACTAAATAGAGTAGAAAGGAAGAAAATTAATGTGAATTTTATTGTAAACGTGAGTGATTTTCTATATAATTAAAACATAGCAGGAGTAACTTATATCCTTATCTTTTGCTGATTTGTCAGGAGCGAGGTGGTAAAATGGCGGAAGGTACGCCAAAGCATAAGATAAAAGACAGCGTATTCACGAATTTATTTCAAGATAGAAAGTATCTGCTCCAACTATATAAAACACTCCACCCAGAGGATTGCAGCGTGACGGAAGATGCGATTGCAGATGTCACAATTAAGCATATATTGGTTGATGCGGACTATAATGACTTGGGTTTTTCTGTTGGAAATCGGTTGATGATACTGGTAGAAAGTCAGTCAACGTGGACATTGAATATCATTATACGGGCGCTGATGTATCTGATGCAAACGTATCACGATTATTTTAAGCGCACGAACCAAAACCTATACAGAAGCAAAAAAGTGAATATGCCGACACCCGAACTTTATGTGATATTTACGGGCGAAAGAAAAAATATTCCCGACACAATATCGCTCTCCAAGGAATTTTTTGGCGGTTCAAAGATTGCCATTGATGCAGAAGTGAAAGTCTTATATCAGGAAAATGAGAAAGATATTATCGGGCAGTATATAATATTCTCCAAGGTATATAATGAACAGAGAAAATTATATGGAAACACGAAACAGGCAGTAGTCGAAACAATCCGTATTTGCAAAGATAGGAATGTGCTGAAAGAGTATCTCGAAAGCAAGGAACAGGAGGTTGTAGATATGATGATGACATTATTTGATGATGAGCAGATTTTGAAAGCTTATACAAAGGATATTGAGGATAATAAAGAAAGAGAAACAGAAAGAAAAATGGCAGAAAGAATGATCAGGAAAGGGAAAATGACACTTGAGGAAATTGTGGACTATGTTCCGTCATTGTCGATTGATGAGCTAAAAGAACTTGAAGCTGAGATTATGCAAATGGCATAGGAAAGTAACTGCGTAAAGCGCATGGAAATAGTAAAATGTAAACCATGCGCTTTTTTGCGTCTGCCGTTTTCGTTTAAAAATCACATTAGAAATTACCGCCGTCTTCTGTGGATTCCCGGAAGATCAGGGTGGTTTCCGTGCGGACCGAGCGGTAATTCAGCGACGGTTCCGAAATCCGCGAGAGCAGAAGATAAACGGCGGAATACCCCATGACCTGACTGTGGATATGGATCGTGGTCAGCGGCGGGGTGATGATCCGCGATTCCGGAGAATCGTCGAAACCGCACAGGTAAACGTCATTCGGAACGGAAATTTCAAGCGTCCGGAAAGCGTGCAGAAGATCGATCGCCACAAAATCATTCGCGCAGATAAAGACATCCGGCAGTTCTTCCAGGTTCCGGATGCAGTCGGTCAGGTATGCCTGATATTCTTCCGTGGAAAGCAGGGTGTTGTCCTGCCGGTTTTGGGTGATGCAGAACTGCTCTTCAATGGGAAGCCCGAACAGGTACATGGAATTGCGGTACACCATATACCGTTCGAAGAAAGACCGACAGTGCAGAAATTCTCCGACAAATCCGATCCGTTTTTTCCCTCTGCGGCTCATTTCTCTTGCAAATGTAAAAATATTAGATTCATTATCCATAGAAAGGAAGTCTGCTTTCAGCGTATTTCCCGAAAGCGGGACGGGCGAATCCACGAACAGGATCGGAATATCGAGCCCGCACAGCATTTCACTGTATTTTTCATTAAAAACTATGGCAACGATATTCTGATAAAGAAAGAAGAAAGAAGGGAAGCTAAAATGAATAATATAGAAGTAACCGCATTAGGGGAATTATTGATTGATTTTACGGAAAACGGAGTAAGTACGCAAGGAAATTGGAGGAATTGATCCAAAATTCAAAAATATTTCATTTCGGGACTTTGTCCATGACACATGAGGGGGTTCGCAGGGCAACCCAAAGAGCGCTAGAGATTGCAGCTAGAAGCAATGTACTCATTTCGTTTGATCCGAATTTACGGCCGCCGCTCTGGAATTCTTTAGAAGAAGCCAAAGAGCAGGTATTGTATGGCCTGCAGTACTGCAAAATATTAAAAATTTCAGACAATGAAATTCAATGGCTGACCGAAAGGGAAGATTTTACGCAGGGAGTAAACTGGATCAGGGAACGATATCCTCAGATCCAACTGATTCTTGTTTCTATGGGGAAAAACGGGAGCCGCGCTTATTATGGGGATATCATGGCGGAAGTTCCTGCCCGGATCACGGAAAAAACCGTAGAAACGACCGGCGCGGGAGATACCTTTTGCGGATGCGTTCTGCATTATATCCTGGAAAACGGGCTTGATGGCCTCTCCGAAGAAAATCTGCGCAGTATGCTGGAATTTGCAAATGCTGCGGCCTCTGTCATTACTACCCGGAAGGGAGCGCTCCGGGTGATGCCGGACAAAGAGGAGATCAGAGAAGTGATGAGGGGCGCATTACTGGAAGTTTCTTTACAGAATATTTAAAATAAAGTATGTTTGGGCGTCGATAGTCAGGTCGGTGCCTTCCAAATCCATTATCAAGCAGCCAGAATTGCAAGTATATATCTCAGGCTTTGGAAAGAAAAAGGACGATATAGGATGAGTTTATGGGTAAAAAAATGGACACCATGATAGGTGCCCGTGCCCTTCGGCGTACAATCTATATTGTGTCTTCAGACGTAATACTTATTCATCTTTGATAATTTTATCCTACCCTTAATTTTGATGATTGTCAATAGGTTTGCTCAATTCTTTT
>CANQDS010000126.1 GCA_947593655.1 uncultured Lachnospiraceae bacterium | reverse complement strand
GCTTTTTCAGCCATTTCACGTGCGCAATGGTCCATTTTGTCCCCGCATAGCTGTATCCATGCCGGAGGCAGAACGCGAGGAGATGCCGGTAAAGTAGCTGAACGGAATTTTCAGATGCAAACCGTGCTGAAAGCGCGGAACCATCAGGAGTTGAAAGAAGAACGGGATACGATTCTGCAGATGAACCGGCGTCTGCTGCAGGAAAAGCGTTATGATGATCTGGAACGGGCCAGCAACGATGACGCTTTCCGGAAACACCTGATAGCAGAACTCTTCCCGGAGAAACTGTCCAACTGAACCCTTTTTAAAAACAAAAAAGGAACCCGGCAAACCAGATTCCCTGCGTAGCGAGAGGGGGACTTGAACCCCCGACACCGCGGGTATGAACCGCGTGCTCTAGCCAACTGAGCTATCTCGCCGGATCTTTCTATCAGATCTGTGATAGAAAATGGGACCTATAGGGCTCGAACCTATGACCCTCTGCTTGTAAGGCAGATGCTCTCCCAGCTGAGCTAAGATCCCATGCGGACGGATTTCCCCGACCGACTTGTTAAGTATAGCTTAAACCGAAACGATTGTCAACTATTTTTTTCAAGAATTTATTTTCCTGCGCAAGCAGCGGAAAGCGCGACCGCGCGACTTTGCGAATGGACATGGGCTGAACTGGCAGCAGTTCAGCCCGCTCCCGATCGGTGACGTCATGCTTGCATGAACGGTACTCAGCGGAAACCGGCTGAGGTGAACGACGTTCATTCCGTTCCCAGCAGTTCCCCGACCAACTTCACGCACTCCGCGGCATCCCTGGAATATCCGTCCGCTCCGATCTCATCCGCAAAACTCTGGGTGATACAAGCCCCGCCGATGATGACCTTGCTTTTGCAGCCTTTCTTCCGGCAGAGTTCCACGACATCCTGCATCCGCATCATCGTCGTCGTCATCAGTGCGGAAAGGCCGATCAGCGCCGCGTTTTCGCGCATCGCCGTTTCTACGATCGTTTCGCCCGGCACGTCTTTTCCCAGATCGATCACGCGGTAGCCGTAATTCTTCAGCATCAGTACGACCAGATTCTTTCCGATATCGTGGATATCGCCCTCCACCGTAGCGATCACCAGCGTCGGCAGCTGGGTGCCGTTTTCCTTTTTCTCCAGAAATGGTTCCAGTTCATCGATTGCCAGCTTCATGGCCTTGGCGCTTGCGATCAGCTGCGGGAGAAAATATTTCTTCTGATTATAACGCTCTCCGACTTCGCCGATCGCCGGGATCAGATAGTCGTTGATGACCGTTTCCGCTTTGGTTCCGGCTTCCAGCATGTCCCGTGCGAGTCCGGCGATCGTTTCTTTCTCGCCCTTTAAAACCGCCTGAAAAACCGGATGCTCTGCACGGGGATCCTGCGTGGCTCCTTCCTGCACTTTTCGAACCGGCTGCGGCGCTTCTTTCTTCACCGGCGCGGCCGCACATTCCGCGCGGCGCTTTTCCTGCTGCTGCATACGCGTAATATAACGCATATCGCTGTCCGGCCGGTGCAGCAGAAGATCCGATGCAAACGCCGCGTTCATCAGCAGTTCCTGCGACGGATTTGCGATTGCCATCGTAAGCCCTTTCGAAATCGCCATTGTAAGGAACGCCGTATTGACATAGCTCCGCTCCGGCAGCCCGAACGAAATATTGGAAAGTCCGCAGACCGTCGGCAGATTTTTCTCCTCTTTGCAGTAGGCGATGGTGTCAAAACATTCCTTCGCCGCTTCCGGGTTCGCCCCGATCGTCGCGACCAGCCCGTCCACGATGATGTCATTGTACGTCAGTCCCAGTTCTAACGCGCGTGCGCAGACGGTTTCGATGATCGCTTTCTTCTCCTGCCCGTCCTTCGGAAGCCCGGCGTCCGAAAGCGGCAGCAGGATAAACATAGCGCCGTATTTTTTCGCGACCGGAAGCAGTTTTTCCATTTTTTCCGACTCCAGAGAAACGGAATTGATCAGCGCCCGCCCCGGATAGATCCGGAGCGCTTCCTCGATCACGTCCACATAGCTGGAATCGATGCAGAGCGGGCAGTCCGCTGTCGAGGAAACCTCGTAAACGGCCTTCTTCATCATCTCTTTTTCATCGATCCCGTTCATTCCCATATTGATATCCAGAACCGCCGCGCCGTTTTCCTCCTGTTCCAGCGCCATCTGGCGCACCAGAGCGAGTTTTCCTTCGCGCAGCTCGCTCTGGAGCTTCTTCTTTCCGGTCGGATTGATCCGCTCCCCGATCACGAGGAAATTCCCGTCCGGACGGATCTCTACGTTTTTCCGCTCGGACGTTAAGATTCGGCGGTGGCAGTCAAGCGGACGGCGGATCGCCATTCCCCGGACGGTGTCCGCCAGCGCCCGGATGTGCTCCGGCCTTGTTCCGCAGCAGCCGCCGACCAGCGCTGCCCCGGCTTCAACCAGCGCGGCTCCGGCTTTCGCAAACGCCTCCGGCGTCATCCGGTAAACCGTCTGCTTCCCTTCCAGTTCCGGCAGCCCCGCGTTCGGCTTCGCAAACAGCGGGATCTCGGCGTACTCCGCCATTTTCGCAACCAGTGCCGTCATCTCCTCAGGTCCGGTCGAGCAGTTGATCCCGACGGCGTCCGCTCCCAGCGACTGCAGCACGACAATCGCCGTTTCCGGCGGCGTCCCGAAAAGCGTCCTTCCGTCTTCGTTATAGGTCAGGGATACCATGACCGGCAGATCGCAGGTTTCGCGGACCGCCAGCACAGCCGCGCGGCACTCCTGAAGGCTCATCATGGTTTCGACGACGATCAGATCCGCGCCAGCATCCGCAAGCACACGCGCCTGTTCTTTATAGACTTCCACCAGTTCTTCAAACATCAAATCGCCCAGCGGAAACAGCTGCTGCCCAGTCATCGTCATGTCTCCGGCGACCAGCGCCTTTCCGCCCGCAGCACGGCGCGACAGTTCCACCAGAGAGCGGTTGATCTCCTCCAGACGATCCTGCAGGCCATATTCCGCAAGTTTGATCCGGTTTCCGGTAAAAGTCGGCGCATAGAGGATCTGCGTCCCCGCCTGCACATACGCTTCCTGCAGCCGCAGAAGCACATCGGGATGCTCAAGGATCCACATTTCCGGGCACGCACCGACCGGCATCCCCGCCGCCATCAGATTGGTTCCCGTCGCCCCGTCCAAAAGAACCGGCCCGTTTTTCACATATTCCCGAAATTCCTGCTTTGTCATGTAATACTTCCTCCCGCTGCAAAAACGCTTGCAGTTTTTTATTTTTTTATTATACTATTTAAAGATGCTGTAGTCAAAAAGAACCACAAAGGAAAGGAAATTTTTGTTTATGACTCGCTCAGATATCAAACTTGTCGCACTCGATCTCGACGGAACACTGTTCAATAATGAAAGCCGGGTATCCGCCGGAAACCAGAGCGCGCTTCAGGCAGCCGCCCGGCGCGGGATCTGCGCCGTGATCTCCACGGGACGCCCGTTTTACGGGATTCCGTTTGAACAGGTGAAAGACTGCGGCTTTCAATATGCAATCACCGCGAACGGCAGCGCCGTCTATGAGTTTCCTTCCGGGAAATGCCTGTACGAAAACTGCATGGAACCGGAGCTGATCCTTCCGATCCTGTCTTTTCTGCTGACGAAGGATATCCACATGGACGTTTTTATCGACGGCAGGCCCTACTCCCCGCTCAGCTGCCTTGCGGCGGGCCAGAAGCTGCCCCTTCCGCCTTCCCTGAAAAAATACGTTCTGGAAACGCGTACGCGTTTGGAGGATCTTCCGGGATTTATCGCGCAGAACCATCTGAATGTCCAGAAAATGACGCTGAATTTCTATCCGGACGGAAACGGCGGTTTTACGGATCGGGACGAGGTCCGCGATTATCTGCTGTCCAACCCCGATGTCGTATCCGTCAGCGGCGGATACCATAATCTGGAATTTACCAAAGCCGGCGTCAGCAAGGGGATCGCGCTCTCCTGGCTCGCGAAACACTTAAACATCCCGATGGAGTGCACGATGGCGGTCGGCGACACGGAAAACGATCTTGCGATCCTGGAGGCGGCCGGTATCGGCGTTGCGATGGGAAATGCCCTTCCAGATGTCAAAGCGGCCGCGGACGATGTGACGCTTACCAACGAACAGGACGGCGTTGCCGCCGCCCTGCGCAAATACTGCGGTATTTGATTTTTCTGCGATCCGGTCAGCTAAGGCTTTCATAATATCCGTAGTCGACCGTTCCGCGGATCTGTGCTAAGCCGCCGGCTATCAGTTCCTGCACCATCAGGCATTCGATATCCGGCAGCTGGAGATTCCTGACCGATCATTTCCCCGCGGAGCAGCGCCAGATTCTTCTTTAACGACCGGACGGTCCAGTCGATCTGCTGGCGGGTGTTTTCCGCGCCCAGGGTAAAACGCACCGTTCCCGCCGCATATTCCTCCGGAACGCCGATCGCTTCGATCACATGGGAAATCCGCGCTTCTCCGGTGCTGCAGGCGGATCCCGCCGACGCCCGGATGCGGTCCTCTTCCAAAAGCACCAGAAGAGCGGTGGCATCCACGCCCGCAAAACTGAAGCTGGCGTTTCCGGGCAGCCGCAGATGCGGATGGCCGTTATAACGCACACCGGAACATTCCCGCATGACTCTCTGTACAAAATAATTCCGGAGCCGGTTCAGATACGCGCAGTTTCTGCGCATCCGGTAAGCGGACAGTTTTAACGCCTCCGCCATCCCCACGATGGACGCCACATTTTCCGTTCCGGCGCGTTTTCCGGCCTCCTGTCCGCCCCCGTGGATAAACGCCGGGATCCGCACTTCATCCCGCACATACAGAAATCCGATCCCTTTCGGCCCGTGGAATTTATGCCCGCTCGCGCTTAAAAGGTCGATCGGGAGCCGGTGGGCCGGAACCGGGAGCTGCCCGACAACCTGAACGGCGTCCGTATGAAACGGGATGCCCTTCTGCCGCGCCAGCATCCCGATCTCCGCGATCGGTTCGAGAGTTCCGATCTCGTTGTTTCCGTACATAACCGTCAGCAGCGCTGTCTGACCGGAAACGGCTTCTTTTAACTGCTCCAGATCCACGATCCCGTTTTCATCGACATCCAGATAGCAGACTTCATATCCCAGTTCTTCCAGATATTTACAGGAATTTAACACCGCGTGGTGCTCGATCTTTGTGGTAATGATCCGGCTGCCGCGGCGCTTGTTCGCCCCCGCAATGCTTTTGATCGCCCAGTTGTCCGATTCGCTTCCCCCGGAAGTAAAAAAGATCTCCTCCGGATCCGCATCCATGACGTCCGCGATCGTTCCCCGCGCATCGTCCAGCGCTTTCTTTGCCTCTTTTCCCATATCGTAAGCCGTGGATGCATTTCCGTATTTCTCTGTCAGGTATGGTTCCATGACCGCTTTCACTTCCGGCCACATCTGTGTGGTGGCTGCATGATCCAGATAGATTTCTTCACTCATATCCTGCATCCTTTCTTCATAAAATGATTACCAAAGGACATTTATGACGGAGCCATCCTTGAAAATCTCCCAATTGCTCAAACATCCCCTGATCTCCGGCACGCTGCTTTTGACCGCCGCCGGGATCATCAGCCGCGTGATCGGCTTCTTTTATAGAATATTCCTTTCGCGTACCATTGGTGCAGAAGGACTGGGGCTTTATCAGCTCGTTTTTCCGCTCCTTGGCGTATGCTTCTCCCTTTCCTCCGCGGGCATCCAGACTGCCGTTTCCCGTTTCGTCGCGGAGGCGGTCGGAAGCTGTCCGGACGCCCCTTCCGGGGAAAAAACGGCCCGGCGCTATCTGCAGGCGGGGATTTTCCTGTCGTGCCTGATCTCCCTGTTCTGCGGCTTTTTCCTCTGGGAAAACGCCGGATGGCTCTCGCTGCGCCTCCTCGGAGACGTCCGCTGCGAAGCGCTGATCCGGATCATGACGCTTTCGCTTCTGCCGGCCGGAATCCATTCCTGCATCAACGGCTACTATTACGGCAGAAAAAAAGCGCTCGTTCCTTCCGTCAGCCAGCTGGCGGAACAACTTGCGCGCGTTTTCGGCGTATATTTGATTTATCTGATCGTAAGCGAACAAAACTGTCCTCTGAACAGTGTTCATGCGATCTGGGGAATGGTCATCGGGGAATGTGCCGGACTGGTCGTTTCCGTGACTGCGGCCGGTTTTTCCCGGCCGGGGAAGAGCGCCCTGCGGCGCAGGGAAGCGCTCCGGCGCGTGTTCTTTATGGCGCTGCCGCTGACGGCCAACCATACCCTCGTGCATATCTGCGGCAGCTTTGAAAATCTCCTGATCCCGCGCCGCCTCCAGCTTTACGGCTATTCCGCCGCGCAGTCGCTGGAGATCTTCGGCGTGCTTTCCGGCATGGCGCTTTCCATTATTTTTTTCCCGGGCGTGCTGACCAACTCTTTTTCCGTGCTTCTGCTCCCGGCTATTTCCGAAGCTGCCGCCCGAAAAAACGAGAAACTGATCGCCGCCGCCATCCGAAGAGCGGTCTTTTACGGGCTTCTGCTCGGTTTTGCGTTCACCGCGCTCTTTCTTCTGACCGGCGGTTTCATCGGCAACCGGATCTTCGGGAACGCGCTTGCCGGAAACTACATCCGCCGCTTAAGCTGGCTGTGCCCGATGATGTACGTTTACGGGCTCTTAAGCAGCATTCTGCACGGCCTCGGCAGCCCGAAAAGCGTCCTGTTCATCAACCTGCTCGCCTCCCTGATCCGCATCGGCGCGGTCTGGTTTCTGGTGCCGGTCTTCGGGATCGGCGCCTGCCTGTGGGGAATGCTGTTAAGTCAGCTCTTTTCCGCGGCCGCGGCAATCGTCCTGCTCTCCTGCCGCTGAGATGCCCTGCGCGTTCGATCCGGTTTTCGTTCTGCCAAAGCCTGTGCGCTTACCGGTTGAAATAGCGCTGATAATCTTCTTCCGTATAATTGGAAAAATAAAGTACGCTTGTCTCTCTGCGCAGAAAAATCTATACACTCATCACGCAAGCCTCTTTATATGCCGGGAGCTTTGAATCATGTGTCACAAATATCAATCCATCCGCTTTTGCCTGCGCAATCATGATTCGATCAAAGGGATCATGGTGCTCTTGGTTCCTGCTATGATATACCAGCGTTTCTAATGCCTTTACATGTTTATCAGTAATCGGCAGCATCTGATATTCCATTGATCTGCATAAGTCTGCCAGCTTTGATCCGCTAATATGGATCTTATCCGGCTTAGACATATATTTTATCGTTGTTTCCCAAACGGAAGCAGCGCTGAAATAAATATCATTCTCCGAATCCAATATCAATGTTCTGGCCATATCCGGCAATTTCGGATTATCATTCAGCGCCCATAAAATAAGATGTGTATCCAATAACAGTTTCATTCCGTCCCCCCAAACATCTTTGCAATTTCAGGATTCAGCTCATCAAAATCATACTCATCATCATATAAATCCTGTTCCTTGGCAATGCCAATCCGGCGCGTAATAACCGCATTTTTGTCTTTCATAACATCCGGCTGCATAAAACGGTCTATCATTTCAAGCAAAAAACGCAGATTCTCTTCTGACAAACCGCCGACTTTTTGTACTACCTGTTCCTGTAATGTCAATGTCAAACACCTCTTCCATCTACTAATTTTAATTTATTATATAACACAAAACAGATTTCAAGCAACGAAAAAAGTGCAAAGCCCCGCTAATCCGCAAAGCTCTGCACTTCCATTCCTTCTCTTATCTGCTCCTGCCGCTGAGATGCTTGTACGCCCCATGCGCCCGATCCGTTTTTTCGTTTCCTCCGCGTGCCTGCCGCTTACAGCTCTTCCAGCGCCTCCCGCAACGCGGCCGCGTCCGGGTAACGCTGGTTCTGATCCGCAGAAACCGCCTTTTGGGCGATCTGCGCCAAATGCCGGACGATGGGAAGCTCCTGCGGCGTAAGCCGGATTCCCGCACGGATGCGGTTCACTTCCGGGATCTGGCCGGGCGAAATTTCCGCAAGGGTCGGAAGCGGCAGCGGCGCGCCCTTCAGGCGCCGCATCAGGGCTTCGTCCCTGTCTTTCGGCATATAAGGTTTCGGGTAAACCAAAAGCAGCGGGATCCGGTTAAAATTCAGCAGTTTGTACAGAACCATCCCCAGCGCGTAGACGTCGTCCCCGTACCCGAAATCCGCTCCCCGGTACACTTCCGGAGACATATGAGTCAGCGTTCCCGGCCGTCCCTTGCTCTCTGTCGCCCGCACCAGACCATGTGCCATCCCGAAATCGCCGAGCAGAAAACAGTCTTTTTCCGGAGAATAAAAAATATTTTCCGGTTTCACATCCCTGT
>CANQDS010000125.1 GCA_947593655.1 uncultured Lachnospiraceae bacterium | reverse complement strand
TGAATTACATTTTGAATTGTTTTGCCATACCCAAATGGGGATATGTTGCCGCCGCGTATACGACGCTCATCGGTTTTTTGTGGCTTCTGGCGGTCCATATGTTTCTTGTCTGGAGGATAGGGCTGCATCAGGTATACAGTTACCGGTTTGTCTGTCTGCTGGCGGCAGTGCTCGGGGCGGTTACGGCTGGGGTCAACTGTCTTTACATGAATGACGGGATACGCTGGCTGTTTACCGCAGGATATCTTCTGGTTCTTGCCGGGCTGGCGTACCGGAAGCGGGAACAGATCAGGGAGATGATAGGCATGGCAAGGAAGAAGGGGTAGGCTGAGATGAAACTGGAAACAGCGCATTCGCGCAATCACTTTTTGGATATTTTAAAAGCAGCAGCAATTTTGTGTATATTAATCACTCATTTCCACTGGACGGATCAGCAGAGGCTGAATCTGCTTTTTCCATTCTGGATTGATATGGCTGTTCCGGTGTTTATGGTCATTTCCGGACATGTCAATGCCTGTTCCAGTAGACGGGATGGGATCAGCAGTCTGCAGGAGGCGTACGCTCTGGAAAGGATCAGAAAGAAACTCCTCCGCTATTTGGTTCCGTTTGGATATGCTTATCTGGTGGAGTCGATATTGATTTCTATTTTCAGCGCTTCCGTGAATAAGTGGTCATTGCTGTATGAATGGATTCGGGGGGGTACGGACCGGGAAGCTATTATGTGCCGGTAATGGTGCAGTTTGTATTTCTGTTCCCTTTGATCGAGAAGATTGTATATAGATATCGATTTGCAGGAGTCGTTTTCTTCGGCGGCTGTAATCTTCTCTATGAAATTCTGCAGAGATTATACGGCATGGGGGAAAGCTGCTACAGGCTGCTGATTTTCCGTTATCTTCTTTTGATTGCATATGGGTGCTGGCTGGCTGTGGACAGACAGAAAACAAAAATATGGATTTCTTTCTTGTGCTGTTGCATGGGTGTTTCTTTTATCCTGCTGACCTGCTATACAGCGTATGAGCCGAAAGTGATTATTTACTGGACGGGAACCAGCTGTATTGCAGTTTTATACATGCTTCCGCTTTTGGGAATGCTTATCCGTTCCCGGAAATTTTCCGCAATCCATGCTGCCGGACTGGAATGGATGGGGAGGGCATCTTTCCATATTTATTTGTTCCAGATGGTTTATTACGGACTGGCGGCGGATAAGCTGTATCCGTTGTTTTCGAATGAACCGGCTGCATTGATTTTTTCAGTTGCATTCTGTCTGATGGGAGGAGGACTGTTTTATATTATGGAGAGGCGCATATCAGGAATCAGGATTTTTCAAGCGGGAAAATAGCTGCATTTTACCGGAAGGAGAAATTGCAATGTTTGATTTAGATTTATTTATAGGAAAATATGTGACAAAACGTTCTAAGAGCATGTTTCTGGAAGATATTGAAGATAACCGAGAGAAACTGGCGGAGAAGATCAGTGGAAAAACGGTTCTGGTTATCGGTGGAGCCGGTTCCATTGGTTCTTCGTTCATTAAAGCGGTTCTGCCGTTCCGGCCGGAAGCTTTAGTCGTGGTGGACATCAATGAGAATGCCCTGGCGGAGCTGACAAGGGATCTCCGTTCCACGAGCGGCATGTATATCCCAGAGGATTATATGCCGTATCCGATGGATTTTGCATCGCCTGTTTTTGAAAAGATGTTCCGGAAGCATGGCGGATTTGATATTGTGGGGAATTTTTCCGCCCATAAACATGTGCGCTCTGAGAAAGATATCTATTCGGTAGAAGCACTGCTGCAGAATAATGTCCTGCATGCCAGAATTTTACTTGACCTGCTGGCAGAGTTCCCGCCGGAAGAATACTTCTGCGTATCCACGGATAAGGCGGCGAATCCGGTGAACATCATGGGGGCAAGCAAAAGGATCATGGAAGACGTGATTTTTTCCTATTCGGACAGGTTCCCGGTAAAGACCGCCCGGTTTGCCAATGTGGCGTTTTCCAACGGTTCGCTGCCGGCCGGATTTCTGTCGAGGATACAGAAGCGGCAGCCGCTGTCAGCCCCATCGGATGTAAAAAGATACTTTGTTTCCCCGGAGGAAAGCGGGCAGATCTGCATGCTCTCCTGCATGCTGGGGCAGAACAGGGAAATCTTTTTCCCAAAGCTCCGGGAAGAACAGATGATGGCGTTTGACCAGATTGCCACGGAACTGCTCAGGGAGTACGGATATGAGGCATTCTGCTGCAGGAGTGCGGAAGAAGCAGTCGGCATGGCATCTGCCTTAAAAGAGGGAGACAGCCGGTATCCAGTCTATTATTCCAGTTCAGATACATCCGGGGAGAAAGCTTATGAGGAGTTTTTCACAGATTCGGAAGAAGTGGATATGGACAGGATGAAGGCGCTTGGAATCGTTGTGAATAAAACAATTCCCGATCAAGGCAGATTGAAGGTGCTGCTGGATGGCCTGGATGCTGCATTCAGCGGGAATGGAACAGAAAAGGAAGAGGTCGTTTCCATCATGAAATCATACCTTCCAAATTTTGAACATATTGAAACAGGAAAAGGCTTAGACAATAAGATGTGAGGATCCGGAGGCGCAGGATGGAGAAATATATTCCGTTATCGATACCGAATTTTGAGGGAAATGAAAGAAAGTATGTAGATGATGCATTGGATCAGGGATGGGTTTCCACGGGAGGAGCATACATAACAAAGCTGGAGGAGGGCCTTGCAGGGTTTCTCCGCGCGGAGCGCGTGGCAGCCTGCCAGAGCGGGACGTCGGCCCTGCATCTTTCCCTGATCGAGGCGGGAGTCGGACGGGGGGATGTCGTCCTTGTGCCGCCGCTGACGTTTATCGCTGCGGTTAATCCGGTAAAATACCAGTCTGCCGTTCCGGTATTCATTGACTGCGACGACAGCTTCTGCATGGATCCGGTGAAGCTGGAGCAGTTCTGCAGGGAAGAGTGCGTTTACGAGGACGGGATCCTGGCATATCAAGGCCGGGCGGTAAAGGCGGTCATTGTCGTCCATGTATTTGGGAACATGGCGGATATGGTTTCCATCATGGAGACGGCGGCCCGGTATAACCTTACAGTTATTGAAGATGCGACGGAGGCGCTGGGAACCTATTATGCTGACGGGCCGTTCGCTGGAAAATATGCAGGAACGATTGGAGATTTTGGAGCCTATTCCTTCAATGGAAATAAGATCATCACTACTGGGGGTGGTGGTGCGGTTACGGCAAAGAATACGGCTGCAGTAGAGCATATGCGTTATCTTTCTACGCAGGCAAAGGACGATCCCCTTTTTTATATCCATAATGCGGTCGGCTACAATTACCGGATGACAAACCTCCAGGCGGCGCTGGGGACAGCCCAGATGGAAGAACTGCCGGAATTTATTCTGCGGAAAAGAAATAATTATGAACTTTATCGGAAGCTTTTTGAAGGATTTGCTCTGTGCAGGCTGGTTCCGTACAGAGGCGGCGCCATTTCGAATTCGTGGTTTTATGCCCTGGAGCTGGAGGCGGACAAGCTCCATGCGCCGTTAAAGGAGATTATCTTCAGGCTGCAGGAAAAAGGAATCCAGACGCGCGCAATATGGGGTCTGATCAATGAACAGCTTCCTTACAGGAATGCATATGCCTACCGCCTTGAAAAGGCTCCGTATTTTGCCCGGCGGATCCTGAACATTCCGTGCAGCACGCAGCTGAAGGAAGAGGAAATCAGGTATGTTTCGGAGACGGTAAAAAAAATTCTGGAGGAATCGGCTTATGGATTATGAATCCTATATCACGGAAAAAAACATATCGATCATGGATGCCCTGAAGAAACTGGATGAAAACGGAGGCGGGATCATTTTTATCGTGGATTCGCAGGAACGGTTGTGCGGATGTGTGACGGATGGCGATATTCGGAGGTGGATTCTGGAAACGAATGACCTGAGTGCGAAAATCACAAAGTTTATGCACAAAGATCCAAAATATCTTTTTACAACGGATTTGGTAAATCCGGTTGTGTTCATGAAAGAAAAGCACATCAAGGCCCTGCCGATTATTGATGAAGATAAGGTGATCCGGAAAATTGTTTTTCAGAATGAAGATGAAAAAGTTTTAAAAAGCAAAAGCAGGAAGCTGGATAAGATTCAGGTGGTCATCATGGCGGGAGGGATGGGAACGCGTCTGCATCCGTATACGAAAATACTGCCGAAGCCGTTGATACCGATAGGAGGCATTCCGATCATTGAACGGATCATCAATGCATTTGCTGATTTTGGAGCGGAGGATTTTTATGTAACGGTAAATTTTAAAAAAGGGATGATACGATCTTATTTTGAGGATCTGTCGCCCGCGTATCGTCTGTCATTTGTGGAGGAGGGGAAGCCGCTTGGAACGGCAGGCAGCCTGAAGCTGATCGGGAAGCATTTAACCGGCCCTTGTTTTGTCACGAACTGCGATATCCTGATCCATGCCGATTTTGGGGACATTTATGAATATCATATGAATTCGGGAAATGATATCACCGTGGTTTCTTCCATGAAAAGCACAGTGATCCCCTATGGGGTCATTGAATGCCGGAAGGGGGGAGGCGTATCTGGACTGCAGGAAAAACCGGTTATTTCCAATTTTATCAATACAGGAATGTATATCATCAATCCCGCGCTGCTGGAAAGGATTCCGGAGAATACTTTTTATCATATGACGGATATGATAGCAGATGCATTAAAGAACGGGTTGAAAATTGGGATGTATCCGGTCAGTGAAGATTCTTTTCTGGACATGGGAGAATTTGAAGAACTGAAAAGAATGGAGGAAAAACTGGGAAAGCAATCCATGTAGAACAAATTATGGAAGAAATAATAATGGTTGGTTATGGTGGACATGCAAAAAGCATAGCGGATTGCATTGAACGCGGGAAGCAGTACCATATTGCGGGATATACAGATATTCAGGAGGCAGAAGCACCGTATGCCTATTTAGGGGCAGATGATATTTTAGCGGGCTGTTTTCGGCGAGGGATTTTGAATGCAGTAATCGGCATCGGCTATCTCGGGAAAGGAGAATTAAGGCAAAAATTGTACTGGAGGCTAAAGGATATTGGCTTCCGGTTTCCTGTAATTTCTGATCCGTCAGCAATTATTTCAGAAAGTGCCCAGATAGGAGAAGGAACCTTCGTAGGAAAAGGAGCGATCATCAATGCGGAAGCATATGTTGGGAAAATGTGCATCATCAATTCAGCGGCAGTGGTCGAACATGAATGTAAGGTTGGAGACTTTTCCCATATTGCGGTAGGAGCTGTGCTGTGCGGGCAGGTATCACTGGGGGAAGCTGCATTTATAGGAGCCGGTGCAACGATAATACAGGGGCAGAAAATTTCAGCACATCAGATTATAGGAGCTGGAATGACAATTCGAGGATGTGAGAATGAAGGTATGGTTTGGAAGCGTCATATATAAAGAGGCAGAAGATTATTTTGAGGATTTTATCAATTCATTAAAAAAACAGTCAGAGAAAGGGTTCGAAGTCTTTTTTCTCAATGATAATTATACGGATGGAGAAATAAAAAAGCTAGGAAAAAAGATGGAAGGTCTTAAAAGGGATGGCATTTTAAAGCCCTCCAAGAAAATGACTCCGGTAAGGTTAAGGATAGAGCTGCTGCGCAGGGCAAAGAAAGATGGCGTGGATCTGCTTGTGCTGGGGGATTGTGACGATTATTTTTCAGAGGATCGAATGGAATCCATGAAAAAGGCTTATATCAAAGATCCAGATGCGGCATTTTACTACAATCCGATTCGGAGTTTTGCGGGCAATCCGGTTATGGGGCGGCTGCCGGATGCCGTTTATGATTACAGGAATATTGGAGAATGCAATTTTTTGGGATTATCCAATACGGCGATTAACCTTTCGGCATTCAATATCAGCGAGATTGATTCCATGGATGAATTTGATGGAAAAGTTTTCGACTGGTATTTCTTTTCGAGGATTCTGCTTCTTGGCAAGTATGGGATCAAAGCAGACGGAGGAGAAACTTTTTACAGGATTCATGCAGGAAATATAGCGGGCACCCCGGAACATAGTAAAGACAAGATACAGGCGGAGATTGAGATTAAACGGAATCATTATTATTGGCTGAGGAAATACAGCAGGTACTATGAAGAAAAGTATGAACAATACTGCAATTGTGATCGCTTCGTTGTTCCAAATAAAGATTGCAGTAAATTCTGGTGGGATCTGACAGTCTGCCGATAATGAAATTAGGAAGGAAAAAAGTATGTTAGCAGTTATTCCGGCAAGGGGAGGTTCTAAGGGCCTACCGGGGAAAAACATCAAAGAATTAAATGGAAAACCGCTGATTGCCTATACGGTTGAAGCGGCAGTAAAAGCAGAGGGAATAGACCGGGTGGTGGTTACGACGGACGATATCAAAATAGCGGAAACAGCCCGACGTTTCGGAGCAGAGATTCCGTTCCTCCGGAATCCGTCTCTGGCTGGGGATTCTTCGCTTGCGGTTGATGTGTATTTGGATGTGGTTGAGAGGCTTGGAGGCGGATGCCGGGAAAATCCGTTTATGGTGCTTCTTCCTACTGCCCCGTTTCGAACATCGCGGCAGATAGACGAAGCTATCCAGACATTCCGGGGGAAAAATGCAAGAACGCTGGTCTCCGTGACGCCGGCAGAGACGCCGGCAGGCTGGTACATGGGGATCAGCCGGGACGGAATTTTAATGCCGAGAAACTACGGAGCTGCAAATGAAATCTGCAGCAACCGCCAGATGAATGAACCTGATTACATTCCGAATGGTGCAATATACATATTAGATTATCAACTGCTGAAATACGAAAGGACTTATTACTGCAATAAGACAGTGCCGTATGTTATGGACAGAAACTCTTCAGTGGATATCGATACTATAGAGGATTTTGAGTATGCAGAATATCTGGCAGAAAAAATGTTCCGGCAGCAGGAATAGAACGAGAAGCAGAGGAGGAAGGAAAAAATGTTTCAATACAGCGAACTGCAGAAGGAAATTGTAAAACCTTATGTAATAGCAGAAATCGGGGCAAATCATAACGGGGATATGGACTTGGCAAAGCGGATGATCGATGAAGCCGTGCGCTGTGGTGCAGATTGTGCTAAGTTCCAGTCTTGGAGCAAAAATTCGATTTTTTCAAAAAAAACATATGAAGATAATTATTTCCTTCGGGATGATTATCGGAATCGCACAGATTATACGCTGGAAGAAATTGTGGACAAATACCATATTGGAGCAGAACAGCACAGGGAATTAAAATCTTACTGTGATCATGTAGGAATTGATTTCAATTCGACTCCGTTTTCCAGAGCAGAGGTTGACCTGCTGGCGGATGAACTGGATGTGTCGTTTATCAAGGTCGCGTCCATGGACTTAAACAATATACCGTTTCTGTCTTATATTGCCCAGAAGCAGAAGCCGGTTGTACTCAGTACAGGTTTATGTGGACTTTCTGAAATCAGCCAAGGGGTAGAGTGTCTGGAGGAAAATGGATGCAGAGAGATCGTGCTGCTTCATTGTGTTTCTATTTATCCGCCGAAAGATGACTGTGTGAATTTAAATAATATTGATATGCTCCGTATGAATTTTGGATATCCGGTCGGGTATTCGGATCATACGATCGGCACTGTCGCGCCGGTCATGTCTTTAGCAAAGAAAGCGGTCATTATTGAGAAGCATTTTACGCTTGATAAAAATCTGGAAGGCTGGGATCATAAGATTTCAGCGGATCCGGATGAACTGCGGACTATCTGCCAGGCTGTCTGTTCCGGGTATAAAATGCTGGGCAGTTTCCGGAGAACGGTACAGGAAGATGAGGAAAGGAGGACTGCATTCCAAAGAAGTATTGTAGCGGCAAAAAATATCAAAGCCGGAGAAATTATCAAAGAAGAAGATATTGATTATAAAAGACCGGGAAGCGGGCTTCCTCCGCAATATTGGCAGTTTGTAGTTGGAAAAGCGGCAAAGAGGGATATTTTCTATGATGAAATCATCCGTATGGAGGATTTTTAGCGGGGAGGAATATGCATTGAACCAAAGCAACGAAAAAGGACAGGAAATCTACGATCTTGCGGAAAAGATATTTCCCTACTGCCGGAGCATTACCGGGCAGGGAGTCAGGGACACACTGAGAGATCTGACGGAATATATCGGAAGGAACGGCGGGGCGGTGGGTGGATTTGGATGAATAAAATCTTATATTTATAATCATTCATCGTCCGGAAAATTTTTCTTGCCACTCCCCGGTTACTCTGCTATAATACAACCATCGGCGGAAATTCTCCGCCCATCCGATCTTTCGTAAACGGACACATACTGGATCTTTC
>CANQDS010000124.1 GCA_947593655.1 uncultured Lachnospiraceae bacterium | reverse complement strand
AGACTTTTTCGAGGTCTGGCAGTTATTTTTTTCAAAAAAACGAGGCTGCGCACTAATTACTTAGTGCGACAGCCCCGGACTATTTTCGTGAAATAGCGAATGCCAGAGTATCGGCGGAGTGGATGCAAGATGAAAATGGGAAGTGCGAGGTATTTTGCATGAACAAAGAAAAGAACCCCAATGAAAACAACCACATATGCATCGGACTGCTGGCCCATGTGGATGCCGGGAAGACCACTCTTTCCGAGGCGCTGCTCTACCAGACCGGGCAGATCCGCACATTAGGGCGCGTGGATCACGGCGACACCCATCTGGATACGGACGAGCAGGAGCGGAAGCGGGGCATTACCATTTTTTCCAAGCAGGCGGAGCTTGCGGACGGAGAATGGAGCGCCTCTCTTCTGGATACTCCCGGACATGCGGATTTTTCCGCGGAAATGGAGCGGACGCTGCAGGTTCTGGACTATGCGGTTCTTGTGATCAGCGGAACGGACGGCGTGCAGGGGCACACGGGAACACTGTGGCGGCTGCTGGCGCACTACCGGCTGCCGGTCTTCTTGTTTATCAATAAAATGGATCTGGAGGGCGCGGACGCGGCGGCGGTCGATCAGGAATTAAAGCAGATGCTTTCCGACGGCTGCGTTGATTTTACGGACGTATGCCGCACGGGAAAAGAAACGGAAAAGTTTTATGAAGAACTGGCGGTGACGGACGAAGCGCTGCTCAATGAATACATGGAAACCGGCAGAATCTCCCGTGAAACGATCCGCAGCGCGGTGGCGGATCGGCTGGTATTTCCGTGTTTTTACGGTTCGGCGCTGAAAGTGGACGGCATCGATACGCTGCTGGCGGGGATGAAAGAATTTATGAAAGCGCGGGAATATCCGGAGGAATTTTCCGCAAGGGTATATAAGATCGCGCGTGATCCCAGAGGCGTGCGCCTGTCGTATCTGAAAGTTACGGGCGGAACGCTTCATGTCAAGGATCGGATCGCATATGCAGAAAAGGAAGAAAAAGCGGATCAGCTCCGCATCTATTCCGGAGAGAAATACGAACCGGCGGACTGCGTTCCGGCGGGAGGCGTGTGCGCGGTTGCGGGGCTTACGGCGACGGTTCCGGGAATGGGGCTGGGCGCCTGCGGCGATGTGACGGTTCCGGTTCTGGAACCGGTGTTAAGCTACCGGCTTTTGCTTCCGGAGGACGTGAATCCGGCGTCTTTTTACTTAAAGATCAGGCAGCTGGAAGAAGAAGATCCGCAGCTGTATCTGGTCTGGAAAGAGGAACTGCAGGAAATCCATGTGCAGATCATGGGACAGGTGCAGATGGAGGTCCTCGCAGGGATCATAAAAGAGCGGTTCGGCACGGATATCCGGTTCGGCCGGGGCAGCATCGTCTATAAAGAAACGATCGCAAAACCCGTAGAGGGAGTGGGGCATTTTGAACCGCTGCGCCATTATGCGGAGGTTCATCTTCTGCTGGAACCGGGAGAGCCGGGAAGCGGGGTGCAGGCGGCTTCCGGCTGCAGCGAGGATGTGCTGGATGCCAACTGGCAGCGTCTGATCGCCTCGCATGTGCTCGAGCGGGAGCATCCCGGCGTGCTGACCGGTTCCGCGGTTACCGATATCAAATGCACGATCCTGACCGGAAAAGCGCATATCAAGCACACGGAGGGCGGTGATTTCCGGCAGGCGACGTACCGCGCGATCCGGCAGGGGCTGAAATCAACCGAGTGCATCCTGTTAGAGCCGTATTACGCTTTTACCCTGCAGATCCCGGCGGAATATATCGGAAGGGCGCTGACGGATATCCGGCAGCGGTTTGGAGCGGCGGATGCGCCGGAATACCGGCAGGGACGCAGCGGTGAAACGGCGGTCGTAAAAGGGCGCGCACCGGTTTCTGCGATGCAGGACTATGTGACGGAAGTGGGGGCGTATACCGGAGGAAGGGGAAGTCTGGCGTTAGAACCGGCGGGGTACGACGTCTGTCACAATGCCAAAGAAGTGATCGAAGAGACCGGTTACGACAGCGAGGCGGATACCGCCAATCCGACCGGTTCCGTGTTCTGTTCCCACGGAGCGGGGCTGTATGTGCCGTGGAACGAAGTGCCGGACTATATGCATCTGGAATATGCTTATCCGAAAAAGAAAAAAAGTGCGGATGCGGCGGACGGTTTTTCCTATGAGTATGCACAGGGACAGGCATTCGGGCCGGAGCGCACCGCCCATGCGAAAGAGCAGAAATCCGTAAGCGCCTACGAACTGGACCGGGAACTGCAGCAGATCTACGCACGCGAATTTGGAATGAACAAGGCGGATATGGAGGAGCAGGAAAGAAAGCGCTGGGCGAAAAAACAGGCTCCGAAAGAACCGGTTCCTTCGGTCAAATATGACCAGAAAGGAAGGCCGATCTATCCGAAGAAAGGCCCCGAGGAAGAATTTATGATCGTGGACGGATACAATATTATTTTTGCGTGGGAAGAATTAAACGATCTCGCAAAACGCAATATTGATTCCGCGAGGGACAAACTGAAGGATATTTTAAGCAATTATCAGGGGTACCGGGGCGGCCGGATGCTGCTTGTTTTTGACGCTTATAAGCGGAAGGGCAATCCGGGAAAATCGGAGCAGTACCACAATATTCAGGTGGTTTACACCCGGCAGGATGAAACCGCGGATATGTATATCGAGAAGAAAGTGCATGAACTCAGGGGAAAATACAAAGTAACGGTTGCAACCTCGGACGGGCTGGAGCAGCTGACGGTGCTCAGCATGGGGGCGCTGCGCATGTCGGCAAAGGGGCTTTTCGAGGAGATCCGCCGGGCGGAACAGGCCGGTTATGAAGCCTACCGTCTGGAAAAAGAGCAGGCGGACCGGAAATTGCAGAAAAAAGATGCATCCGGCGGGAAAAAGTGATACGATAAATAAAAAATTAAGAAAAGAGGGACAAAATGATAGTATCAGAAAGCATGTATGATCTGGGAAGCAGACGCTCGGTGATCCGGGATCTGTTTGAATACGGGAAACAGAGGGCCGCTGTGGTCGGGGCGGAGAATGTTTACGATTTTTCACTGGGAAACCCGACGGTTCCGGCGCCGGACTGCGTGAATGAGGAGATCCGCAGACTGACGGAAACGATGGACTCCATTACGCTGCACGGCTATACGTCCGCGCAGGGCGACGCGGAGACGAGGACCGCGGTCGCGGAATATTTGAACAAAACGCATGGAACGTCTTTTAAGGCGGATAATCTTTACATGACTGTGGGAGCGGCGGCGTCTCTTTCCATCTGTTTTCGCGCGCTTACGACCTGTGCGGAAGATGAATTTATCGTGATCGCACCGTTTTTCCCAGAGTACCGGGTATTTATCGAGGCGGCCGGGGCGAAATTTAAAATGGTGCCGCCGGAAACGAAAGGCTTCCAGATTGATTTTGCCGCATTGGAGGGAATGCTGACGGAGCATACCAAAGGCGTGGTCATTAATTCGCCGAACAATCCGTCGGGAGCCGTTTATTCCGAAGAAACGATTAAGAAGCTGGCACAGCTGCTTTCGGATAAATCCAGGGAATTCGGCACGCATATTTTTATTATTGCGGACGAGCCGTACCGCGAGATCGTTTACGACGGCGTACAGGTTCCGTATGTGACGAAATATTACGACGACACTCTGGTCTGCTATTCGTACAGCAAATCGCTTTCGCTTCCGGGCGAGAGGATCGGTTACGTGCTGGTTCCGGATGAAGCCTGTGAAAGCAGCCGTTTATACGCGGCGGTGGCCGGAGCGGGAAGGGCGCTGGGATATGTATGCGCGCCGAGCCTGTTCCAGAAGGTGCTTGTTTCCTGCATGGGCGCAACCGGAGATGTCAGCCTGTATCAGAAAAACCGCGATCTGCTGTATGAAGGACTGACGAAAATCGGTTACGAATGTTTCCTGCCGCAGGGCGCTTTTTACCTGTTTGTCAAAGCGCTGGAAGAAGATTCGGACGCATTCAGCGAGAAAGCGAAGGAAGAGGATCTTCTCATCGTGTCGGCTGCGGGCTTCGGTTGTCCGGGCTATGTGCGGATCTCCTATTGCGTGGATGAGGACATGATCCGCCGGTCGTTCGGTGCGTTTGAGCGTTTATACAGGAAATACCGGTAAAGGGCGATTAATAAAAAAATCAATGAAAAAGAGCGGATGCAGATGATCGATCATGTGCATCCGCTTTTATTTTTACGGTTTCCATTCATTAAAAAATGAAATTTGTACTTGAAAAATACCCCATAGGGGTATATAATGCGTATAGAAATACCCCAGTGGGGTATCCTGAGAACAGCAGGGAAAGGAGCCAGAGAAACAACAGATGGATGAAAGAGATTCCTGTGAAAACAGGGAAGGATCAGAAAAAGAATCAGAAAAAGCGTGCTGCTGCAGCCGGACGAAGAAGCGTTCCGAGAAAGAGTATAAGGATCTGATCAACCGGCTGAACCGCATTGAGGGGCAGATCCGCGGGATCAAAGGCATGGTGGAGAAAGAGTGCTACTGCCCGGATATTTTGGTGCAGGTTGCGGCGGTGAACGCCGCGCTGAACAGTTTTAACCGCGTTCTGCTGTCGAACCATATCCATACCTGCGTGGTGGACGATATCCGCATGGGGCGGGAGGAGACGGTGGACGAACTGGTGGGAACGCTGCAGAAATTGATGAAGTAGAAGGAAGGCGAAGATCACTATGAAACAGTATACCGTAACAGGAATGAGCTGCGCGGCGTGCAGCGCCCGCGTGGAAAAGGCCGTATCGAAAGTAGAGGGAGTCACTTCCTGTTCGGTCAGCCTACTGACCAATTCGATGGGCGTGGAAGGGACGGCTGCGGATTCGGCGGTCATTGCGGCCGTGGAAGCGGCGGGATACGGCGCTTCGCCGAAAGGCGCGGCGGAATCGGCGCATGCCCCGGCTGACCGGTATGCCGATGCGGAAGAATCGTTAAAAGATCACGAGACGCCGCTGCTGAAGAAAAGGCTGTGGACGTCGCTTGGGTTTCTTGCGGTGCTGATGTATTTTTCCATGGGACATATGATGTGGGGGTGGCCGGTGCCCGCGTTTTTTGCGGAAAATGATGTAGCGATGGGCCTGCTGCAGCTTCTGCTTACGACCGCGGTCATGGTCATTAACCAGAAATTTTTTATCAACGGTTTTAAGAGCCTGTTCCACGGAGCGCCGAATATGGATACGCTGGTGGCGCTGGGAGCGGCGGCCGCATATGCCTACAGTACGTTTGCGCTGTTTGCTATGACGGACGCCCAGCAGAGAGGCGATGCGGCGCTGACCATGTCGTACCTGCATGAATTTTATTTTGAATCGGCCGCCATGATCCTGACGCTGATCACCGTCGGGAAAATGTTGGAAGCGCGCTCCAAAGGGAAAACAACGGATGCATTAAAAAGCCTGATGCGCCTTGCTCCGAAGACGGCGGTCATCGAGAAAAACGGCACAGAGATGACCGTTGCGGTGGACGAAGTGAAAAAAGGAGATATCTTTGTCGTGCGTCCGGGGGAAAGCATTCCGGTGGACGGCGTGATCCTGGAAGGAAGCAGCGCGGTCAATGAATCGGCGCTGACCGGGGAAAGCATTCCGGCGGACAAGGAAGCGGGCGACCGCGTATCCGCGGCGACGATCAACCAGTCCGGTTTCCTGCGCTGCGAAGCGCTGCGCGTAGGCGAGGATACGACGCTTTCCCAGATCATACGGATGGTTTCGGACGCGGCGGCGACGAAAGCGCCGATCGCGAAGGCGGCGGACCGCGTATCCGGCGTTTTTGTGCCTGCCGTGATCGCGATCGCGCTCGTTACGATCGCAGCATGGCTTTTTGCCGGGGAGAGTGCGGGTTCTGCGCTTGCCAGAGGGATTTCCGTGCTGGTGATCAGCTGTCCGTGCGCGCTCGGGCTGGCGACGCCGGTCGCCATCATGGTGGGAAACGGCATGGGCGCCAGAAACGGTATTTTGTTTAAAAACGCGGTTTCTCTGGAAATCACCGGGAAAACGCAGATCATTGCGCTGGATAAAACGGGAACGATCACAAACGGCGAACCAGTGGTGACGGAACTGATCCCGGCGGAAGGCGTTTCGGAACGGGAACTGCTTACGGCGGCAGGCGCGCTGGAGGTAAAAAGCGAGCACCCGCTGGCAAAAGCCATCTGCCGGAAAATGGAAGAAGAGCAGCTGCAGCCGCCGGAAGTAACCGGTTTTCAGGCGCTTCCGGGAAACGGATTGAAAGCGTTTTTGGACGGGGAACTGCTGATCGGAGGAAATCTTTCCCTTTTGGAAAAGGAATTTTTTAAGAAAAATTCCGGGGCGCAGCAATCCGACGTCCGTGGGACGGCCGCGAAGCTGTCCGGCGAAGGAAAAACGCCGTTATTTTTCGGGAAAGCGGAAAAGTTTCTCGGGATCATCGCTGTTGCGGATACGATCAAGGAAGACAGTCCGAAAGCGGTACGGGAACTGCAGAACATGGGAATCCGCGTGGTAATGCTGACCGGGGATAACGAACAGACGGCGCGGGCGATCGGCGCGCAGGCCGGAGTCGATGAGGTAGTCGCGGGCGTGCTTCCGGACGGGAAGGAAAAAGTGATCGCATCTTTAAAGAAACAGGGAAAAACAGCTATGGTCGGGGACGGCATCAACGATGCGCCTGCTCTGACGCGCGCAGATATCGGGATCGCGATCGGCGCGGGAACGGATGTTGCGATCGATGCGGCGGATATCGTTTTGATGAAAAGCCGCCTGTCCGACGTTCCGGCGGCAATCCGCCTAAGCCGCGCGACGCTTAAGAATATCCATGAAAATCTTTTCTGGGCGTTTTTTTATAACGCGATCGGTATTCCACTTGCCGCCGGTTTGTGGTATCCTGTTCTGGGGTGGAAATTGAATCCGATGTTTGCGGCGGCGGCGATGAGCCTCTCCAGTTTTTGCGTAGTTACCAATGCGCTGCGCCTGAATCTGTTTCAGGTGCATAACGCATTAAAAGATAAAAAAATAAAACCAAAAAAAGAAAGAAAGGAAAGGAACAAAGAAATGGAAAAAACATTACAGATCGAAGGAATGATGTGCGGACATTGCGAGGCAAGAGTAAAGAAAGCATTGGAGGAACTGCCGGAAGTAAGCGGCGCAGAAGTCAGCCATGAAACAGGAACCGCGGTCGTTACGCTCTCGGCAGAAGTCGATGACGCAGTGTTAAAGAAGGCGGTTGAAGATCAGGATTACAAAGTAACAGGGATTCAATAGGGGAACAAAATGAGTAAGCGGTTATATCTGACAGCAATCGTGGCGCTTCTGCTTCTTGCGCTTGGCATAGGCGCGTTTCATATGGCAGGGGAACGCAGAGCCGCGGAAAAAATGACCGGGACGCAGAAAGGAGCCGCAGAAATGCTGGCGCATGGAGAAACATCCGAAGCCGGAACGGAACAAACGGCCGAGACGGAGGATCCGGAAACGGAAACTTCCGAGGAAAGCAAAGGGACTGCCGGCTCCGGCTCCGGCGGCGGAAGCGGTTCGGGCGCCGTTTCCCATAGCGGAAACTCCGCAGGCGGCTCTTCTTACGGAGCGCTGCATGTCAGCGGCACGCATTTAGCGGACGGAAACGGGAATCCGGTCCAGTTAAGGGGGATCAGCACCCACGGCCTGGCATGGTTCCCGGAATATGTCAACGAAGAACTGTTCCGTCAGCTGCATGAAGAGTGGAACGTCAATGTGATCCGCCTTGCGATGTACACAGCGGAATACGGCGGGTACTGTTCGGGCGGCGATCAGGCGCAGTTAAAGCAGCTGGTGAAAAACGGCGTGCAGTATGCTTCCAATCAGGGAATGTATGCCATTATTGACTGGCATATTTTATCGGACGGGAACCCGAACCAGCATAAGAAGGAAGCAAAGGGATTTTTTCAGGAGATGTCGCAGACGTTTTCCTCTTACAGCAATGTATTGTATGAGATCTGTAATGAGCCGAACGGCGGAACGTCCTGGAGCGAGATCAAATCTTATGCAAACGAGGTCATTCCGGTGATCCGCGCGAACGATCCGGACGCCGTTATTCTGGTGGGCACGCCGAACTGGAGCCAGTACGTGGATCAGGCGGCCGCAGATCCGATCACGGGATACGATAACCTGATGTATGCGCTGCATTTTTACGCGGCCACACACAAAGAAGATCTGCGGACACGCATGAAAAATGCACTGGACGCCGGGCTTCCCATTTTTGTCTCGGAGTACGGGATCTGTGACGCCAGCGGAAACGGCGCGCTGGATATCGAGCAGGCCAACGCCTGGGTGGATTACGAGGGCGACGAGCGCGTGCTCAAGGTGGGCGGCCTGGTGCACGAGGCCGAGGTCTTCGGCCCGGACATGGTGATGCGCCGGGATTTCACGCTGCAGAGCG